>CAYRIB010000073.1:0-14071 GCA_964424165.1 uncultured Myxococcales bacterium | reverse complement strand
GAGTGCGCAAGCTTGCTTGCGCTTTGTTCCTCCAAGGCGGATCAAATCACCCGAAAAGCGGCAGCAAGCTGCCGCACTCCCAAACCGCCCGGTTGCACACGACCCGCATCGCCCTTCCCCCCAAGACCCTCTCACTCGCCTTGACCCCCCCGGCCCGTTCGCGCATACTCATCGCTGTTCATGGACTATCCTATTGTCACGCGTACCGTTGTTTGAAGGAGGATGCCACCATGCTGCGAGCGTTCATCAAGACCCTGCTGCCCTGTTCGGCCCTCGTGCTGTGGGGAGTGGCGGCCCTGGCCCTGCCAGCGACCAAATCGGTAAACGACACGGTCGACGACGCCAAGATCACTTTGACCATCCTCGACAAGGTGCTGCTCGACGACAGCAAGAGTTGGTGCAGCGTGCGCATCGAGATCACCGAAGACGACGTCAAGTTCACCGAAGGCGACGTGGTGACCATCTGGGTGTACGAGGATGACCTTGCCGGTGACGAGAATGTCTGGAACACCCGCTTCACCATCCTGCCCACGGATGTGGGCAAGAAGTTCGACCAGACGTTCGACTGCAGCTCCGCATTCGGAGACGACACGGGCGATGAGGCCGAGTTCTATGCGGAGGCCGAGGTCGTCAAGGACGAGTGCGGGATCGGGTGCTCCTACGACCGCCCCGAAACAGGACTGATCACCGTGCCCGAGGTCAGCGACGACAGCCGCGAGAACGACGACAGCACAGGCACGGCCAAACCCGCGGCTCTGGGCACGATCGCTGACCTCATCTCGCGCGACGACGACTGGTTCAGCTTCGAGATCACGGCCCTGTCCAAGGTGACGTTCCTGGCGACACACACGCCGCTGGCCGGACGCCTGGACGTGGTGATGCAGAACGGTGCCGGAGGCTCGGTGGGCACGGCCCTCGAAGCCGGTACGTACACCTCGTCGACCGCCAATGCGCTCGTGGCCGGCTCCTATCTGGTCAAGGTATTCCCCCGCGATGCCGCAAACCCGAACTTCTACGATGCCACCCTGACGGTGGAACCCGTGCCCCTGCAATGTGACGATGGCGACACCGAAACCCAGCCCTGCCCACCAGCGCCCGCACCCTTCCAGTGCGGGACCCAGGTGCGCACCTGCAACGCCCAGGGCGAATGGGGCGCCTGGGGTTCCTGCGAGAACGAAGGCGTGTGCAGCCCCGCGGCCCAGAAGTCCGAGGCCTGCGGCAACTGCGGTACGCGCACCAGCACCTGCTCGGACAACTGTGTCTGGGAGCCCGGCCCCTGTGCGGGTGAAGGGGCTTGCGCGGATGGCGCGACCGACACCGAGGCCTGCCCCTCGGGCGGGACCCGAACACGGACCTGCACGGCCGCTTGCGCCTGGGGCGAGTGGAGTGCCTGCACGGGCGACGGTTGCACCGAGGCTGCCACCCGCGACTGTTACACCGGTGCCGAAGCCACCCGCAAGATCGGCGCATGCCAGGATGGACAAAGCACCTGCACCAGCGGCGCATGGGGGGCCTGCGTGGGCGAGGTGACGCCAGTGGCCGAAATCTGCGCCGACGACGCGGACAACGACTGCGACGGGAACATCGACGCCCAGGACTCGGACTGCGCGGGCGGCGCCGACCTGCTGGGCGAGGACTGCGCGGGTTCCACGGACTGCGGAGCGGCCTGGGAATGCGTGAGCGCCCCGTCGGACCCCATGTTCGTCAGCGGATACTGCGGCCGGATCGGCTGCATCAACGTGAGCGACTGCGGCACGAACGGCACCTGCGGCTACGTGTTTGGCGAGAACTACTGCCTGCGCAAGTGCACCACGGCCACCGACTGTCGCACGGGCTACCTGTGCGCCACCGTGGGGGCTGCCAAGGCATGCGTACCGCGCTGCACACAGGCAAGCCATTGTCGTGATGCGGCGACCCCGGTCTGCGACATGATGTCGGGTCTGTGCGTGGCCTCCTCGTCCGCGCTCGACGTGCCGGGCCAGACCGATACGGGCATGCCCGATGCGGGCGAGGACGAAGGCGGCAGCGGTGGTGGATGTTCGGCGGGTTCCCAGAACACTCCGATGGGTTGGCTGCTCGGTCTGCTGGCATGCGTCGCCCTGCGCGTCCGGCGATCCCGCCACACCGCCTGAAAAGACTTCCCAAAGAGCCCTTAAACATTGTATGATATTGGCCTCTTTGAACGGAAGAGGTTCACATGCGTAGGTTCCAACGTTTCTCCGGTCTGTGGGCATTCCTGTCGGTCCTGGCGTTCACGCTCGGCTGCGGCAGCGAGGGTGCCACGGGGGATGCGGACAATCCGTTCCTGCAGGACCAGTCGAACCTCTCCAAGGCCGACACCCAGTACATGAATCCGGACGGGATCGAGGTCGAGGTGGACATCGAGGCCGACGTGCGGGTGGCGTCCAACTGGAGCCGTGACGAAGCCCCGGCGCTGCTCGGGCAGTATGCCATGACCTACCTGCGCAAGCAGGGCGACTTCTACCTCGAATCCCTGGCCGAGGACTCGACCTCGGACCAGCGCGTGGAATGGCGCGTGGACGGGGTGTGGATGACCGCCGAACAAGCCAAGAACGTCGACGGCGACCAGAAGACCCACTTCCGGATCCGAGGCATCAATGCGGTGCTGCTGAACAAGGCCAAGAATGGCGTCACGGTGGGCTCGGTATTTACGGCCGTGGTGCCAGTGGCCCCGGACGAAGTCTGGTCCAAGGCGGGCGACACCTGCGCAGACCCGGACAGCCACATGGCCCTCAGCGCGTCGATCTACTGGTACATGTGGAACCCCACCAAGAGCACCTGCAAGATCGAAACCCAGGAGATGTCGATCACCGTGTCCAAGCTGGTGCCTGCGGACAAGATCACGTATCCCGAATACGACCTCCTCGTAGCGGACAAGAAGATCACCAGCGTGGTGCTGTTCGGGCAGATTGGCGACGGCGAGATCACCGAGTCCGAAGCCGGTGTGCGAAACCTTGCGACCATGGCCCGTTGGCTCGGTCAGGCCGGCTACACCGAAGTCACGCCCGCCCCGATCGGACGCCGCTTCGCCAAGACCATCGGCGACGTCGTCATGGAGATCGACATGTATTCCCCGCATGACTTCGCGGGCCTGGGCGACCACGCCCATTTCGCCAACTTCCAGAAGGCCCTGTCCGAACACGAGATCGTGGCCTACGACGGGCACAGCATGCTGGGTGCCAGCGATTTCTGGTCGCGCCCCAGCTACCCGGACTTCTACCAGATCTACCTGTACGGCGGCTGTCTGGGGTACGAGTACTACGTGCGCCCCATCCTCCAGGGCAAGGGCGGCTGGGACAAGGTCGACATCATGTCGAGCGTGGTCGAGGTGTCCGCGGATGCGAACGAATTCGCGGCCCCGTTGCTGGCCAAGCTCGAGCACGCGATCTCGCACGAATACAAGGTGTCATGGAAGGACATGCTCGAAACCGTGCGCCGACGCGTGGGTGATTCGACCTTCGGCCTGAGCGGCGTCCGCGAGAACTGCTTCTCGCCCGCGGGTTCCCTGTGCGGAGCGCTGCCTTCGGACAACGCGATGGTCAAACGCTACGAGGATATCGCGGACGTCGCCATCCCCGACGGCAAGGCCTCGGGCCTGGTGCGCGCCATCAACGTGCCCGACCAGGGCACCATCAAGGCCCTGAGCATCGAACTCGACATCACGCACAGCTACGTGGGCGACCTGATGATCACCCTCGAGCACGAAGGCACCGAGGTCGTGGTGTGGGACCAGGCCGGGGGCACGAACAACGACATCCAGCAGAGCCTCAAGCTCAAGGGCTTCGAAGGTCAGGCCATGGAGGGCCGCTGGACCCTGCTCCTCGTCGACGTCGAAACCGGCGACAAGGGGACCATCAACTCCTGGGCCCTGTCCTTCCTTCTGTAGACCTTGCACTGCGTCACGTCCGGAGGGTACCGATGAAAGCCGACATGCTGGTCTTTTCCGGGTCCACCCATCCCCGGCTTGCAAGCGCCATCGCAACCCGGCTTGCTCAGCCGCTGGGCCGCAGCAACATCCTGAAGTTCTCGAACGAAAACATCATGGTGCGCGTCGAAGAGAACGTCCGCGAAAAGGACGTCTTCGTGGTGCAGACCTCCTCGAACCCGGTCAACGACAGCCTGGTGGAACTGCTGCTGTTTCTGGACGCGGTCAAGTACGCGAGCGCGGCACGGGTGACCGCGGTGCTGCCGTACTTCCCGTATGGCCGCTCGGACAAGAAGGACGAACCCCGCATCAGCATCGCCGCGCGCCTGATGGCCGACCTGCTTGAGACCGCGGGCGCGAACCGGGTGCTGACCATGGACCTTCACGCCCCGCAGATCCAGGGATTCTTCCGCATCCCGGTCGATCAACTCCGCGCGGCCCCGATCTTCTTCGACTACTTCAACCGGGTGCTGTTCCAGGAACAGGCCAAGGACGACTTCGTGCTGGTCATGGGCGACCATGGCGCGGCCAAGAAGTTCGACTACTACTTCGATGAACTGCGCCTGCCCGTGGCCGTGCTCGACAAGTTTCGCGTCGACCACACCGAACAGCCCGTGATCCGACAGATCATCGGTGACGTGCGGGGCAAGGCCGCCCTAATCATCGACGACGAGGTCGCCAGCGCCGGCACCATGGTCGAGGCTGCCCGGGTTTTGATCGAGGCCGGCGCAAAACGGGTCCTGGCCGTGGCAGTGCACCCGATCCTGTCGGGCAACGCGGTCAAAAAGCTGCTCGACTCGCCGATCGAACGGCTGATCCTGGGTAACACGGTGCCCGTGCTCGACAAGATCCGCGGGCACGAGGACCGTTTCGTGGTGCTGGACATGGCGCCTCTATTCGCACGCGCCATCGAATGCATCCACAATGGAGGCTCCATGTCGGAGCTCTTCCCGTCATCCCTGCGCAGAAAGGCCTGAGAAATCAAGATGCAGATGAATGCCATCGTGGTCCGCTATGCGGAAGTGTTCCTCAAAGGGGGGCGTCGCTCGTTCTTCGTGACCCGCTTGCGCGAGGCCTTGGAGCGGCAGTTGCGCCCGATCGGCGGCCTGAAGGTCCGCGAGGTGCACGGCATGCTGCTGGTGGTGCACCGGGATGCGACCGGAAACCAAATGCCCGACATCGTGGTCGGCCCCGAGGTCCATGCGGCCATCGGTCGCACGTTCGGCGTCGTGAACTACGCACCGGCCCGGGTCATGGACCGCGAGATCACGGGACTCGAGTCCTGGACCGAGCGGTTCGCCGACGAATTCGTCGCTGGTGCGGGCAGTTTCCGCGTGGAAGCTCGCCGCGCGGACAAGGACTTCCCGATCAACTCGATCGAACTGAACCGGCGCCTGGGTTCGATCGTGTACGAGCGCACCCACGTGCCGGTTCGTCTGCACGGGGCTGAACGCATCCTGTACTGTCTGATCCAGACCACGTTCGCGGCCCTTTACGGCAACACGCTGCCCGGACCCGGTGGCCTGCCCGTGTCCACGGCCGGGCAGGTGATGCTTCTGCTGTCGGGCGGCATCGACTCGCCCGTGGCCGGGTATCTGGCCATGCGGCGCGGGTGCGACCTCGATGCCGTCCATTTCCACGCGGAACCCTACACCCTGCCCGCGGCGCGGCGCAAGGTCGAGGCCTTGGCCGCGATGCTGGCAACGCACGAGCGACGGATGCGCCTGTTCATGGTGCCCTTTGCCGCGGTGCAAGCCGATTTGCGGGACCATGCCCCCGGGCGCATGCTGGTGGTTCTGTACCGCCGCATGATGATGCGGATCGCCAATCAGCTCGCGGTTGAGCATGGTTCATTGGCCCTGGTCACGGGCGAGAATCTGGGGCAGGTCGCCAGTCAGACGCTGGAAAACCTCGCGGTGGTCGAGGCCGCATCGGTCCTGCCGGTGCTGCGTCCCTTGCTGACCTACGACAAGCAGGAAACCATCACCCTGGCCCAGCGCATCGGCACCTTCGAAACGTCCCGGCAACCCGGCGACGACTGCTGCACCTTGTTCGTGCCGCCGCATCCCGAAACCGCGGCGCGCGCGCAGGTGGTCGAGCGCATCGAGGCGAAGCTCGACATCGCGGGCATGGTCGCATCGGCACTGGCTGGTACGCGAATGGTGGTGCTGGGGGAACCGGAGGCGGACGCTACTTCACGATCGTCGCCCGCGTCATCCCCTTGATGTCAGCCGGCGGTGCGCTGACCTTGGCGCGGCTGCGGGTGGCCGTGACCTGACTCACCTTGAAGCGGAACTTGCCGCCCCCGATCGAGCCCGACGCCCCACGCTTGACCCCCTGTTCGGACCCTACATTCATCAGGATCACGGAACCGGTGCCATCCGCGGTCACCGACAGGACCGTGGCCGAGATGGTCGTGGCCGCGGCCACGCATTCGCCCGTCTTCTCGTTGCAGGTCTCGCCGTCCTCGCACTTGGGGTCGCAGCCCTTCTTGCCAGGCGTCACGGTCCCGCCACCGCTGCCGCCGCCCACGGTCAAACAGCGCCCGGACCTGGCGTCGCAGCGCTTGCCGCGCGGACATCCGCCGCACGCATCCACGCACACGTTGTCCCGGCACACTTCGTTGGAATCGCATTCGGGCACGCACACCGTCGGGTCCACGCACTTCTTTTCCTTGCACACTTCGTTGGGCTTGCACAGTTCGCACGGGTCGATGACCTTCACGATCGTTTCGATCTGGTAGGCCGCGGCCCCCTTGGTGGCCGTCAGCTTCAAGAAGTACTTCTGGTCCTTCTTGACCTCGAAATTGAACGTGTAGTCGCGCTTGACCGACATCACGGGCTGCTTTTCGAGCAGAGCCCCGTCCGCGCCGAGCAACTGGATGTCGCCGAACACGCCGTGGGGCTTGCCCAGTTCGCCAACAGCGATGATCAGGCTGACCCTCGCGTCGTCAAAATACGAGAATTCCTTCCAGTCGACCGCGTCGTTGCGGCCCGCATTCAGCGAGTCCTTGACCAGGATCCCCGAACTGATGCGCAATGCCTTGTTCTGGGCGTTGTCGACGTCCGGCGGGGGCGGACTTCCGCACCCGACGAGCAAAACCCCGGCCAAGGCCAGACAAGACACCCCAAGAAACGCCTGCCGAATCATGAAACCCTCCTATCAATGAGCCTGAAACACCAACATCAAACACCCCCCCGGGCCGCCAGGGCCGCTGCCACGAACCCCACGAACACGGGGTGCGGGGCACGAGGCCGCGACTTGTATTCCGGGTGGAACTGGGTCCCCAGAAAGAACGGATGCGAAGGCAGTTCGATGACCTCGACCAGCCCGTTGCGTCCATCGGGCAGGGGCAGATCCCCCTGCGACGACGCCGGAATATGCACCCCTGATACCCGGAGCCCCTGATCCAGGAATTCCTTCAAGAAGGCGTTGTTCACTTCGTAGCGGTGGCGGTGACGTTCCGAGATCTGGCAGGTGCCATACAAGCGGGCCGCCAAACTATCGGGCACCAGCTCGCACGGGAACGCCCCGAGCCGCATGGTCGCCCCCTTCTGCTGCACCTCGCGTTGTCCTGGAAGCAGGTCCACCACCGGGAACTTCGTGTGGGCATCGAATTCCGTAGAATTGGCGCCCTCGCAATGGCACACGTTACGTGCGAACTCCACCAAGGCAAGCTGCAGTCCGAGACAGATCCCAAGGAACGGGATACGGCTTTCGCGCGCGTGGCGGATGGCCCGAATCTTCCCTTCGGTGGCGCGGCTGCCAAAGCCGCCCGGCACCAGGATCGCATCCGCGCCCGACAGCAGACTCACAGGGTCGTCGCCCTTCTCGAGCTCCTCGGCATCGATGAAGTTCAGCTTGACCTTGCAGCGATTCGCAATGCTTCCGTGCAGCAAGGCCTCGCTGAGGCTTTTGTAGGATTCCACCAAGTCCACGTACTTGCCCACGATCGCGATCGTGGCCACGGTCGTTGCCTGTCGCATGGTGTCGCAGATGCGCTTCCATTCGGACAGGTTGGCCTCGCGCGCCCAGATGCCCAGACTTTCCGAAATGCGGACGTCGAGGCCCTCTTCCTTGAGCAGCAAAGGAATCTCGTACACCGACGGACGATCGGGTGCGGCGATCACGTGTTCGGGCGGCACGTTGCAAAACAGCGAGATCTTGCGTTTGACCTCGGGGGGGATCTCGGTTTCGGCCCGGCACACGATGATGTCGGGCTGCACGCCGATCTCGCGCAGGGCCATCACGCTGTGCTGAGTGGGCTTGGTCTTGACCTCGCCCGCGGTCCGGATGAACGGGACGTAGGTCACGTGCACGTTCATGGCGTTTTCGCGGCCCAGTTCCAAGCGCATCTGCCGAATGGCCTCGAGGAACGGCAGGCCCTCGATGTCACCCACCGTGCCCCCGACCTCGACGATGCACACGTCCACGCCATCCGAAGCCGCCATGACCCGCGTCTTGATCTCGTCGGTGATGTGCGGAATGACCTGCACGGTGCCACCGAGGTAATCCCCGCGACGTTCCCGGCCAATCACGGCTTCGTAGATCTGGCCCGCGGTCACATTGTTGATTCGCTTCATGGTGGCCGAGGTGAAGCGTTCGTAGTGCCCCAGGTCCAGATCGGTCTCGGCCCCGTCATCGGTGACGAACACCTCCCCGTGCTGAAACGGGTTCATGGTGCCCGGGTCCACGTTGAGGTATGGATCGAGCTTGAGCAGCGTGACCTTGAGGCCCTGGGATTCGATGATGGCAGCGATCGAGGAGGCGGTGATCCCCTTGCCGATCGAGGACACCACGCCCCCGGTCACGAAGATGAACTTGGTGTGTCTGCGCTTGGGCCCCACGGTTACTCCAACGTCAGTAAGTTTCCCGAAATCGCGGCCCCTATCCACGCGGCCAACCTAGTCTAGGACGGCCACCGGAACTTGTCAAAGACTGAAAGTACCCCGCCCCACCCGATTCCGCTAGAATCGGGGGATGGGAAAGCGAATCATCCTGGCCCTGATCATCTTGCTGCTGTCGCCTTGCACCGCGCTGGCCTTGGACTGGGTGCGGTTCTCGCGCGCCGAGGCCGACCTTGGTGCCGTCCCGGAAATCCGCATCATCGCATCGACGGGGGCCACCCTGGACCTCGATGTCCGGGTGCCCGGGGCCTGGTCGCAACCGTTGCAGGTGCAGGGGCGCGACATGACGGCGTGGACGCTGCCCGGCGCCACCGCTCAGATCACGGCAGGCGCCCCGCAACTACCCTATCTGGCACGCCTTCTGGCCCTGCAGGGCCCCGACGCCCGGGTCGAAGTCCTGACGGTGCGCGAGCGGCGATTGCACGGGGTGCATCTGGCCCCTGCGGCAAGCAAGCCCGACCGTTGCGGCAATGGACGCATCGCAAGGACTTGCGACCCATCCGCCTATGGCACGGATGCACTCGTGCCGCCCGTTCGGGCCGGGCTCGACTCGGTGGGCGTCTCCCGCGGACAACCGGTGGGCCGGTTGACCCTGTGGCCCGTGCGCTACAACCCGGTGCGTGGCGAGGCCCTGGTGGCAGAACGGATGCGAATCCGCGTCCACCTCGGCACCCGCGGGTGGGGCAAGAAGATATCGCCGGACCGCTCGTCGCCGACCTTCGACGCGACCCACGAGGCCGTGCTGCTGAATGTCGGGGACGCGGACCGCATGGCGGTCGTCCCAGGAGCAGAACGCCTGCTGATCATCGCCCATGACGACCTGGTCGAGGCGTTGACCCCACTGATCACCTGGAAGGCCTTGGCAGGCATCACGACCCGCCTGGTGCCCATGTCCTCGGTGGGCAATACCGCCGGGCAGGTGCAGGACTGGATCGCGGATGCCTACCACGACGAAAACCCTCCATCGTACGTGCTGCTCGTCGGAGACTTTGCCCAGGTACCGCCCCTGTTCGGATGTCCCGAACAGATCCCGTCGTGTGCTTCGGACTTTCTGTTTTCGACCATCGATGGCAACGACCTCTATTCCGACGTCATCGTGTCGCGCCTGAGCGCATCGAGCCCCGACGAAGTCGCGGTGCAGGTGGCCCGCATCGTGGCGTACGAACGCAATCCCCCAAGCGGCGACGAGGCGGACTGGATGGGGGGCGTGACCCTCGTGGCCTCGAACGAGGGCAGCGACCCCTCCGATGCCGAATACTGCGACGCCATGGCCGCCATCTATCAACAGAGCGCCTTCGTGGGCGCGGCCGGGGCCGACCCGATCGTACGTTTGTACGCGGGCGAGGGCCAGGCTCGGGACACGCTGATTGCCGGGGCCATCGAGGACGGCACGGCCATCGTCACCTATCTCGGTCACGGCAGCGGCACAGCCTGGTCATCGACCGCCAACGGCGAATTCAACAATGCCGACATCTGGGCCTTGGACAACGAAGGTCGCTGGCCCATCGTGATGGACGTTTCGTGCAAGAACGGGCAATTCAATCTTTCGACCGGGGACTGCATGGCCGAGGCCTGGCTGAATGCCGGTTCCACGGCCTCGCCCCGGGGTGCCGTGGCCACGTACTCGGCCTCCACGGATACGCCGTGGGACGAACCCGCGGTCATGGCCACTGGGTTCGCCACCGCGATCGCCGACGGTTCGGCGCTTCGGTGGGGCCAGGCCGCCCTGCTGGCACGAGCCCACCTGATTCAGCAGATGGGGGATTCGTCGCCTGGGGGCGTCGTGCGCGTGCTGCACCAGTACGTGCAGTTTGGCGACGCCACCATGATGATGCGAACCGCCCCGCCTGGGATGATCGAGGCTGCCCTGCCCGAACGCATCCCCATGGGACGATTCGAGCTGGCCGTGGCGGTTACGGACGGGACAGGGCCGCTGGCCGGGGCCCTGCTGAGCCTCACCAAAGCGGACGAGGTCGCAGTCAACGGGGTGAGCGGCGACGACGGCAACGTGACGGTGGTGATCGATCCCGCCACGGGTGGGACCATGGACGTCGTCATCACCGCCCGCAACCGCATTCCCCTGCAAACCACGATCGAGGTGACGCCCGAGAGTTGTGCCCTGCTGCAGGCGACCCCCGCGATCCAGACCTGCAGCAAAGGCGTCTTGATCCAGGTGTGGGACTCGGACCGCAACGCGGACCCGGCAGCGCGCGAGACCGTCCCGGTCAGCGTGACGGTGCCACCGGGCGGCGGATTCAGTTTCGACCTGGTCGAGACGGGCGAAGACAGCGCCGTGTTCGCGGGCACGCTGTTGCTCGATGATGCGGCGCTCATGGCCGGGCACGGGGACGTGGTCACCGTGTCCTACGACGATGGCATCTGCACGCCCGACGGCCCTCTGCAGGCCAGCGTCACGCTCGACTGCGAGGCACCGGTCGCGACCTCGGTCGTGTTTTCGAATGTGACCGACGATGCGGCCCGACTGGTGGTAGACACCGATGAACCGGCCTCGCTCACGCTGCGCCAGGGTACCACGACCCCTCTGCCCGATACCCGGGTGTTCGAGACCCGGGCCACGCACCGCGAGATCGCGCTGTCGGGCCTGGAAGCGAACACCACCTATCTGCTGGACCTGGTGCTCGCGGACGCGCTTGGCAATGTCCGGGTGGACGACCGCGATGGCACGCACCACCGCTTCACCACGCTCGCCTGCGTGCCGGCGTGCACGAATCGCGATTGCGGGGACAATGGATGCGGCGGGGTGTGCGGCACTTGCCAGCCGAACGAGACTTGCTCGGCCGGCGAATGCCAGGCACTGCCCCCGGACGTGATCGAACCCGCACCCGACATCGTGCAGGACGTGGCCAGCCCGTCGGACGTCGTGGATGCGGACACGGCCGAAGTGATCGATCAGGACGCCCCGCAGGACACGTTCGTGCCCGATGCGGAAGTGGCAGAGATCGAGGCTACGGATGTGGTCATCCCGGCCGATCTGGCCAGCGACACAGGGCTGGACGCCGCCGATGACGCGATTGACATCAGGACGGACCCGGGAACGTCGATGGCGGATGCACGGGCCGACGCGACGAATGATGCCGTGATGTCCACGGATGCAGAAGCCGGCGACGCGGTCAGCGAGGACCCCAGGGCCCAATCCGCAGGCGGTTGCGCCAGCGGACGAAACCCGGGTTGGGAGATCGTGCTTTTGCTCGGGGCCGCCGTGGCCTTGCTTCGACGCGCCCGGCGCGCGATTACCCCAGCATGATCAGAACGAGGATCTGCGCGACGATCACGCGCATCAGCATGGTCAGCGGGTACACGGTAGCGTAGGAAATCGAGGGTGCGTCGTTCTTGAGGCTTTGCGTGGCGAATGCCAGGGCCGGCGGGTCGGTCATGCTGCCGGCCAGCAGGCCGCACAGCGTGAGGTAGTTCAGTTTCTTCCACGCACGCGCCACGATCCCCACGATGAGGATGGGCAACAGGGTGATGGTGGCAGCCAGGGCCATCCACCACAGACCGTCGCCCTCGAACAGGATGCGGAAGAAGCGTTCCCCGGCCATCAGGCCCACACAGGCCAAAAACAGCGCGATGCCGAATTCGGACAGCAGCTTCTTGGCCGCATTCGGCATGTAGCTCACGAACGGACCGATCCGGCCGATGCGCCCCATCAGGATGGCTACGATCAGCGGTCCCCCGGCCAGTCCCAACTTGACCGGCGCCGGCATGCCCGAAAAGACGAACGGGATCGAGCCCACGATCACGCCCATGGCAATGCCCAAAAAGATCGGGATGATGTGCGGCCGATCCAGTTCCTGGGGCGAATCGCCGAGTTCGCGGCCCGCCCTCTCGATGGCCTGTTCGAGCCCTACGACCATCAAACGATCCCCGAACATCAACTTCATGCTGCGGGTGGGAGTGAACTCGACGCCCGACCGGACCACCCGGGTGAGCAGGAGTCCGTAGCGTTCCTCGAGGTCGAGCTGTTCCAAGGTCATGCCCACGAACTGCTCGCGGGTCACGATCAGGCGGCGATAGTGGATGGGGCTCGGCAGATGCGGCAGGTCCAGCGAGCTTTCACGCCCCACGATCACCCGGAAGGTGGCCAGGCGCGATGCGGTTCCCACCCCGTGGATCACGTCGCCCTTTCGCAGCCGAGATTGCGGGGTGGCAAGCTGCTGCTTGCCGTCCCGATAGATGCGGGTGACCACCACCCCGGGGCCGGTCAATTCGGACAGTTGATCGATGCTCAGTCCGTCAAGGTTCTCGTTCGTGACTTCGAAATCGCCCGTTTCGATGGGTTTGGCACTGCTCGACTGACAGCGAACGAATTCCTCGGTTTCGGCCTTCACATTGATGCGGAACAGGCGCCTCACCACCAGCATCGTGATGATGATGCCGAGGATGCCGAAGGGATAGGCCACGGCGTAGCCCAACCCCACCATCTGTCCGGCCTCGGGCGCCATGCCCGGCAGGTCCTTCAGGGCCTGCTGCGCCGCGCCAAGGCTCGGGGTATTGGTCACGGCCCCGGACAGCAGGCCCACGGCCACCTCGAAGTCGATCCCGAACAGGAGCGAGATGGCCACGGTCAGCAGGGTGCCGCCCAGAATGATGGCCACGGCGAACAGATTGAGCGTCAGCCCCTGGCGCCGCAGCGACGAAAAGAACCCGGGCCCGACCTGCAGGCCGATCGCATAAACGAACAGGATCAAACCGAATTCCCGCACGAATTCGATCAGTTCGTGGTGGATGCTCATCCCGAAGTGTCCCATGGCCAGGCCTGCGAACAGCACGCCACCGACCCCGAGGCTGATGCCGAGCACCCGCACGTTCCCGAGCGCCAGGCCAAGGCTCACCGTCAGGCTGAGGACAAGGATCGCGTGGGCGATCGAGCCTTGCATGAATAGCGCAACCAGCCAGTCCATGACGTCCACCTCCGTGCAACGCACCATCAATCGCGCGCATATATCCTCTTTTCCCCGAACGGGGTCAAGTTTTCCCCGAGCAGGGTCAAGACGCTGCCGGGCGAGGCACCGCTGTTTGGGAGTGCGGTGCCTGGAACGGTTTGGGAGTGCGGTAGCTTGCTACCGCTTTGACGAAAGCCCGGATCGCCTCGGCGCGCGAAAGCGCAAGCAAGCTTGCGCACTCCACAACCCGCCGCCGCAACGCCCTCGGACCTTGACCTTCCGCGCGAAAACGCGTAGAAGAATACGGTTTTTCA
>CAYRIB010000072.1:7234-14249 GCA_964424165.1 uncultured Myxococcales bacterium | reverse complement strand
CATTGTCGGTGGCGTCCGCCATGCGTGTCTCCACGGCCAGAGAGCGAGGCACACTTTAGAGGAAATAGGGGTTGCCGTCAATGCAAGCGGGGTCAGACAGGGGCAAGACGCTTCTGCCCTACCCTCCGAGGAAGGTCCGCAGCTCCCGGGAATCGGCCGTGGCACGCAGACGCGAGATAGCCTTGACCTCGATCTGCCGCACCCGTTCACGGGTCAGGCCAATCGCTGCCCCGACTTCTTCGAGGGTCCGCTCGCGGCGACCGCCGATTCCGTAGCGCAAGCTCAGGATCACTTCTTCCTTCGGGGTCAGCCCAGCGAGCAGGCGCCGCACGCCAGCGTACATGTCGCCCGCAACCGCCTCGTCAAACGGACGGGTCGCGCCCTGGTCCTCGACCAGGTCCATCAGCTCGCCGTCGTCCTCGCCGATCGGCATGTCGAGCGACAGGGTCTTGACCACGATGCGTTCGGCGCGTTCGATCTGGTCGGTGGTGAAGCCCGAGTTCTCGCATACTTCTTCGGTCGTGGGTTCCCGGCCCAAGTCGTGGCGCAGCTTGGCCTTGCAGCGCTGCACCTTACCCAGGCACTCGAGCAGGTGGGACGGCACCCGGATGGTCCGCCCGTATTCGGATACGGCCCGGCAGATGCTCTGTCGGATCCACCAGGTCGCATAGGTGCTGAGCTTGTGGCCCAGGCGCCACTTGAATCGCGCCACGGCCTTGATGAGCCCGATGTTGCCTTCCTGGATGAGGTCCAGCAGGGGCATACCCCGGTTCACGTAGTGCTTGGCCACGGCCACCACCAGACGCAGATTCGAGCGAATCATGCGCGAGCGGGCCTCGTTGAGCTTGCGCTGTGCCCGGTTCAGGTCCTTGACCACCTCGGCCAGGGCCTTGCCCGAAAGCCCGAACAGACGTTCCGCGGTCCGGGCCGTGGCCACCCCGCGCAGCAGGCCCGCATTCACGTCAAAGGTCCCGAACGCGTTCGTGTCCGCGCGATCCGCAGGATCGGGTCCATCCTCGCTTTCGGCCACGCGCTCGAGCTGGGAATGCAGGGTTCTGAGCACGATTCGCACCACCCCGGACCCAAACCGGAACTCCCCGTAAGCCCGGACCAATTCGGTGGCCAGGGCCGTGAGCGCGGCATCGTCCTTCCGCCCGGTCCGGGTCTCCCAGGCTTGGCGAATGCCGCCGATCGCTGCGGCAAAGGCTTCGAGCTCCGCGCTGAGCGACGGAGTCCAGTCCTCGTGGCTGCTCTCTTCGAGCGTGGTCACGTCCTGCAAGGAGACCTCGCCTGACCCCAGACGGCTCGGGAAGGTCAGCAGGAGGTCACGCGTGAACGGAATGCGGACCAGGCTGTCGAAGGTCTCGGCCGTCCCATCTTCCATCGCAATGGCCAGGCTCTGTTCTTGTTCCCGGGTCAGCAGCGGCGACGCACCGATGCGGCTCAGATAGGCCAGCACACCGTTGTACGTGAACTCGTTCACCTCGAAGGGTTCGAGGCCATCGTCTTCGCGCTCCGCCACAGGCGTCAGGCCCTCATCCTCGTGGCGACCCGTCGGCTCGGTCATCTGCGTTCGTCGAATCCGTGCGGTCATGGCGGACATCGTTCACCTCCACCGAGAAACCCGATCGAAGAGTCTGCAAGATTCAGGCCATCCGTCGGGACCGCATTCCCAAGCGAGCCGCCTTTTCGAGGCCCAGATCGGACGCGGCAGAACCCGGACATAAATGTCATGCTCACAGCCAGTTGTTGCACTGGGAGATCCCCGTGTGATCCGATCTGTAGAAACCGGTGTGCAACCGTTTGGAAGAAACAACGTATTGTGTTCTAACGTGATCTTTACCACAACATGTTGTGGATTGACCTTGACACGATCCAACCTCGGAGTTACATTCCGAACCCCGAACAGGGATTCGACAAGCAGAGGGATGACGATGTCCGAGTTGATGCTCGATCTGATGGGTTCCAGCACACGCCCCCCCCGTCCGTCGCACTTGCGCACCCCACGCGAGCCCGCCGCGTCGCCGGTTCCGGCCCCCGAGGTTGCCACGACCCCGAAAGTTTGCGGCATGGCGGTCGAGCGGCACTTCACGAACGGGAATGCCGATCCGTTCGACGCCGTGGACTGGGAACTTCGCAAGGCCGAGATCACGGCCGAGGACGGCAGCGTCGTGTTCTGCCAAGATGGAATCGAACTGCCATCGTTCTATTCGCAGTCGGCCACGAACGTCATCGCATCCAAGTACTTCCGTGGCACCCTGGGGACGCCCGGACGCGAACGCAGCTTGCGCAGCATGATTCGTCGCGTCGTGGACACCCTGCGCGACTGGGGCGTCGCGGGGGGGTATTTCGGGGATGACGATTCGGCCAGGGCGTTCCGGGATGAACTGTGTCATCTGATCCTGCATCAATATGGGACATTCAATAGTCCAGTCTGGTTCAATGTCGGCGTCGAGGCCCACCCGCAATGTTCGGCCTGTTTCATCAACAGCCTGTCCGACACCATGGAAAGCATCCTGCGTCTGGTGCACACCGAAGGCATGCTGTTCAAAGGCGGTTCGGGCACGGGCACCAACTTCTCGGCTCTTCGGTCGTCGAAGGAACTGCTGCGCGGCGGGGGCAAGCCCAGTGGCCCCGTGTCGTTCATGAAGGGTTACGACGCCTTTGCCGGAGTCATCAAGAGCGGTGGCAAGACCCGGCGCGCGGCCAAGATGGTCATCCTCAACGTCGATCATCCCGACATCGTGGAGTTCATCGAAAGCAAGGAAAACGAAGACCGCAAGGCCCAGGCCCTGATCTCGATGGGCTACGACGGGTCCTTTGGAGGCGAGGCTTACGCATCGGTGTTCTTCCAGAACGCCAACCACTCGGTCCGGGTGACCGACGAATTCATGAAGGCGGTTGAAAACGATGGGTTGTGGCAGACCCGTTCGGTCACCTCGGGGGAAGTGGTGGACATTTACCGGGCCCGCGACCTGCTGAAGAAGATCGCAGTGGCAACCCACGCCTGCGGGGACCCGGGCCTGCAGTTCGACACCACGGTCAACCGTTTCAACACCTGCCGCCATTCGGGACGCATCAATGCATCCAATCCCTGCTCGGAATTCATGTTTCTGGACGATTCCGCGTGCAATCTGGCGTCACTTAATCTGATGCGCTTTTGGACCGCACAGGGGCGCTTCGATACCGTTGCGTTCGCGCATGCGGTCCGAACGTTCATCCTGGCCCAGGAGATTATTGTCAGCAACGCCAGCTATCCGACCGAGGAGATCGGGGCGAATTCCGAGGCCTTCCGTCCACTGGGTCTCGGTTACGCCAACCTGGGCGCGCTCCTGATGCACGACGGAATGGCGTATGACAGCGATGACGGACGGGCGATGGCCGGCGCGATCACGGCCCTGATGACCGGCGAGGCCTACGCCCAGAGCGCCCGCATCGCGGCCATCAAGGGTCCGTTTGCCCGCTACGAACCCAACCGGCAACCGATGCTCGATGTCATCCGCGAGCATCGGGCGGCCGTCGCAGAGCCCAGCCTGGCATCCGCCCCCAACGATCTCCTGAACGCGGCCCGCAAGGCCTGGGATGATGCCGTATCGCTCGGTGAACTGCACGGCTACCGCAACGCACAGGTATCGCTGCTGGCCCCCACGGGCACGATCGGTTTCATGATGGATTGCGACACCACGGGCATCGAGCCGGAACTCGCGATCGTGAAGTACAAGAGCCTGGTCGGTGGCGGCACCATGAAGATCGTGAATCGCACGGTTCCCGCGGCGCTCGGAACGCTCGGCTATGACGAAGCAACGAGCGCCGCCATCCTGGGGTTCATCGATGTGCACAACACGGTCGAGGGCGCGCCTGGCTTGAAGCCCGAGCACCTGCCGGTGTTCGACTGCGCATTCCGGCCGGCTGCGGGAACGCGATCCATTCCGCCCTCGGGACACGTGCGTATGATGGCCGCGGTGCAGCCCTTCCTGAGCGGGGCCATTTCGAAGACCGTAAATATGCCGAACTCGGCCACGGTCGATGACATCATGAACACCTATCTCGACGCGTGGCGACTCGGGCTCAAGGCCATCGCCATCTACCGCGACGGTTCAAAGACCCAGCCCGTGAACACCTCGAAGGGCACGAAGGCCACGGCGCCCGAAGCACCCCCGGCCGAGCCCGCTTGGCATCCGCGGCGGCGCCGCCTGCCCGACGAACGACACGCCATCACCCACAAGTTTCAGATCGCTGGCCATGAGGGCTACATCACCTGCGGCATGTACGACGACGGAACCCCGGGCGAGATCTTCGTGGTCATGGCCAAACAGGGCAGCGTGATATCGGGCTTGATGGACGCCTTTGCCACGTCGATATCGATGGCGTTGCAATACGGGGTTCCCTTGCAGGTGCTGGTCGACAAATTCAGCCACGTGCGGTTCGAACCGTCCGGCTTCTCGTCCAACCCCGCGATCGGATATGCCAAGAGCATCGTGGACTACATCTTCCGCTGGATGGCCATGAAGTTCCTGCCGCCGGAACAGCGACTGGTGGACCCGGACACCCCGGACCTCGAAGAGGCCGCGCGCGCCGCTTCCGATCCCGACCATTCGCAGCCGGACCTTTTCCAGGGCCAGGAAGATGCCCCGCCCTGTTCGTCGTGCGGGTTCGTGATGGTCCGCAGCGGCTCGTGCTACAAGTGTCAGAATTGCGGCGCCACCTCCGGGTGTTCTTGACGCCCCCCATACCCCTGCGATAGTCTCGGTTCGAGTCACTGAAGTATCGCCGTCGGAACGACATGATGTCGTCATCCAGCGGGGGTGCTGTAGCAGCCGGTCCACAAGACCGTCGGAGGTACCCATGGCCAGACGAATCGAACGCGCCGCTGTGCTGGGCGCAGGCGTGATGGGCGCCGGGATCGCGGCCCATCTGGCGAACGCCGGGATCCCTTGCGTACTCTTGGACATCGTGCCGCCCAACTTGTCGGACGACGAGAAGTCACGGCCCGAGGCCCGCAACCGCCTGGCACTGGCGGGAATCGAGGTCGCGAAGAAGTTCAAGCCCGCGCCTTTGTTCTATCACGAGCGGTTCGCGAGCCTGGTCACCCCCGGGAACTTCGAGGACCACCTCGAACTGCTCAGCGACTGCGATCTGGTGATCGAGGCCGTGGTTGAACGCCTGGACATCAAGCGGTCGCTGTTCGAACGCATCCAACCGCACCTGAAGTGGGGCGCGATCGTCTCATCCAACACCTCCGGTTTGTCGATCGCCTCGATGGTCGAAGGCTTCGATGCCTCGTTCAAGCAGAACTTCCTGGTAACGCACTTCTTCAACCCGGTGCGCTTCATGAAACTGCTCGAGATCGTGAAGGGCGAAGACACCGACCCAGAGGTCGTGGACACCTGGGTGACCTTGGGCACCGATGTGTTGGGCAAGGGCGTGGTCATGGGCAAGGACACCCCGAACTTCGTGGCCAACCGCATCGGTATCTACAGCATGATGAAGACCATTCAGCTGATGCTGGCGCGGGACTACACGATCGAAGAGATCGACGCCATCTTCGGGCCGGCTATGGGCCGTCCCAAGACGGCAGCCTTCAAGACCGCGGACCTCGTGGGTCTGGACACGTTCGCCCACGTGGCGAAGAACTGCTACGACGCCCTGCCCGACGACGACGAACGCGACACCTTCGTACTGCCCGAATTCATGGGCAAGATGATCGCGAACGGATGGCTTGGCCTGAAGACCAAGGTCGGGTTCTACAAGAAGGAAGACGGCAAGCCCTTTGCCCTGGACCACAAGACCATGACCTTCCAACCCGCGACGCGGCCCCTGTTCGATTCGGTGAAGTCGACCAAGGGCGTGACCGACGTGGGCGAGCGGTTGCGAAATCTGTTCAACGGCGAGGACCGCGCCACGACCATCGCCTGGGAAGCCACGGCCGCGACGTTGATTTACGCGGCGAAGCGCATCGGCGAGATCGCGGACGATGTGGTCAACATCGACAACGCCATGAAGTGGGGCTTCAACTGGTCGATGGGCCCGTTCGAGACCTGGGACGCGATCGGGGTCGCCGCGAGCGTCGAGAAGATGGAAGCTGCCGGCATGAAGGTGCCAGCGATCGTGAAGCGCGTGTTGACCGAGGGAGAGGGCTGCTTTTACAAGAAGGAAGGGGTTGACCGCTTCTACTTCGATTTCGGCACGGGTCGCTACGAGCCCATGGGGCGCCCAGAGACCACGATCCTGCTGCCGGACCTGAAGGAGCAGGGACGGGTCGTGAAGGACACCTTCGGGGCCTCGTTGATCGACCTCGGCGATGGCATCGCGTGCTTCGAGATCCACACCAAGATGAACACGATCGACGATGACGTGATCTCGATGGTGTCGGACTGCGTGGACGAGGTCGAGCAGAACTTCGAAGGCATGGTCATCTCGGGCCATGACGAGAACTTCAGTCTGGGCGCGAACCTGGGCCTGGTTCTCATGGCCAGCAAGATGGGCAACTGGGAAGTGCTCGACGAAATGGTGCGCAAGATGCAGCAGTCGCACATGCGCATCAAGTACGCGAAAAAGCCGGTCGTGGGCGCGCCGTTCGGCATGGCGCTGGGCGGCGGGTGCGAGATCAACCTGCATTGCGCCCGGATCCAGCCCTACGCGGAACTCTACATGGGGTTGGTCGAGGTCGGCGTGGGCGTGATCCCGGCCGCGGGCGGGACGACCCAGGCCGTGGTCCGGGCCCTGGCCCACATCCCGACGGACTTTGCGGTGCCTCGCATGCCCTACCTGCAGAGGTGCTTCGAAACGCTGGGTTTGGCCAAGGTGTCGCGCAGCGCCGAAGAGGCCCGATCTTTGGGCTTCCTGCGTGCCGCGGACCGTGTCACGCTGTCGCGCGACCGCCTGATCCACGACGCCAAGCAGGTGGCCCTGGGTCTGGCGCGTGCGGGCTACAAGCCCCCCCTGTCGCCCGACAACCTGGTGCTGCCCGGACGCAACGGGTCCGCGGTGTTCAAGATGGGCCTGCACACCTTCC
>CAYRIB010000072.1:4824-7134 GCA_964424165.1 uncultured Myxococcales bacterium | reverse complement strand
GCCCCGAGGGAGGAGAGCACATGAGGGCAGCATACATCGTTTCCGCGGCCAGAACCGCGGTGGGACGGGCAGTCAAGGGAACCCTGAAAGACGTTCGGCCCGAGGACCTGGGCGTTGCGGCGGTCAAAGGCGCAGTCGAGCGGGCCACGGGTCTGTCGCGCGAAGAAATCGACGACGTGATCCTTGGATGCGCCATGCCCGAGGGCAGCCAGGGCATGAACATTGCCCGTGTGGTGGGCCTGATGGCGGGTCTTCCCGTCGGGGTTCCCGCCATGACGATCAACCGTTTCTGCTCGTCGGGTCTGCAGGCCATCGCATTGGCCAGTCAGGCCATCATGTCGGGCATGTCCGAAATCATCGTGGCCGGGGGCGTGGAGAGCATGTCCGCGGTTCCGATGGGCGGATACAACATTCTGCTGCATCCGGATGTGGTCGACACCACGCCCGAGGCCTATACCCCGATGGGCAACACCGCGGAAATCGTGGCCGAGCGCTTCGGCGTCACCCGGGCGGATCAGGATGCGTTCGCGGTCGAGAGCCATCGCAGGGCCGTGGCCGCCCAGGCGGCAGGCCGGTTCAAGGACGAGATCGTGCCCGTGCGGGTGCGCAACTGGAACGGGGACGACTTCTGGTTCGACACGGACGAAGGCCCCCGCGCGGACACCACCATCGAGGGCCTGGCCAAGCTCAAAACGCCGTTCAAGAAGGACGGGACCGTGACCCCGGGCAATGCATCGCCGATCAACGACGGTGCTGCAGCCGTGGTGGTCATGAGCGAGGACGCGGTCAAGCGATTGGGACTCAAGCCCCTGCTGCGCTTCGTCAACTATCAGGTGGCGGGCGTGGCCCCCGAGATCATGGGCATCGGACCCGTCGCAGCCATCCCGAAGGTGCTGCGCAAGGCCGGCATGACGCTCGCGGACATCGATCTGATCGAACTGAACGAGGCCTTCGCGGCACAGTCGGTGTACTGCGTCCGCGAACTCGGGCTCGACCCCGCAAAGACCAATGTGAACGGCGGGGCCATCGCGCTTGGGCATCCGCTCGGCGCCACCGGGGCCAAGCTCTCGGTCCAGATGGCCCATGAAATGCCCCGTCGCAATGCCCGCTATGGGCTGGTGTCCATGTGCATCGGGGGTGGCATGGGCGGGGCGGGCATCTTCGAACGCGTCTAGTCGGATGAGGCCGGGCGCGAGATCATCAGTCGCGTTTCGGCCTTGCGCACTGAATTGAGCGCTGCCTTGTACGTTTCACCATCCACGGGCGCCAGGTTGGCCAGTTTCTTCAATGCCTCATCGAGCTTGACCTCGGCCCGGGGTCGATCGATTTCGTCCGCGCGTTCACAGGTTTCGGTCAGGATGTTGATCTCTTCGCCGAGCACCGACAAGAACCCGCCCGCAACCGCATACACCAGCGAACCGGTGGCCGTGACCACGGTCATGACCCCGACTTTCAACGCCGTGGCAAAGGCCTCGTGGGCCTGCAGAATTCCGAGTTCGCCGGCCACGCCCGGCACCGTGACTTCCAGGACCTCCAGGCCTTTGATCTTTGCGCCCTCGGGCGTGACCACGTCCAGGTTCATGGGGTCCCCCGCTACTTCTGGTCCAGGAGCTTGCGGCCCCGTTCCACGGCCTCTTCGATCGGTCCGACCATGAAGAACGCCTGCTCGGGCAGTTCGTCGTGCTTGCCGTCCAGGATTTCCTTGAAGCCACGGACGGTTTCAGCGACGGGGACGAAGCGTCCGTCAAGGCCCGTGAACTTCTCGGCCACGAAGAAGGGCTGCGACAGATACCGCTGAATCTTGCGGGCCCGCGACACGGTGAGCTTCTGCTCTTCGGACAGTTCGTCCATGCCCAAAATCGCGATGATGTCCTGGAGGTCCTTGTATTCCTGCAAGGCCATCTGCACGCGGCGGGCCGTGGTGTAGTGCTCCTCGCCCACCACCAGGGGGTCGAGGATGCGCGACGTCGAATCCAGGGGATCCACGGCCGGATAGATGCCCAGGTCCACGATCTGGCGTGACAGCACCGTGGTCGCATCGAGGTGCGCGAAGGTGGTCGCCGGTGCCGGGTCGGTGAGGTCGTCGGCAGGCACGTAGATGGCCTGCACCGACGTGATCGACCCCTTGCGCGTCGAAGTGATGCGTTCCTGCAGTTCCCCGAGGTCGAACGAGAGCGTCGGCTGATAGCCCACGGCGCTCGGGATGCGCCCAAGCAGCGCCGACACCTCGGAACCCGCTTGCGTGAAGCGGAAGATATTGTCGATGAACAGCAGGACGTCCTGACCTTCCTCGTCGCGGAAGTATTCAGC
>CAYRIB010000072.1:2796-4814 GCA_964424165.1 uncultured Myxococcales bacterium | reverse complement strand
AGCCGCAGTCAGGGCCGACAGACCTACGCGGGCGCGGGCCCCAGGTGGCTCGTTCATCTGGCCGTAAACCAAGGCCGTGCGGCTGATGACCCCCGAATCCTTCATGTCGAGCCACAGATCGTTGCCTTCGCGGGTGCGCTCGCCCACGCCGCCGAACACCGACACGCCACCGTGATGGGTTGCAATGTTGTGGATGAGTTCCATGATCACCACGGTCTTGCCCACGCCCGCCCCACCGAACAGCCCGATCTTGCCGCCGCGCGAGTAGGGTTCAAGCAAGTCGATGACCTTGATGCCGGTTTCCATCTGACGGACCGTCACGTCCTGGTCCAGGAACGACGGGGGCTTGCGGTGAATGGGATAGGCCTTCTTCACGGCCAGAGGCCCGGCATCGTCCACGGGCTCTCCGACCACGTTCAGGATGCGGCCCAAGGTTTCGGGGCCCACGGGCATCATGATGGGATTGCCCGTATCCTGCACCGGCATGCCACGCACCAGGCCATCCGTGGAATCCATGGCAATGCAGCGCACCGTGGATTCGCCCAGATGCAGGGCCACCTCGAGCACCAGGTTCCATTTTCGGTCGTTGATCGCGGGGTTGGACACCCGTAACGCCGTGAACATCTCGGGCAGCTTGCCCGGGGGGAATCGCACGTCTACCACAGGCCCAATCACCTGGGTGATGATCGCATCGACCGCTTCCATGAGCATCCCCTCCCGCGTCCGCTAGCGGATCGCCTCGGCCCCGGCCACGATCTCCAGCATCTCACGGGTGATCATCGCCTGCCTGACCTTGTTGTATTGCAGCTGCAACCGGCTGCATAGCTCGCCGGCGTTCTTGGTCGCCATCTCCATTGCGGTCATCCGAGCGCCCATCTCCGCGGCCAGGGATTCGAGCACCGCATAGTAAAGCCGCACGTTCACGTACCGCGGCAGGATCTCGTCGAGGATCTGGGTTCGCGAGGGTTCATAACGGAACTGCACGCCACCGCTGGTTCGCCTTTCGCTTTCGGAAGGCACGATTGGCAGCAATCGCTCGACGACCACCTGCTGAGAGATGGCCGACTTGAACTCGTTGTACACGATATAGGCGGCATCCAGCCCGCCCTTTTCGTACTGGGCAATGATCGCGGCCCCGATCTCGGAGGCCGCGGTCATGGTTGGGTTGGACAGGACCTCCATGTACTCCGCACGAATCGGATAGGGGCGCCGCCGGAAGTAGTCGCGTCCCTTCTTGCCCAGCAGGGCCAGACCAATCTCCTCGTGGCCTCCTTCGCCCGTGCGAATGTAGCGTTCCGCACGTCGATTGATGTTCGTGTTGAACGAACCGCACAAACCACGGTCCGAGGTGATCACGATCACCAGGGCCTTCTTTTCGGGACGGACCTGCAAGAGCGCATGCGCATCCTGTTCGGTGTGGCCTGCCAGGTCGAAGATGATCTCCTGGATTCCGTCCGAATAGGGCTTGGCGCGAAGCATGTTCTCATGCGCCCGCCGCAGCTTGGCGCCCGCCACGAGCTTCATGGCGCGCGTGATCTTGCGCATGTTCTGGGTGCTCGCAAGCCGGCTTCGGATCTGTTTCAGCGTCGCCATCCGCGCCCCGTCACGGTTTGAAGAAGCCCTTGAACTCGGTCACGGCCGACACCACCCGCCCGCGCAACTCGTCGTCGAGCGTCCTCTTTTCGCGGATCTCGGCAAGCAGCGTCGGGTAGCGCGTGTCGAAATACTCGAACAGTTCGGACTCGAAGCGTCCCATCACCGACGCCGGATACTCCATCAGGAAACCCTCGTCCGCGGTCCCGGCCAGGATGATCAGCACCTGCTTTTCGACCGACAGCGGCTGGTATTGCGGCTGCTTCAAGATCTCGGTCAACCGCACGCCTTTGTCGAGCTGGCGGCGGGTCGAGCGATCCAGGTCGGTGGCGAACTGGGCGAAGGCGGCCAGTTCGCGGAACTGCGCCATATCCAGACGCAGCGACCCAGCCACCTTGCGCATGGCCTTGATCTGGGCGGAACCA
>CAYRIB010000072.1:0-2786 GCA_964424165.1 uncultured Myxococcales bacterium | reverse complement strand
CACGCGCGATACCGAGATGCCGGCGTTGATGGCCGGCCGAATCCCGCGATAGAACAGGTCGGTTTCAAGATAGATCTGTCCATCGGTGATCGAGATCACATTGGTCGGGATATAGGCGGACACGTCCCCCGCCTGGGTCTCGATGATCGGCAGGGCGGTCAGGGACCCGCCACCAAGCTCATCGTTCATCTTGGCGGCGCGCTCGAGAAGGCGTGAATGCAAGTAGAACACATCACCGGGATAGGCCTCACGCCCCGGTGGACGCCGCAGCAGCAGCGAAAGTTGCCGGTAGGACACTGCGTGCTTGGACAGGTCGTCGTAGACAATCAGGGCGTGTTGCCCGTGATCGCGAAAATGTTCGCCGATCGTGCATCCGGTGAACGGCGCGATGTATTGCATGGGCGCCATCTCGGACGCGCCCGCGAGCACCACGGTCGTGTATTCCATGGCTCCGTGGCGTCGCAGCAATTCAACCACGCGCGCGACGGTCGATTGCTTCTGTCCGATCGCCACGTAGATGCACCACACCGGCTGGTCGGTCTGGTGCGTGCCTTTCTGGTTGATGATCGTGTCGATCGCCAGAGCCGTCTTACCCGTACCACGGTCGCCGATGATCAGTTCGCGCTGGCCGCGTCCGATCGGGGTCATGGCGTCCACGGCCTTGATGCCCGTCTGCAACGGCTCCTTGACCGGTTGGCGCGCGATGATGCCCGGGGCCTTGAGTTCGATGCGCCGGGTCTCGGTCGCGTCGATAGGACCCTGTCCGTCAATGGGCTGACCGAGGGCATCGATGACCCGCCCGACCACCGCGGCCCCGACCGGCACCTGGGCGATGCGGCCCGTACGCTGGCATTCGTCCCCTTCGCGGATGAGGTGTGTCTCGCCAAAGAGCGCCACCCCAACGTTGGCCTCTTCCAGGTTGAGCACCAGCCCCTTCACGTTGTGGGGGAAGGACAACAGTTCACCGGCCATGGCGCCCGACAGGCCGTAGACCCGCGCAATCCCGTCTCCCACGGTGATCACCGTGCCCTTTTCGCGCACGTCCACCTCGCGGCCGAACCCGCGGATTTCGTCCTTCAGGATCTGGGTGACTTCCTCGATGCGCAAATCCATACCACCTACCCGTTCTGCAGCAGCTTTTCTTGCAGCGTGTCCAGATATGCCCTTGCCGACAGATCGAACACCCGGTCCCCGACCGTAACCCGGATGCCTTCGATCAGGGCGGGTTCGACCCGCGCCGACAACATCACATCACGCCCCAAGCAATGACCGATCCCGATGCGGATTCGCTCGACTTCCTCGGGCGGCATCGGCTTGGCCGACACCAGTTCGCCCCGCGAACGCCCGAGCTGTTCGTCAATCAAGGCCCCTAGTTCCTCGACCACGAGGCCCAGTTCGGGCAGGCGCCGATGCGCGGCCAGCACTTGCAGGAACGCCGCCGCGGTCGCATCCAGGGCCAGCGCCTCGGACAAGCGGAGCAACAGACGGCTCACGTCGCGAATCGGAACCGTCGGATTGGCCAGGACATCGTGGCCCACGCTCTCATCTTGCAGGACCTCGGCCGCAGCACGCAAACCCGACCAACAACGTTCACACCCGGCGGCATCCGCGACCACCTCGTGCAGGGCATGGGCGTAGCGCCGCGCCACTATGCGGGAGCCCGCCATGTCCCCTCCTTCCTGGCGACCCCGGCCAGGAACGCATCGACCACCATGCCTTGACGATCCGGCCCACCCGCGATGCCCTTTTCGGCCTTGTTCAGCGCGTGACGCACCAAGGCCTCGGTCAGGTCCTGGCGAGCCATCTTCCCGGCCTGTTCGATGCGGAAGCGCGCATCTTCGTGCATGCGTTCGATCTGCCGCAAACCATCCTTGCGGATCGACTCGGCTTCCTCCGAAGCCAGCGCCCTGAACTCCTGCAACAGACTGGTCACCTCGCCGGACAGGGCGGCCATGCGGGCCTCGACCCCTGCCAGCCGTTCGCCGGCCTGATCACGGCCCGCGGTGGCACTGTTCAGTTCGCGTCCTGCCGCCGAGCGCCGGGTTTGCAGGAACGTACGGGCCTTGGGCACCAACCACCACACGAGGGGCACGATGACCACGAGGAAATCCAGGATGTACCAGCCCTGGACGTGCCATTCGAACCCGTTGCCCGAGGCCAGGGCCACCCCAGGCATTGCAAAGAACCCCGCACCGATCCAGGCCGCTGCGACCAGGTTCCCGTCATGAATCCGCATGGCGTCCCTCCTCCCATCCTTTGCGAATGAGGTCTGCCAGCATCGTTGCATCGGCGTCCATGTCTGCGATCAGGCGACGCTTGTGCACGTCGAGGTCCGCGATGGTGCGTTCGATGTCCTCGGTGGTTTTCGTTCGTTCCGCGGCAACCAGGGCATCCCGCTCTGCTGCGGCCGCCTGCACCTGGGCGCGGCGTTCCTGCATGCCCTGTCGGCGTGCCGAGGCCAGTTCAGAGGCCAGACGGTCTTCGAGCGATTTCAGGCGCTCGTTCATCTCCGAGTTTTCCCGGCGAAGCGCGGTAACGGTCTCGTCGCGTTTGGCCAGGCGACGCGCATAGGGCTTGAAGAACACGCGAGACAGAATGAGGTACAGAAGCAGAAACAGGCCCAGTTGCACGAGCACCGTCGCATCGAGGTCGATGAGACCGGCCTGCATCACCCTGATTGCGACCAAATCCGGCGGCATCGTCTAGGCTCCAGAAGCCGTAATGGCCCGCTACGCTTCTATCATTGCGAATCGAGATGTGTCAATCACCGGGTGTCGCGCAAATGG
>CAYRIB010000071.1:0-14293 GCA_964424165.1 uncultured Myxococcales bacterium | reverse complement strand
TACGCGAGCTGGGTTCAGAACGTCGTGAGACAGTTCGGTCCCTATCTTCCGTGGGTGTAGGATTCTTGAGAGGACCTGCCCTTAGTACGAGAGGACCAGGGTGGACGGACCTCTGGTGTACCGGTTGTCGCGCCAGCGGCACTGCCGGGTATCTAACGTCCGGAACGGATAACCGCTGAAAGCATCTAAGTGGGAAGCCGACCTCAAAACCAGGAATCCCGAGCGTAAGCTCCTTAAGACCCCTCCGAGACTAGGAGGTTGATAGGCTACAGGTGTAAGTGCAGTAATGCATTCAGCCGAGTAGTACTAATCGGTCGTGCGTCTTGACCACATCCATTCACAGTGTGATGTTGGGGCCAAGGCTATCGCAGCAACAGGAAACCCTTGTCTTTGCATTGCAAAGAAAGGGCCGGTGACCATACCGGGGGTGCCACACCTGATCCCATCCCGAACTCAGAAGTTAAGCCCCCCAGGGCCGATGGTACTGCATGGGTGACTGTGTGGGAGAGTAGGTCGTTGCCGGCCCTTTTTTTTATCCTCAGTTCCGCTCCCGCCTTTCACCATCCATCATTGCGTGCGTTCGAACCGCCCTTGCTAATATTGTTGCCCCTTGGCTTGGTATCGCGCTAGACTGTGGCCTCGTGCGGGGCAACTAGCGGGTCCCGTTGGTAATGGTCATCCCGAACGCGAGGTTCTTCATGAGAAAGATACTCACTGCTGCCCTGCTGCTCAGCGTCTTTGCCGCGTCGTCCGCCTGGGCGGACAACCCCAAGGTGAACGTGCATTCGTTCAAGCCTTCGGTGCACCCGGGGGATTTGCTGGGCGTTCAGACCTCCGCGATGACCGAGGCGTGGCAGTTCCTGGCCGGCGCCTATTTCAGCTACACCCAGTTGCCACTTCGGATCGTCAACGAAGACGGCGACAACCTGTTCGAGAATGTGAGCTACCAGTTCATGGCGGACGTGCTGCTGGGGATCAACCTGTTCTCGTTCTTGGACATTGGCGTGGACGTGCCGGTGCTCATGGTCGGTTCCGGGCAGGAGCCTCCGGCTGCATCGGGTCTCGAGAAGGTCAAGAGCGGTGCATTGGGGGACGTTCGGCTCGGCTTGAAGGGCATGTTCCTGCGGCCGGACCCGACCGGAGGGTTCGGCCTCGGACTCGCCGAGGACATCGCCTTCCCGACCGCAACCGGAAGAAACTTCGTGGGCGATGACGGGTTTTCGTTCACCACGCAACTCGTGGCCGATTATTATGCGCGTGGTTGGCGTGTGGCGTTGAACGCAGGGTACCTGGCCCGCACCAAGAAGGTGGCGATCCTGCCAGGCGAAATCCTGCCCGCGGGTGCCGAGTCTCCGAAGACCTACGACGAGATCGTGATGGGCCTGGGCGGTCAGATCCCGATCATCTGCGGGATGCTCGAAGGGATGGTCACTGCCGAATCGCGCACCAAGGCGACCTCGCCCTTCTCGAGCCAGGAGGTCACTGCGCTCGATCTGATGGCGGGCATGAAGTTCCATTACAAGTCCCTGGCGGTCACGGCCGCGGGTGGTGCCGGGGTCATGAAGGCCGTGGGAAGCCCGAAGATGCGTTTTGCGCTGGGGGTGGCCTACGAGCCTTCGACAGGCGGTGGTTGCTGCCCGGACATGGACGAGGATGGGGTCTGTGACGACCTGGACCGTTGCCCGGACGTGGCCGGAAATCCGGCGCATGGGGGGTGTGCAGACACGGACAAGGACGGCGTGTACGACCCGGACGACCAGTGTCCGGCCGAGGCCGGGGTTGTTGCGTTTGGCGGCTGTCCGGATACGGATGGTGACGGTATCGAGGACCGCCATGACGAATGCCGTTTGCTGGCGGGCCTTCCGCAACACAAGGGCTGCCCGGACACCGACGGGGACGGGGTGCTCGATCACGAAGACCGATGCCCCCAAGTGGCCGGGGCGCGCGAACTGGAAGGCTGCCCGGATGGCGATCGGGACGGTGTGGCCGATTCCGAAGACCAGTGCCCGACCGTGGCTGGCGTGAAGGAAAACCGAGGCTGTCCGTCGTCACGCATCGAGATCACCAAAGAGAAGATCGTGCTCAAGGACAAGGTCTTCTTTGAAACCGCCAAGGCGGTGATCTTGTCGCAGTCGTTCTCGCTGCTGGATGAGATGGCCAACACGATGATTGCGCATCCTGAAATCGCGAGGATCCGGATCGAGGGACATACGGACAACAAGGGCAAGGCCAAGGCGAATCTGAAGCTGAGCCAGGCGAGGGCCGAGGCGGTGCGGGCCTATCTGCTCAAGGCAGGGGTGCATCCGGCGCGCATGGAAGCGCAGGGATACGGGCACAAGAAGCCGATCGCCTCGAACAAAACCGAGGAAGGGCGAGCGACCAATCGCCGGGTCGAGTTCACGATCCTCGAGCGCCGTTAGCCTGCCGTCTGAGCCCAACGAACCCCGCGAAGATGCGGATTGAAGCAAACCAATCTGGGGAGTGCGCAAGCTTGCTTGCGCTGTGCGACGCTGGGACGGCCCGCACGGCCACAAAAGCGGTAGCAAGCTACCGCACTCCAAAACGAATCTGGGAGTGCGCAAGCTTGCTTGCGCTGTGCGACGCCGGGACGGCCCGCATGGCCACAAAAGCGGTAGCAAGCTACCGCACTCCAAAACGAATCTGGGAGTGCGCAAGCTTGCTTGCGCTTTCTCTGTGCTCGTTCCTGCGGGGCGCTTGGCCCCGCCTGACCTACCGCCGCCCGGATGTGCGCTGGCCAGACCGCCAGCGATTGATCGGTGGGTTGCCCCCCGGTGCCCTTGGCGCGGCCCCCCGGGACGCATTGATGGTCTGTGCAACGCGAGGTTCTGCCTTGTGCAGCGGCGTCGGTGCTTGTCGGGCCAGATGTTCGGCCTTGCGCTCGGCCTTCTCCTTGGCCCGGGCCCGTTCCTCGGCACGGCGCTTGCGGATCTCGGCGATACGTTCGCCGATCGGGACTTCGAAGCGCTCGGCCGGCCTGCTGCGATAGTCGAACCCGTTGAGTTGATTGCGGGGCAACTGGGTGTGCATGTGCCGCTCGATGGCGCGCAGGTCGTCTTCTTCGGCGGGCGATACCATCGTGATGGCAACGCCGGTGGCGTCCGCGCGGGCCGTGCGCCCGACCCGATGGATGTAGTCCTCGGGAAGATGCGGGACATCCAGGTTCACGACCAGGGCCAGTTCGGAAACGTCGATGCCGCGGGCCGCGATGTCCGTGGCCACCATCACTCGGAACGTGCCGTCCTTGAACCCGGCCATGGCCTCGGTCCGACGAGTCTGACTGCGGTTGCCATGGATGCGCGTACAGGGAACGCCGCGTCGCTCGAGCAAGTCTGCCAGTCGGTTGGTGCGGTGCTTCGTGCGGGTGAAGACCAGAACGCTGTCGTATTGGGTCCGCTTGAGCAGTTCCACCAGAAGCTCGGGTTTGAGGTCGTCAGCAACAGGGTATACGGCGTGCGTGATACCCTTGGCCGGCTCGGACTTGCGGTCGATGTTCAAGGCCACGGGGTTGTGCAGCATCTCGCGCGAGAGCGTCACGATGGGGGTCGGCATGGTGGCCGAGAACAGCATGGTCTGCCGGGCCTTGGGCAGGTTCGCCAGGACGCGACGGACATCGGGAAGGAACCCCATGTCGAGCATGCGATCCGCTTCGTCGAGCACCAGGATCTCGACGCCCTGGAGCCGGGCGTAATCGTTGTTCATGTGGTCGAGCAACCGCCCTGGTGTAGCCACGATCACGTCCACTCCGCGGCGAAACGCGGCTTCCTGTGGCGCGGCACCCACGCCGCCGAACACCGCGGCCCCAGCCATGCGCGTGTGCCTGGCCAGAAGGTCGAGGTGCTCGGTAATCTGCGCGGCCAGTTCGCGCGTTGGGGCCAGGATCAGCGCCCGTGTGGTTCCCTTTGGACGGTCCATCAGACGGTTCAGGATGGGCAGCAGAAATGCCGCAGTCTTGCCCGAACCGGTCGCCGCGGCGGCGAGCAGGTCCCTGCCCTGCAGCGCAGGCGGGATGGCCAATGCCTGGATGGGCGTCGGTCGCTCGAAGGCGAGGTCTTTGACCGCGCGCAGCAGATTGGCATGGAGTGCGAAGGAATCGAAGGTCGTGGTGTCATGTTCCGTGTTCAAGACAGATTCTCCCGGCGTCCCTTGCGAGACGCGTGCAGCGGACAGGCCGTCTTCTGGCTGCCCGGTTCCGGCTGATGTTCGTGATGAGAAACGGCAGGATCGCCGGAGGAGGCCACCGTTGTGTGCCGGGTTAGGCCCTGCAAAAAAGGCCTTGCCGGAACGTCGAAGCGAATTATGCCTTATCGCAGGCGGATTTGCAAGCCGGGCCGTCACGACGATGCAACAGGGCCAGGCCGGACAAGGGGTTGCCGGGTGCCTATCAGGAAGGACGCGACGTGCAACCCTCCGGGTTCGGCAGGTGGGCTTCAGATATACTACGTCCATCCCGTCCATCCTGGGCGGGTCGACGGACAGGAGGACACATGCCCGAGTGGGCCACCATGATCGCGTTTTTCCTTGCGGTATATGTGGTGTACGCAGGGTTCCATGTCTACGCGTTCGTCCGCATCGTGAAGACGTCCAAAGCCTCTCGCCGTGTGCGTCGCATCGTGGCCTGGTCCATGGCGGTCCTGGGTAGTCTCTACCTGATTGGTCGCGGTCTGGGCCAGTTCGTGGGCTGGCACGTGGGCCTTGTTATCCTGTGGCCTGGGTCGGTCTGGTTGGGATACTTTTCGCTGCTGCTCAGCCTGCTGCTGGTGGTCGACCTTCTGTGGACGTTGCCTTCGGCAATCGGGCATCGTGTCGGGTGGATTGGGGAAGCAGCCTGGGCCCGATGCCGCTCCTGGACCCGGCGGGTCTTCGTGGGGCTTCCAATCGCTGCGCTGCTGCTTTCCGGCGTGGCGGTGATGAACGCGGTCCGTCCCCCGGACGTGACGCGACTGGAGGTCATCTTGCCCGGCCTGGCCGAACGGATGGATGGATTTCGCATCGTCCACCTGTCGGACCTTCACGCCGGGGCCCTGGTGACTCCGTCGATGCTCGAGCGTCTGGTCGGTCAGGTCAATGCGCTGCAACCGGATCTGGTGGTCATCACGGGCGATCTGGGTGACGAGGAAGATGGGGGGGATGGCCGCTCCGTGCGAATCTGGGGGGGTGTGCAAGCCCCTCACGGCGTCCTGGCCGTGACCGGTAACCACGAATACTACTCGGGCGGCGAGACCGTGGTGCAGACCCTATCCCGCGCGGGCATCCGTTTCCTGCGGCAGGAACACGTGCTGATCGACGAGGCCCTGGTGGTTGCCGGAGTCGATGACCCGGCCATGTTGGGCGGGCGCGGGCTGGTCGCGCCCGCAATCACCCGGGCCCTGACTAAACGGCCACCGGCCCTGCCGACCCTGCTGCTGTCGCATCAGCCCATGGGCGTGGCCGCCGCGGCGGAGGCCGGGGTCGACCTGATGCTGTCAGGGCACACCCATGCCGGTCAGATCCCCCCCTATTCCGTGCTGTCGCGTCTTGCGTTCCGACATTTCGCCGGTTGGTACGAGATCAAGGACATGAGGCTCTACGTCAGCCGGGGCGCCGGGTTCTGGGGACCGCCGATGCGGTTGATGGCCGATGCGGAGGTGGTGCTGATCACGCTCCGTTCGGCAGGAGGTGATGGCGATGGAACGTGATGCCGCAATGCAGCGCGCCGCGTGGCTTCGTGTCGAGATCAACCGGCACAACGTGCTGTACTACGTGCGCGATGCGCCCGAGATTTCGGATGCGGAATACGACCGCCTGTTTCGCGAACTGCAGGCCATCGAGGCCGCCTTTCCGGATCTGGCCACGCCCGACTCTCCGACCCGGCGGGTGGGCGCTGCACCGGGGGAGGGATTTACCCCCATTCGCCATCGCGTTCCCATGGTGTCCCTGCAGAACGCCATGGACGCCGGCGAATTCCAGGATTTCGACGCGCGCGTTCGCAAGTTCCTTGGCACCAGCAGCGAGATGGCCTACGTGGTCGAGCCCAAGATCGACGGGCTATCGGTCGAACTGGTCTACGAGCATGGGCGCCTGGTAGCGGCCGCGACGCGCGGGGACGGGACCACGGGCGAGGACATTACCGACAACGTGCGGACCATCCGTTCGATCCCCCTCATCCTGCAGGCCTCTGATGCCATGGCCCCCCCGGCCCTGCTCGAAGTCCGTGGCGAAGTCTATTTGTCGATCGAGGGCTTCGAACGCCTCAATGCGGCCCGCGAGGCGGCCGGGGAATCCCTGTTCGCCAATCCCCGCAACGCGGCAGCCGGGTCGCTGCGACAGCTCGACAGCCGCATCACCGCCACCCGCCCTCTTCTCTTCTATGCGTACACCATCGGGGCCGTGTCGGGATTCGCGGTGCCCTCGCAATGGCAGCTCTTGAACGCGCTGAGGGCGTTCGGGTTCCGGGTGTCCGATCTGTGCCGTCAGGTGGTCGGGGCAGAGGCCGTGTTGCGGGAATATGCCCGTTTCCAGACCACGCGCGACACCCTGGGATACGAGATCGACGGCATGGTGATCAAGGTGGACCCCGTCGCGCAGCAGCAGGAACTGGGCGAAGTTTCCCGAAGCCCGCGATGGGCGATTGCCTTCAAGTTCCCCCCCCGTCGGGAGGTCACCCGAGTCCAATCGATCACCGTGCAGGTCGGGCGGACCGGGGCCCTGACCCCCGTGGCCGAACTCGTGCCGGTGCGCGTGGCAGGGGTCATGGTCCGGCGTGCGACCCTGCACAACGAGGACGAAATCCTTCGAAAGGGCCTGATGGAAGGGGATTTCGTCGAGGTCCAGCGGGCCGGTGACGTGATCCCCGAGGTGGTAACCGTCCTGGCTGAGCGTCGCGATGGTTCGCAGCGTCCTTTCGTGATGCCGTCTTGTTGTCCCTCGTGCGGCCAGGCCGTTCAGCGTCCCGAGGGCGAAGCGGCGTGGCGCTGTACCAATGCGTCCTGCCCTGCCCAACTGAAGGAACACTTGCGGCATTTCGCGTCCAAGCTCGCCATGGACATCGACGGGCTTGGCGAAAAGCTCGCTGACCAGTTGGTTGACGGCGGCTACGTCCGGGAAGTGGCTGATCTCTACTCCCTGACCCAGGACCGCGTGCAGGCTATGGACCGGATGGCCGAGAAGTCCGCCCGCAACCTCCTCGACGCGATCGATTCTTCCAAACAGCGTCCACTGGCCGCGGTCCTGTATGCCCTCGGGATTCGCCAGGTGGGTGAAACCATGGCCCACAGCCTGGCCCGCCACTTCCGTTCGATCGATGCCCTCATGCAGGCATCGGAACAAGAGCTGCTTGCGGTCGAGGACGTGGGGCCCGTGGTGGCCAACAGTATCCGGGCGTGGTTCGATCAAGGCCCGAATCGGGACCTGATTGCGCGGCTGCGGGGTGCTGGTGTCGAGATGGCTCACCACGAGACCGTGGGCGAAGCGGATCCACGATTTGCGGGCAAGACCTTCGTGTTCACCGGTACGCTCACCACGATGACGCGCGAGAGGGCACAGTCGCTGGTCGTGTCCCGGGGCGGAAAGACCGCGAGCACGGTTTCGAAGAAGACCGATTGCGTGGTCACCGGGGCAGATGCCGGTTCCAAGCTCGAAAAGGCCCGAGCGCTTGGAATCCTGGTGCTGACCGAATCGGAATTCCTTGCCCTGACCGAAAAAACGGGAGTTCCATTCATCGACGATTTCGTCTAAGGTAACGTCTGCATCGCGACCTCGGGGTAGGAACATGGACCCGAAGAGAACGATTCCTGGCGGAACGCCGGGCAGTGGAAAGGGGACGGATCGTGCGCAGGGGCGACGACGCTCGCGTACCATCGCCGCGCGTCGTCTGGGCAAGGTTGACTTCTCGGATGGCGAGGCCTTCGATCCGGAACTCGAGGCCATGCGCCCCAAGAACCGGGAAGAGTGCGTTCATGCGGAACGACCCTGTCCCTGGGTGTCGTGCAAGTACCATCTGTATCTGGACATCAATCCCCGCACGGGATCGATCAAGCTGAATTTTCCGGACATCGAGCCATGGGAGATGCCGGAATCCTGCGTACTCGACATTGCGGACCGGGGACCGGTCACGCTCGAAGACGTCGGACGGATCATGAACCTCACGCGCGAGCGCATCCGCCAATTGGAAGCGAGCGCCTCCGAACGGGTCAAGGAAACCCGACTGGCCATCGAATATCGCAAGCTGACGGTGCGCTAGAATTTCCGAAAAGTTTACACCCGTGCCTTTGGCGGGCGGCCTGGGGCCTTGCGGGGCCGGGGGGTCGGTTCAGGCTCGGGTGTGGCCGGTTCGGGCGCCTTGGAGGCCTTCTCGCGGGCGACTTCGAGTTCGGCGCGCAGGCGGGCGACCTCGGATTCGAGGTTCTTGACCACCGACCGCAGGGACGACATTTCGTCACGAGTGACGAGTTCGAGGGTTCGGGCCACCAGCTTGACCTGGGCCTCGATGTTCTGCCGCATGTCGGCCTGCAGGTTCAGAGCCTGGGTGAGCAAGGCCTGAACCCGGGAATCCGCCAGGATCTTGAGCACGACCGGCGAAAACCGTTCCATGACGCCTTTCATGACCACATCGCGCCAGATGTCTGCAAGCATGTCGTCCCCTTAGACAAAAGTGCTCTTCATCATCCGGCGGATGAACGGGAATGTCAAACCCGTTTCCCCGAACCGCACATCAAGGGATGTCGGGCATCCGGTCGAGCAGTTCTTTTACGGCGGCTTCGAGCAAGTCGATCGAGCGCGGAAGGTTCCGGGAAAAGGGCTGGCGCATGACCCCGGCCACGTACTCGACGATGGCGCCAAGCGGAATGCGTCCATCGAGGTAGCGGGCGACCGCACGTTCATCGGCCAGTACCAGCGCCGCAGGGGCCATGCCACCTTGTTCCAAGGCCCGGTATCCGAAGTCCAGGATGCGCGATTCTTGTGCATCGGGGCGGCGGAGCGCGGATATCGCTTCCTCGGCCGCGCGTCCGGACAAGACCTCGAAATCCGCCTGACAGGGGCGTTTGAGACTCAACAGGACCGGGATGTCCATCGATGGGGGGGCCACGAACGCGAGCGTCTGTCCGTTGTGCAGGCGGATGGCCGCATGGACGCGGGCGCCGGGGTCGAAACCGACCCGGATCGACGGTCCCGGCAGGTCGAACAAGACCGCGGCCTCCACGATCTCCAAGGCCTTGTTGACGAGGGTTGCGGAATCGACGGTGATCTTCTTGCCCATGGGCCAGATCGGGTGCCGCAGAACCTGCTCGAACGTGGCGGATGCCCGCTCGGCAGGCGACTGGCCCCGCAACGGCCCACCGCTGCCGGTCAGCACCAGTTCGCGCACGTTCGCCATGCCGCCGGCCAAACTGGCCAGATGCGCCGCGGCGGCCATCTCGGAATCCAGGGGAGCAAGGCTGGCACCCGTTCTTTCGGCGGCTTCGAGCAGGAGCGGGCCCGCCCCCACAAGGGCCTCCTTGCAACCCATGAGCAGACGATGCCCGACCTGCAATGCAGCCATGGCCGGACGCAGCCCGGCCCAGCCTCCGATGGTCACTGCAACGTGGCTCGCTTCAGGCCAGGCAGCGACCCGTTCGACACCCGCTTCGCCGGTCAGAAACAGAACGTTTGGTCGCTCTGCTGCCTCGCGCAATCCGGTTGCGGCCTCAGCCTGGCAGGCGACCACCCCGGGCGAGAAGCGATGCACCAGTTCGGCCAGCCCCTCCTGATCGGCCCAACCTGCCAGACCGCACAGCCGGATGCCCAGACGATCGGCGGTGTTGCACACCACGCGCCCGAGCGAACCCGTGCAACCTGCAACTGCCAGCGCTTCTGCGCCGTGGTCCGTTCGTTCGCCCTGCGGATGGTGTTGCTGCACCGACATGGGCGCCATTCTACACGACGAATCCGGCTTTTGTGAGAGAGGCACTTCCCGGATTGACGAAACGGGGGGGTTGCGGCTAGGATGACGGTCGTCTTGTTCGGAAGGGGTCTCGGATGGAATTCATTGCTGCAAAGAAAGACTTCGCCTCGGCACTGGCGAGGGCACAGGGCATTCCGGAACAGAAGAACCTGTCGAGCGTGATGGCCAACGTACTGCTCGAATCGGTCGGCGAGGACCAGGTCCGCGTGACCGCCATGTCGTACGAGGTGACCCTGGTGACCACGTTCCCGGCCAAGGTGACCGTGGAAGGCCAGGTGGCGTTGTCCGGTCGCAGCCTGTTCGATGCGGCCAAGATGCTGCCGGATGCCCCGGTGACCATGAAGCCCCTCCCGAACGACTGGGCTGACCTGTCGGCGGGCCGGACCCGCTACCGCATCCCCGGGGTGCTGTCGTCCAACATGCCCGAGCGGCAGGACGTCAACGTCACCGACGAAGTGAGCCTCTCGAAGGAACTCCTGGTCGAGATGGTGGACCGCGTGGCCTTTGCCATGTCCTCGGACGAGGGGCGGCCCAACCTGAACGGAATCAACCTCCGCGTGGAGCCGGCCGAAGACGGGACCCGCGTCGAGATGGTGGCCACCGATGGACATCGCCTGGCACAGTTGGTTCGGCATGGGGGCGAGTCCCGGATCGAGCAGCCCATGAGCGTGATTCTTCATCGCAAGGGCGTGGTCGAGCTCAAGCGTTTCCTTGACAGCGAGAACGGCCCCGTGAGCCTCGGGTTCCAGCGCAACGCGGTCGTGTTCCGAGTGGCGACCGGGTATCTCAAGGTGCGTCAGATCGAACTGGACTACCCCGAATACCAGAGGGTGATCCCCTCGTCGTTCACCTGGACGTTCGCCGTGGATCGTCAGGACCTGGTCCGGGCCGTGCAGCGTGCCTCGGTGGTCATCTCGTCGGACAAGACGCCGGTGGTGCGCCTGATCCTCGAACCCAAGCGCCTGCAGGTCGTGGCCCAGGACCCCGAGAAGGGCGAAGCCCACACGGAAATCGACCTGGACTATTCGGGTGAAAAGCTCGATATCATCTACAACAACCGCTATCTGCTCGATGCGGTCAACGCGCTGCCGGGCGATGAAGTGGTCTTTTCGGTCCGGGACCTCGGTTCAGCGACCCGTTTGACCGCGCCTGCGGACGAGGGTACGCTGCAACTCATCATGCCGATCAACAATCGGGCCTGACCAAGCCGGTGCGAATCGTCACCCTCCAACTCTCGTGCTTCCGTAACATTCGCCGGGTCGAAACCCAGTTGGGGCCTTCGGTCAATCTGCTCGTCGGGGGCAATGGTCAGGGCAAGACCAATTTCGTCGAAGCCGTGACCTTCCTGTCGTGGATGCGGTCGTTCCGCACCGCGAAGACCGCAGACCTCCCCATGCACGGTTGCGAGGCAGCGGGCATCATGGCGCGAATCGAAGGGGCCCGAGGCAGCGATCTTGTCGAGGTCACCGTGGGGCGGGGGTTTCGCAAGGTGCAAGTCAGCGGGAAGGCGGTGCGTGCCGCGCGGCAGATGCTCGCGGTCTTCCCATTGGTGTGCATGAGCCCGGAGGACCCGGCCGTGCTGAGCGGGGGGCCTGAGGGGCGACGCCTGCTGCTCGATCGCCTGGCGGGCATCATCTGCCCGGAAAGCATCGCGGACCTCACACGGTACGAGCGTCTGTTGCGCGAGCGTAACCACCTGCTCAAAGACGCGTCCCGGGGTGCGACGGACCCCGTGCTCATGGCGGCCCAGGAAGAGACCCTGGCCGCGGCCGGGGCACAGGTCGGTCGTATCCGCCTGGAGGCGCTCGAACGTCTGATGCAGGAACTGCCTTCGACCCTGGCGTACCTGGCCGGCGAGGACCTTGGCGTGTCGGTGGAGTACCGGCCCGTATGGCACACGGACGGCAACCCAGCAGAAAGCCTTCTGTCGCAGCTTCGTTCGCGTCGCGCCATCGATCTGGCACTGGGCTATACTGGCGTCGGGCCGCATGCAGATGACCTGACCGTCCAGATCCGGGGGTATCGTGCCCGGGGCCTGGCCAGTCGAGGTCAGTTGAAGATCGTGCTGCTGGGATGGAAATCCGCCGAGGCCCGGCTGATTTCAGCCTTGCGGGGGATGATGCCGGTGATGGTGCTCGACGACGTGCTCGGGGACCTCGACCTGGATCGGCAGGCGAGGGTCCTTCGGTTCCTCGGGGAATACGAGGGACAGAGCTTCCTCACGAGCCCGGTGCCCATGGCTGGCCCCGGTCGGGAGGCCTTCGTGTTCGAGGTCAAAAGCGGAAACGTGGTCACCGTGGCAGGGGCATGACCTTGTGAGGGAGGGGTAGGTTGGACAAATTCATCATCGAAGGGGGCCACCGCGTTCAGGGGGAAGTGACGCCTTCGGGCAGCAAGAACGAGGCCCTGCCCGCGCTCGCGGCCTGTCTGCTGACCGACGAAGAAGTCGTGCTCGAGAACGTGCCCCGGATCCGGGACGTGGAGGTCATGGCCCAGGTGCTGGGCGACAGCGGGGCGAGTTTGTCGTGGGAGGGCTCGAACCGTCTGATCGTACGTTGTGCGGGCCCGATCCGGACCGCCCTGGACCCGGCCCTGTGCCGGCGTGTGCGGGCTTCGGTGCTGTTTGCGGGGCCCATGCTGGCACGATACGGTCGGGTGAGTCTGCCGCCACCGGGTGGTGACGTAATCGGCCGGCGCAAGCTCGACACCCACTTCGATGCCCTGACCGCGCTCGGCGGGCGGTTGGAAGTGGGCGATGTCTATGTCCTGACCGCGTCGCAACTGCAGGGCACGTCGATGTTCCTCGACGAGGCCTCGGTGACCGCGACCGAGAATGCCATCATGGCCGCCGTGCTGGCCAAGGGCACCACCGTGATCGAAAATGCGGCCTGCGAACCGCACGTGCAGGGGTTGTGCCGGATGCTGATCGGCATGGGCGCTCACATCCAGGGAGTGGGCACCAATGCCCTGACCGTGGAGGGCGTGGACCGTCTTCATGGCACCTCGCATCGCATCGGACCCGATTACCTGGAGGTCGGGTCGTACATCGGGCTTGCGGCGCTGATCGGTGACGGGGTTCGCATCCACGACGCCCACGCGCGGGACCTGCGCAAGATTCGCGCCGTGTTCGAGAAACTCGGGGTCGAGATGTCGTTTTCGGGGACCGACTGCGTGGTGCCGGGGCGCCAGGATCTTCGGATCCGTTCCGATTTGCACGGGGCCATTCCCCAGATCGACGATGCGCCCTGGCCGCAGTTTCCGACCGACCTCATGAGCATCGCGATCGTGGTGGCCACCCAGAGCGCGGGCACGGTGTTGTTCTTCGAGAAGATGTTTGAAGGCCGCATGTTCTTTGTGGACTCGCTGATCGGGATGGGGGCCTCGATCATCCTGTGCGACCCGCATCGTGTCGTGGTCGCGGGGCCATCGAGGCTGTTCGGGACCCACCTTGAAAGTCCGGACGTCCGGGCGGGCATGGCGCTGCTGATCGCGAGCCTCGCGGCATCGGGGAGATCGGAAATCCACAACATCCGACAGGTCGATCGGGGCTACGAGCGCGTGGACGAGAAGTTGCGCCTGCTCGGGGCCCACATCGAACGTGTCGAAGACCACTAGCCAGCCCTGACCGGTTCTAGCGGAGAAGATGCGGGAGCGGGGTGAGAAGGTTTTGGGGGCTGTGGCCAGCGCGCGCAGCGCGCCTTGGGAGTGCGCAAGCTTGCTTGCGCCTTGGGCCCTGAGGGGCGGGGTGACCAGCCCCCGCCATTCACCGCGGCGCCCATATTCCAATGTACAACGTCCGGCCTCCGCCGGCCGGGGGGCTGGCTCCGGGGCACGCGTCGCCGTCGGGGCCTCCGGCCCCGCCCGCGCGCTCCTGCTCGGCGCGCGCCGATCATCGGTACCCCGGCAAGGGGGCGCGCGCCTCCGCAAGTCCCCTGCGCGCAGCCCCCCGGACCTGGCTACGGCCTCGCGGTGGATTCCGGCCCAGATGCGTTGTTGTGGGGTGGATGGGGCGTAGCGGTAGCAGGGGGCCTTGAAGGACCTGGATTCGGCAGCCAGAGGGATGTCTGGCGTGTGGGGGGGGGCCGCCGAATCAAACCAGGTTGAGGACCTGTCTGTTATCCCGGGTCCGCATCTGGACCAGGGCGTCGCGCACGAGGTCTCGCAGTTGCCTCCACGGTAGCGAGCGGTGGTGTCACGACTTGAAGTGCACGACGCGCAGCAGCCAGAGGATGTTGTAAGCGATCATGCGCATGAGGCTGCAGACCAGTAGGCCGTTTCCCTTGCGGGACCAGAAGCCCGTGTCTTCCCGCCAGTGGGTGTGAGAGCGTGTTGTAGCAGTCGTTCTCGATGCGC
>CAYRIB010000070.1:6432-14378 GCA_964424165.1 uncultured Myxococcales bacterium | reverse complement strand
GTGATCGACGAAGTGGCGCTCAAGCAGCGCGCCTTGGCCTCGGGCCTGATGGTCATGGGCCCGGACTGCGGTACCGCAATGCTTGGCGGGGTCAACTTCGGGTTCGCGAACCGAGTGCCCCGAGGGCCCGTCGGCGTGGTTGGTGCCTCGGGCACCGGAATCCAGGAATACACCAGCCTTCTGGCCCGCGATAATATCGGCATCACGCACGCCATCGGGACTGGTGGACGGGACCTGTCCGAGGCGGTGGGCGGGGTCATGACCGAATTCGGCTTGCGCGTCCTGGCCTTGGACCCGCAAACGCGCATCCTGGCCCTGATCGCCAAGCACCCGAGCGAGGCCGTGGCAAGCCGGATGCATACGGTGCTCAAGGGGCTTGGCAAGCCGGTGGTCGTGCGGTATCTGGGAACCACCAGCACGCATGTCCAGGACGGTGTGACCTACGCCGGGACCCTCGACGAGGCCGTGACCGCGACGCTTCGTCAGGTCGGCTCGGGGGTGGTCACGTCGCGGCCCACCGTCGCCGCCGAGGCCGCACGAATCGCAACCTTGCCGCGGCGTCGTGCGGATCGCATCGTGGGTTTGTTCGTGGGCGGGTCGCTCGCGTCCGAGGCCAAGCTGATTCTCGACATGGCCGGCGTTGCTGCCGCGACCCCCAACCGTCCGCTTAAGGCCACGGTTCCCCTGGAAGTGCCGGGCCACCTCGTGATCGACACGGGCGACGACTTCTACACCGTGGGCAAGCCTCATCCCATGGTCGACCAGACCATCCGGTGCGAACTGATGACCGCGGCGGGCCGAGACCCGTCGGTCGGGATCGTGTTGTTCGACGTGGTGCTTGGCGACGGCTCCCACGCGGACCCGGGGCCCGAGATTGTGACTTGCGTGCGTGCGGTTCTGGATGCGGGCGGATTGCCTCCGCTCTTTTTGGCCTCGATCACCGGGACCGCCGCGGATCCCCAGAACCTGGAGCGCCAGCGGACCCTGCTCGAACAGGCCGGGGTGCTCGTATTGCCATCGGCGGCCATGGCGGCCCAGGTGGCAGCCCGGCTCATGATCATGGACGCGGGGGTGAAGCAATGAATACGGACAAGGCGATCGCTTTGCTGACACGGCCGGTCTCGGTCATCCACCTGGGGGTCGACAATCTGGCCGAAGGCATGGAGGCCACCGGTGGTTTGGCCGGCATTGCGGCATTCGTGCCTCCGGCCGGCGGAGATCCAGTGCGCATGCGACAACTACAGGCCCTGCATGCCGTGCCTGTGGCCTCCCGAATGGCAGCGGGCAACGAACTGGCCCTGTCGCGTTTTCTGGCCAGCCAACCGCATCTGATCGGGGTTGGCGTGGCGCGTGACGTGATCCCGGGCATGGCCGATGACCTGTTTCTGCATGCAGGCCCGCCGATCACCTGGGATCGGATGGCCGGCCCTCTGCGAGGGGCCGTGATCGGGGGCATGATCCTCGAACGCCTGGCCCGGGATCCGGCCGAGGCCGAACGCTTGGCCGCAGCAGGTAGGGTGCGCTTCGAGCCCTGTCACCACCACCAGGCGGTCGGGCCCATGGCCGGCTTGATCACACCCGGCATGCCCGTGTGGATCCTCGAGGACCGCTCTGAGGTTGCACCCGGGCGCCGCACCTTCTGCACGCTCAACGAGGGCCTCGGCAAGGTTCTGCGCTATGGTGCCTACAGCGACGAGGTGATCACCCGGTTGCAGTTCATGGCCTCGACGCTTGCGCCGGTGCTTGATGCGACCTTGAAGGCCCGGGGCCCGATCGACCTCAAGATGCTGCTGGCCCAGGCCCTGCAGATGGGCGACGAGGGGCACAATCGCAATCGTGCAGGCACGTCGCTGCTCTTCCGGGAGCTCGCCCCGGCCATGGTCAAGGCTTGGCCCAATGCCGGCGAGGTCGAGCAGGTGCTGTCGTTCATCCACCGCAACGATCATTTCTTCCTGAACCTGTCGATGCCCATGGCGAAATGCATGCTCATGGCGGCGGAGGGTACGCCCGATTCGTCGATGGTCACCGTGATGTCCCGCAACGGTACGGACTTCGGAATCCAGTTGGCCTGCATGCCCGGTCAATGGTTCACGGGTCCGGCGCCCACGGTGAAGGGGTTGTACTTCCCGGGGTTCACCGAAGCCGATGCCAACCCGGACATCGGGGACAGCGCCATCACCGAAACAGCCGGGTTCGGAGGATTTGCCATGGCGGCTGCCCCGGCCATCGTGCAGTTCGTGGGCGGCCAGGTTGCGGATGCCCTGCGCTTCAGTCGCACCATGCGCAAGATCACCGTCGGGGTCAACCGGACCTTCAGCATCCCGTCGCTTGATTTCTCGGGCAGCGCCACCGGTATCGATCTCGTCAAGGTGGTCGAATCGGGCACCCTGCCGATCATCAACACCGGCATTGCACACAAGGACCCGGGTGTGGGCCAGGTTGGGGCCGGGCTCACGAACCCACCATGGGTGTGTTTTCACGAGGCCTTTGCGGCCTTTGCACAACGCTTTTCGGACTAACATCAGGAGGGAACCAACATGCTGCCTATCGAACTGTCCATTCCGATCGGGATCGCAACGCCCGCGTGGCCGACCTACGAGCCTCTACAGATGAAGTACTTCAAGCGCCTGGCCCCGAACGGGGCCAACGGCCAGATCCTGACCCACTCGAATCACGTGGGCACCCATCTCGACGGCGAGATCCATTTCCACACGCCCGGCCGGGACATCCAGCAGCTTCCGCTCGACTACCTGATGCACGAAGGCGTTGTGGTGGACCTGTCGGATGTGGTCCAGGATTATGGCGTCTACACCTCGAAGCAGGTCGAGGAACGGGTCGAGGTCAAGGAAGGCGACATCCTGGTGATCCATACCGGATATCACCACTACGGCTGGGACCAACCCGCTGCGGACGAGGTCCGGTACATGGTCAAGCACCCGGGGCCGGACCGTGAGTTCGCCGATTGGTGCAAAGCCAAGAAGCTGCGATGGCTGGCCGTGGACTGCGGCAGTGCGGACCATCCCATGAACACGATCATCCGCACCTGGATGCCGCGCCAGGCGCGCGAGGCCGATCTGTATTTCAAGAAGACCTTCCATCAGTCGCTCGAAGAGTTCTTCGACGATTCCAAGTACCAGTTGATGCACCTCGAGATGTTCAACCACGAGATCGTCCATGCGGAGTGCGTGGGCGGGGACATCGACCTGTTGCTGAACCGTCGCGCGGTGATCGGCTGCTTCCCGTGGCGGCTCGTGGACGGGGAATCGTGCATCAGCCGCATCGTGGCATTCGTACCCGAGGCCGAGCACGCCGAACTGATGAAGAAGAAGGCAGCGGCCAAGCTGACCAAGTTCGGGGACATCAGCGGGGTGGACAACCCGCACCTGCACGAACAGGCCCGCAAGCACCTCTAGGCCGTCCGATGACTCATCCTGCCCGGTACGCGTAGAAATGCGGCTCCCACTGAGCCTTGGCTACCTGGGCTGCCACGCTCTTGTCGTCCATCTGCCGGCCGAGCCCCGTGTCCCGGGCCTCGATCGCCACGGCCTTGGCCACCTCGAACCCCGCCTTGCGCACGTCCTGCATCACGGGCAACAGCAGGCCACGGTCCGTCTGCTCGCGCGTCACCATCTGGCTGAGTGCCTTGCTGGCCGCAATGAACATGCCATCGGTGACCTTCTGGGCCCCGGACAGCAAGGCGCCCAGGCCGACCCCAGGGAATACGAACAGGTTGTTGCATTGAGACGTCATGTATTCGCGCCCATCCACGACCACCGGCGGGAACGGGCTTCCCGTGGCCACAAGGCCTCGCCCGGCCGTGTATTTCATCACGTCCTGGGGGGTGCACTCGCTTTTGTGCGTGGGATTGGACAGGGCCATGATCACCGGTCGCGGGTCGTTTGCGGCCATCTGGCGGAGGATGGACTCGTCGAACGCCCCGGTCTGGGCCGTGACCCCGATCAGGATCGTGGGGCGCGCATTCTTGATCACGTCGAACAACGTGATCCGGTCGGGTGATTGCAGGCTCCAGTCGGCCACGTCCCCGCGCGCATGGGCGTAGAACCGCTGATGCTCTTCGAGCTTCGGGTCGTCTTCGAACAGCAACCCCTGTACGTCCATGGCGAAGAAGCGGGCCCGGATCTCGGGGTCGGACAGGCCCTGCTCGCGCATGATGGCAGCCACGCTGTTGCTGATGCCCGTACCCGCTTGTCCCATGCCTAAAATCGCGATCCGCTGGTCGCGCCAGGTCGAACCCTTGAGGCGCACCGCGGTCATCAGGGCTGCCGAGGCCGTGGCCCCGGTGCCCTGAATATCGTCGTTGAACGACAGAATGCGGTCGCGGTATCGGTCGAGCAGCTTGAACGCCTTGTGCTTCGCAAAGTCCTCCCATTGCAGCAGGGCCCGCGGGAACGAGCGCTTGACCCCCACCACGAATCGCTCGATGAAGTCGAAGTAGGCCTGGCCGTCGAGACGGGGATGGCGGTAGCCCATGTAAAGGGGGTCCTTGAGCATCTTGTCGTTGTTGGTGCCCACGTCCAGGCACACGGCGAGGCAGCACGCGGGGTGCAGGCCGCCCGCGGCGACGTAAAGATTGACCTTGCCCACCGGAATACCCATGCCGTCGGTGCCGAGGTCCCCCAAACCAAGGATGCGCTCGCCGTCGGTGACCACGATGAGGTCCACTTGGGGCTGGGACACGTTCCCCAGGATCTCATCGATGTTGTTGATGTTTTCAGGATGGATGTAGACCCCTCGGGATCGTCGCAGGATGTGGCTCATGTTCTGGCAGGCCAGACCCACGGTCGGGGTGTACACGATCGGAAGCATCTCGCGAAGGTTCTCGGACAGGAGCTTGTAGAACAGGGTCTCGTTGCGGTTGAGCAGTTCGAGCAGGAAGATGTAGCGCTCGAGGTCGTCGCTCTTGCGCTGATAGGCCTCGAGCGAACGCGCCACCTGATCGGCCACCGAACTCACTCCGTAGGGCAGATGGCCGAGCAGGCCCAGGACCTTGCGCTCCTCGCGCGAGAAGCAGCTTCCCTTGTTCAGCAAAGGATGTGATAGCAGGTCGCGGCCCCGAAGGTGGACTCGGTAGTACTCCTCGCCCGTCAGCGCATCAATCTCCAAATCGAACGGTTTCATCGCTCTCTCCTTGCTGGCCACTTTGAACGAGTATAGACCGGGGCCATGGATTGGCCACAACAAAATGGGGGCAAACGGCGCATCGGTGGGCAGGAGAACCTTGACAGCCTCAGCGTGGACGCTAGAGTGAACTGTTCGATGTCTTGATTGGTAATGGAGGAAACATGCGTCGGCTGCAAGTGATGTTGTGTCTGGTCACGGCCCTGGTCATGTGGCCCGTGGGTGCAAGCGCCCTGGTGGATCTGTCCTTGTCCATCGGCGAAGGAGTGGTGTGGGTGGACGGCGATGCGCATCGGCTTCCCGTCAGCCTCGAACTGATCCCGGCCTACAGTTTCCTGTTCTTGCGGGCAGACCTGGGCATGTACCTGACGGTCGAAGACCCTGCGGACTTCATTCTGCGTCCGGGGGTGCGGCTCATGCTGCCCTGGTTCTATGCGCGCGGGGCCTTCCAGTTGAAGGTGACCCATGGGGTGGACTATGGGTTCTTGCTCGGGCTCGGCAAGGAGTTCCTGAATCTGGGCATCATCTCGCTGTTCGTGGAGGCCAACACCCACCTTCTGCACAAGCCTGGCTGGGACGTGGTTCCGCTGGAATTCCGTGTGGGCGCTTCGGTCGGCTTCTAGGCGAACGGCGGTAAGCGAGCCCTACAAACCGTTGCCTGCACTGCCCGTGGTGTTGCAGTAGCCGATCAAGAAGGCGCGCAGCGGGTCCGTTTCGGTTCCGTAGATATAGCTTGGGCCCAGGGAGATCCGGCCGTCGTCGGTCGGTGCGCTGACCACCGATCGGGCTGCTGCAATCTCGGCCCCATCGTCGGGCCGCTGGCGCCACGAGGCCCTGCGCGCCCGCTGTTCTTCGCCCCATTGCACCTGCAAGCGCAGCAGATCCGGCAGTTCCGGGGGAAGGTTCGGGGCCATGGCATACAGCAGACGGACCACGGCATCCGCATCCGCCGTGGCGCGATGGGCCGCATCCATGGTGATGCCGAAATGCCGGACCATGTCCGACAGGGTATGGCGACCCGTTCGGACCAATCCCCGGGCCAGCACCAGCACATCGATGATCGGAGTATCCGGCAGCGTGCGGTCGAGCCGCCGCATCTCGGCAGTCAAGATGGGGATGTCGAATCCGAGCACGTTGTAACCCACCACCACCCGGCCCTCCAGCCGCGTCAACAGGTCGTCGACCACGTCTGCGAGCCGCGGCTGGTCTGCGAGTTCGTCGTCCCGGACGCCGGTCTTGGCGCTGGCCTCGGGCGACAAGGGACGCCCCGGGTTCAGAAGCGGAGCGAAGCGTTCGACCTCTTGGCCGGCCTCGAAGGTCACCAACCCAACCTCGAACACCCGGTCCTCGTTGACGTCCAAACCGGTGGTTTCCGTGTCCAGGCCGACCAGGGTCATCTCCTGCCATCGTGGCATGTTCAGTCCTCCGGCTCAAATGTTGAGGTGAAATGCCTCAAGACGGGCGCCTCGTACAAGAACTTCAATCCCCTGATGCGGTCCCGGCGAAGGAAGACCTCGCACACCACCTCGATCACGTATTCGATGTGACTCTGGGTGAACACGCGGCGCGGGATGGCCATGCGCACCAGGTCGTTTGGCGCGGGCAGTGGGTGGCCTTGCGCATCCTTGCGCCCGAACATCACGGTCCCGACCTCCACGGTCCGGATCCCGCCTTCGACGAACAGTTCGCCGACCAAGGCCTGCCCGGGAAAGCGGTCGAAAGTCAGATGGGGCAGGAAGCGCCGTGCATCCAGGTAGACCGCGTGTCCGCCCACCGGCTGAAAGATCGGCACGCCGGCCGCTGTCAGGCGTTCGCCGAGGAAGGCCACTGAGCGGATGCGGTAGCTCATGTAGTCCTCGTCCAGGATCTCGATCAGGCCCTGTGCGATCGCTTCCAGGTCACGACCCGCCAGGCCCCCATAGGTCGGGAAGCCCTCGGTCAGAATCAGAAGATTGCGGGCCTTCATGGCCAGGTCATCGTCGTTCATGGCCAGGAAACCCCCGATGTTGGCGAGGGCATCCTTCTTGGCTGACATGGTGCATCCGTCCACGTATCGGAACATCTCTTTGGCGATGTCCGCAAGGGGGACATCCCGATAGCCAGACTCGCGCATCTTGATGAACCAGGCATTTTCCGCGAACCGGCAGGCGTCGAGGAACAGGGGAATGCCATGCCGATGGCACAGGTCGGCCGTCTGCCGGATGTTCTCCATGGACACGGGTTGACCACCCGAGGCATTGTTCGTGACCGTGAGCATACAGATCGGGATGTTTGTCGCACCAACACGGTCGATCAGGGCAGCGAGCGCGGGGATGTCCATGTTGCCCTTGAACGGGCCGATGGTGGTCGGGTCCGTGCCCTCGGGCGCGATCACGTCCACGGCCTGCGTGCCACCATATTCGATGTTGGCGCGCGTGGTGTCGAAGTGCGTGTTCGACGGGATCACTTTGCCCGGTCCGCCGAGGATCGAAAACAGGATGCGTTCTGCGGCCCGCCCCTGATGGGTTGGGACAATATGCCTCAAACCCGTGAGACTTTTGATCACTTCTTCGAAGCGCACGAACGAGCGCGAACCCGCGTAGGACTCGTCCCCCCGGATCATTCCGGCCCACTGCTCGGTGCTCATGGCCGAGGTGCCGGAATCGGTCAAGAGATCAATCATGCAGGCGTCGGCCGGGATCAAGAACGGGTTATACCCCGCGGCCTTCAATAGCCGCTCGCGCTGCTCCCGGGTGGTCATCCGGATGGGTTCCACCATCTTCAACTTGAACGGTTCAATGATCGTCTTCATCGTGTCGCCTCCGCGC
>CAYRIB010000070.1:0-6332 GCA_964424165.1 uncultured Myxococcales bacterium | reverse complement strand
GAAGTGTCCGACGGATTGTTCATCGTGCTGCGGGGGCGCGTGAAGCTGGTGCGCAGCGCCTCGAATGGGGCGGCCGCCATCATCGAGATCAGCGGGGCCGGCGACGAACTGACGGCGTTTTCGTGCATCGAGAACCGGCCCTATTCATCGTCGGCCAAGGCCTTGACCGATGGTTCGGTGTTTCGTATCCCAGGGGAACACTTCCGTGCCATGAGTCAGGAAATCCCGGCCCTCGGTGCGAACATCCTTCGCATCCTGGGTGCGCGCTATCACGACCTGCTCGATAACTTCACGTCACTGGCCGCCTACAAGGTCGAAGGGCGGCTATGCATCGTCATGTCGCAGTTGGCGCGTCGTTACGGAATCCTGGGCGACACCCGTGGCGTCATCCTGGACCTGGCCCTGACGCGTCAGGATCTGGCGGATATTGCAGGAACGACGCTCGAGACCACCATCCGCACGCTGAACCGTTTGCGCCAGGGCGGATTGCTCACATGGGAAGGCAAGCGCTTCTTCATCCCGGATCTTTCGGCCCTGGACAATCTGGCCATCGCTTCCTGAGTCAACAGCCTCTGTGGCCGGTGAACCGGAACCAAAACCTTTATCCACACCTGCCGATGCACCTTGACCTGGACGTGGTCGTCGACGTGGACGTGCACGTGGACGTGGACGATCAACTCTCTTACGCAATCGACACAAATCGGATGTGTTCAGTGGCGAGACAAGTCAGGGATTCGAGGAGGAACTAGTTCGAACCGCAGCCGCCGGCCGGGCCCTTGGCATCGCTCGACAGGGTCTTTTCGCAACCCTTCAGGTCCTTGTTGGCGGCGCAGAACTGCTGCTTGATCTGCTCGGCCGCGATGCCCGAGAACTGCACCTTGTTGTTCGCCACCCAGGTCGGGCTCGCGCCGATCCCCAGGGACTTCGCAATCTTGATGTTCTCGGTCATCATCTTCGTGCCCTCGTCCGTGGTCGAGCACTTCTCGATCTTGGCGGCGTCGATGCCGTTGACCGCGCACTTCTTCCAGTCGGGGTTCTTGATGTCCGCGTTGCGGCAGAGGACGTAGTCCATGTACTTGTAGTCCTTGCCGTAGTACTTGATCGCGCACAGTTCGCGGATGTTCTCGTCAACTTCGCCCTGGCCGTGCATGGAGGTCAGCTTGCCGTCCTTCTCGTCGCCGATGAAGTTCACCTTGAAGTTGATCTTGTTGTCGAAGGCGGCCAGCACTTCCTTCATCGCGTTGAGTGCCTTGATGCCGAAGGGGCACTGGCTCATCACGAAGACCTCGAGCTGGTTCTTGATCTCCGGGCGGCAGATCATCTTTTCCTTGCAGGACTCGTCGTCGCAGTCCACCTTGCCGTTGCCGTCGTCATCCGTGGTGTTGTCGCAGATTTCGGCCGTGGGATCGAACTTCGCGCCAATCTGCAGCAGCTTGTACTGGCCGGCGTCCTTGACGAACCGCTTCACCTGGTCGAAGCCCGGGTCCTGTTCCACGGCCGGCTCCATCAGGAACGCGGGCAGCAGGACCTTGCCGTCCGCGGTCTTGAGCGAATCATAGAGCTGCTTGCCTTCGGGGGTGCCGTAATCCACGGTCTTGGGCTGCAAACCGGGGAACATGTTCTTGAGCTGGTTGAGGATCCGGTCGGGCATGCAGTCCTTGCAGCGCGCGTCCGACAGCACGGTCATGGCGATCTTCTTGGGCTCGGGGATGTTCTTGCAGGGTTCGGGCTTGTCCTTGAACTTGCCGCAGATGGCCCGCAGGAAGTCGTCGGGCTTGCGCTGGCCGCTGTACTTTTCCCCTGCGACGAAGATGGTCGGGGAACCGCGGGCGCCCTTCTCCTTCGAGAACTTGTAGGATTCCGTCAGAAGCTTCTTGCCCTCGTCGCCATCCGCGCATGCCTTGATCTTGGCGCCGTCGACCTTGACCTCGGTGGCGCAGGCGTCGAAATTGTTCGGGATCTCCTTCATGTTCTTGTTCATACACTCGATCACGTTCATGTACGCGTCGGGCGCATGCTTCATGGCGCAGATCTGAAGAAGGTTACCCTTGACCTCGTTTTCGCCGTGCATGGACGTCAGGGCGCCGTCCTTCTCGTCGCCGATGAAATGGAGCTTGAAGTCCACGGCCTTGCCGAGTTGGTCGAGCACCGGCTTGATGCCTTTTTCGACCTGGACGCCGAACGGGCACTGTGACATCACGTGGAATACGACCTCGACCTTCTCTTTCGGCTCCGGAGCAGTCTTGGGCTTTTCCTTGCAGCCGACTACCGCGAGCGCTGCCACGGCGAGCATCAGCATGAACAAGCGGATCTTCATCTCGAACTCCTTAGAAAGTGGAAGAACACCCGGCATCTTTGAACCGGCGCTTGAATTTACTGCAACAGGTCGTTCGATGCAAGGGCTTTTTGTGTCCGACGAATCGAGATTCTGTTTGCAATCCCGGCGTAAAAGGACTATCCTTCGCTCGCTTTCGGGCCCCTGGGCCTATAGCTCAGTTGGTAGAGCCACCGGCTCATAACCGGTTGGTCCCTGGTTCGAGTCCAGGTGGGCCCACTGAAGCACGGAGGTTCCATTGGACCTGTGCTTGACTCCTCTGATGTTCGGCGAACGAATGGCGCCCCGTCCCGGGCGCCATTTTTGTTTCTGGGCTCACTTTTTGCCGTTTCATGACGGGAGGGCACATTGAAGAGTGTGATTGCGGCGTTGCGTGCTTTGCAGGATGTGGACCACACGCGGATCGATCTCGAGAAGGAGCGTCAGGCGATCACGGACCGCGTGGCCGAGTTGGCGTCGATCCTGAACGAAATGGAACGAGAACTGGCCGAAAAGCACGACAAGCTCAAGGAAGCGGAACGCTGGTACAAGGAAAAGGAACGCGAACTCAAGGACGATAACGAGAAGATCAAGCGGGCTCAGACCCGGCTGAATGCGCTGACCAAGGCCAAGGAATACGCGGCCGTGCAACGCGAGATCGAACTGTTGCGGCGCAGCAACGCCATCAAGGAAGAAGAAATCCTGAAGCTCCTGGGTGTGATCGATGAGTTCCGTGCGGCCGTGGACGAGGATGGCAAGAAATTCCAGGATCTGCGGGGCGAGCTCGAGACCGAAAAGCTGACCACCACCGAGCGTGTGGCCGAACTTGACCGGCGTCTTGCCGAGTTGGGCCTCGAACATGGCCAGTACGAAAAGGACATCCCGACAGAGTATCTGCGCCGCTATCACCGAATCCAGAGTGCATGGCAGGGCATGGCCGTGGTCCCGGTGAATGGCAAGGGGAGCTGCGGCGGTTGTCATCGCGCGCTGCCGCCCCAGCTCTACAACATCCTGCTGCGCCAGCAGACGCTGGAATCCTGTCCGTACTGCAACCGGTTCGTGTACGTACCCTGTGAACCGGAAAACGGCGCCCATGCCGGCTGATCCTTCGGTGCCTCCGTCTTGTCGACCCATCGATCACCATCGTGTTGCCGCCGAGGCCGAGGCCTTGCTCGCCTCGTGCACGCTTTGCCCTCGTGCGTGCCAGGTGAATCGTCTGGCCGGCGAAGTCGGGGTCTGCGGGATCGGCCGCCTTGCCGTCGTGTCGGGCGCATTCTTGCATTTCGGCGAAGAGGCCTGTTTGGTCGGTGAGGGCGGTTCTGGAACGATCTTCTTCAACGGTTGTAACCTGGGGTGCGTGTTCTGCCAGAATCGTGAGATCAGTCACGGCATGGCGGGTCGCGAAGTATCCGACAAGGACCTCGCGGAGCTGATGCTGGCGCTGCAGCACCAAGGGGCTGAAAACGTCAATCTGGTGACCCCTTCGCACGTCATTCCCCAGATCCTTGCCGCCTTGGCCATCGCTTTGTCCAGGGGTTTTTGCCTTCCCTTGGTATTCAACACGTCGGGCTACGACATGGTGCCGACTTTGCGCCTGCTCGAAGGCATCGTGGCTGTGTATCTGCCCGACTTCAAGTTCTGGTCGGCCGAGGCGTCGAATCGCTATGCGGGGGCGCCGGACTACCCGGTGGTGGCGCGCGCGGCCGTGACCGAGATGCTGCGGCAGGTCGGGCCCCTGGTGGTGGCGTCCGACCAGCGGGCGCAACGGGGATTGCTGGTGCGCCACCTCGTCATGCCCGGTCTGCTCGACGAGAGTCGTGCGATCGTGAACTTCCTGGCAGGGCTGACCCCAAGGCCCCCCATCAATGTCATGGGACAGTATCGCCCCATGGGCGACGCCGCAAAATACCCCGAGATTGCTGCCCGGGTGACGAACCGGGAGGTCGAGGCCGTTCGCGACATGGCTAGACAAGCCGGGCTGCTTCTGGTCACCGACGGGTGGTGAATCGATCGGGAGTGAGCCGAACTACGGCGTTTGGCGGATTACGGCCATGTCAGAGGCCTTCCAACTGGCGCTGTTCGTGACCTGTCGGGGCACGGCAGAACCGTCAATGCTGGTGACGTAGACCTCGGAATCCGTGAAATGGCGAGGCGAGGCGTTCGGGATGCTGGAACCGTCTTCCTGGAATTGCGGCGTGCCCAGAAACACCACGTTGTCGCCGGACGGCGACAGGTCGAAGGTCGCGATGCTCACTGCAGCCGAGGTCTTGCCTGCTGGAAAATCCGTGATGTTCTGATAGTCCGTGCGGGCCAGCAGTTGTCCGGACCCGATGATCGACAGCGGGATGCGGAACAGGTTCGTCCACACCTTGTCGTTGGCCTCGCCGCAATCGGCCGCACCGAGCAGAACGATCGAAGAACCGTCCGCACTGAAGCGGATCGGTGACAGGATTTCGGTGTATTGCCAGGATTCGCGGTTCACGCACGCATTGATCACGTAGTTGGAACCGACCTTCATGATCACCGAATGCCGCCGCACGCCGGTGGTGATGTCGTGCACAAAGAGCCGCAGTTCCTGATCGTCCTCGATGGCCGTGAATACCAGCGTGTTCCCGTCCTTGGACAAGGCCACGGGGTCCGAGTCCGAATACACGGCGCCCGAGGTCCCGCTGGCGCAATTGCCTTCGGTGTCGTGACCGGTGCAAAGGTCGCTGCCCACGGCCGAGAGCGTCTGGTCCCGGTACATGTAGATGCGCTTGCTGCGGTGGAAGGGCAGCACCAGCAGCAGGGTCTGGCCATCTTCCCCGGTTTCGAAGTGCCCCTGGTAGCGGGCCCCGTCCTGCGCGTCATCCGGCGGGAAACTGAATACCAGTTCTGCGGCCGCCCCCGGCGCGTCGAGTTGAACCCGATGGATGCCGTAGCAGCTTACGCTGGTGTCGGTGGTGGTCGAACACGCGTCGAGCTTCCTCGAGTAGTACACGGCATTGCCCACGAACTCGATGTGCGCGACCTGGTCGACCTCGGCAAACGGCAATTCGGCGAGCGAACGATCGGCCCCGATCGCGAGCAGCTTCAGGGTGAAGTCGCCCGTGTCCCCGGACCCTCGGGCCACCGCCATCCACTTCAGATCGCGGTCCACGAAGCATCCGAGATGGCAGTCGAGTCCGAGCGCGGTCAGGCCGGTCGAGAGCTCGATGTCATTGGACGAGTCCGTGTCCCGCGGGTCTGCCAGAAACAAATGCCCCTGCCCCACGTTCGTGCCCGAGAGCCGTCCCTCGTACCAGTAGGCCACCCGGTAGTTCTCGTCGAGGTTGGGGGTGTGGCTGTCGCCCGTGACCGCATCCGTCGGATCCTCCAAAACGTCCGTGTTGTCCGTCGCATCCGAACTTCCGCCGCCACCGCCGCAACCGGTTACCAACAGCATCGCAACCAAACATCCCCGGGACCATCGGCTCTTCATTTGTGTTCTCCGCACATCAGGCGGTTTCAAATTATCCGACCGCCATGATAGAGTCAATCCGATGACGTTGACCCTGACAGAGTTGGGTGCCGTGGTGTCCGAGATCGCCGGGGTGGTGAACGGTGGCACCATTCAGGGCATCGATCAACCTTCGCCCAGCACGGTAGACGTGAAGGTGGCCACAACGACGGGCGCACGAACCATCCGGTTCAACATTCGTCCCGGGCTGTCGCGGGTGCATCTGCTCCAGACGCACGAAACGGTTTCGTCCGCCGGGTACTCGACGTTTGCCGAGCGTGCCCGGGGTCTGCTGATCGGGGGGTTCATCGAGCGTGTGGCCATGCAGTACGGAGACCGTGTGGCTGCGCTGGCCGTGCGCACGGGGGAAGGGCCGCGCACGCTGCTCTTCGAGTGCTCGGGGCACCATCCCAACGTGTTCGTGCTCGACGAGCGGCGCCTCATCCTTGCGGTGTTGGGACAGACGACCTCGCGCAAGCGTCATCTGGCGGTGGGGCACGTCTACGAGAAGCCGCTGCGTCACGCCACCGACGGCATCGA
>CAYRIB010000069.1:10616-14389 GCA_964424165.1 uncultured Myxococcales bacterium | reverse complement strand
CGGGCAGGTCCGGGGGCAATCGATCGCTCACCCAGACTTCCCCGTCGAACGGGACGGCGCCGACAAAGGAAGTTCCCTGCGGGATGCGGTCCACCACCCAGGTCTTTGTGGACACGCCCTTGCCCGTGTTGACGACGGTCAGTTCGTACCGGAGCACGGAACCCGGGCCTGCCACGCTCAGATTCACGCTCTTGCTGACCTGGAGATAGGGGGACGTGCGCACGACCACCGAGGCCAGAGAACCTCCGTTGGTCGGGCCGCAAGCGTCATCCTGGCCCGTCACGGACGCGCCCACCGAGAAGCTCGTGTTGTCCACCAGGCCTTCGGGGACCCGCAGTGTCAGCACGGGCTGCTTGGTGCCGAGCGGCATCAGGATGTCGTAGTACACCCGCACTTTCGAGGGCAGGCCCGAGAAATCGACTCGCCCTCCGTCAGAGACGATGTCCTGGAACGGAAGGTACGTCAAAACGCCATTGATCGACACTGCCGGGATGTTGAAGGTCACTTCCACGTCATAGGCCGTATCCGCTTCGACACCACCTTCCTGCTGGTTCGAGATCAGGGCCGCACATGCGACTTCCCCGGAACCCTCGATGGCGCCAGGCGAACACAGCACATGGAATGACGACAGGTTCGGCTTCTTGCTGATCACCTGGACCGGTTCCACCTCGTGGACCCGGATCACGCTGGTCACCGGTTGCACGGTTCCGTCCAGCGGGATGTAGCCGTGCGTTTCGAACGAACCATGGCTTTCCACCGTGAACTCGGGGCAACTCGCCAGATCGTCGGGTTCGTCGACCCGCACCGTGACCTCGCCCCGCACGGACCATGGCCCCGCCACGCCTCCCTCCCCGGCGCCGAAGTAATACGACGCGAGTTGGGGAATCCGGAAACCCACCCACTTGATTTGATCCAGTGGGACCGGCGCCTGCTCGAACCAGCCGGGTTGCAGCGCTCCGTCCGACAGCAAAGGGGGCGGATTGTCCACCGCGAATTCGCTGCCCGACGGATCCCCCGAGCCGGCGTTCCAATAGTAATACGTGCGGTAGTCGGTCAGGGCCGGCAGGTAGGTCCCGACCAGGACCGTTTTGTCCGGGACCCGTTGCATCATCACCACGTCCGCAAGGGCGCTCGCCCCACGATTCACCGTCAGCGAGATGAAGGTGATCATGTCGTTGTACGTCACGTAAAGGAATCGGTTGTCGTTGTTGATAGCGTTGATCTGTTCGCTGCCGCGGATCCGGTCGCCCAGGGCGTATGCCCCGTCGGGGAACTCAGGGATGCCGACGAACACCGACAGACAACCGGGACCGGCATCCGGGCTGCGCGGCTTGAACCCTGACACGAGCGTCGCGCAGGCCTCGAGTTCGTCCCCCAGTTGAAGCGGGGGCTCGCCCGCGAGTGTCACCTCGTACCACATCGAACGGCTGGCACCGATTCCCAGGTCCCCAAGCACCCAATATACCGACTTGGGTGGGACCACGGCCGTCTTGCCGTGCCCTACGCCCACGGTCAGGCCCGCCTCCGTGTATTGTCCACCCGCCGAGATCATCAGGTTCGCGGGATCGAACGGCGACAGCGCCTGGAAGGCCGCCAGTTCGTCGAACACCACCACGGACCATTCCGTCGCGCCGCACTGCGCCGGGGCAGTCCCCGAGAAGTTGCCTGCAGTTACGTTGATCCGCAGGGTGGCATCCGGGTAGGCCCGCCACTGCTCGAACAGGCGGTAGGCCCCGCCGCCGACGGTCTTGTAGACGTAGGGACTTGCCCAGGACGTGATGGTGGTCACCCCTTCCCCCGTTGCGAAGGATAGGGCGTTGCCAGCGGCTGTGTAAGCCCGGCCCGAGTAGACCGTACCGTCTGGCATGTCCGCCGGTGGGCGGACACGGAAGGACAGAATGAAGGTGTTCCCGGCGGGCTTCGTGCCAATCGACCAGTAGACCGAGTGTGCCGGCACCGTCTGGCCATCGACCGTCAACTCCGAGGCCGTGTATTTGCCGTCTCCGCTGGCGCTGACGAATGTCAGTTGCGAGGGCAGGCTTACGCCTGCAGACATCAGGTCCATGGGCAGTGCAGCCTCGGGCAACGGTGCCCACACGACCAGTCCGTGGACCGGCACGTAGGACACGGACACCTTGAGGCGGAAATCCATGTCCGCACCTGAGCATGTGGACTCGGGCACCGTGTATGCGAGGCGCACGACCGACGATGGTTGCCAGGTCACCCGCAATCCTTGCAGGGTGGGCAGGGGCTGTCCCGCGGTTCCCGCTAGTTCCACCCGCACGATGCCTGAGTCCGGCGTTCCGAACCCGGCCAGCGACGCGCGGGCGGTGTATCCGGCCAGGTCCGACGACGCCAGCGTCAGGGCCGTTTCGACCCCTCCTGCGGGCGTGAACCAGACCCGAACAGCGTTGGCTTGGGATGCGGTGAAACGCAGATATACGTGACCCCATCCGGAAAGCGACACCGGGGCGATCGATTCCGTGACGACCTGCGCGGGTCCGGCGGCCAGTTCCGCCACGGTCACAAAGCGGCCAGCCGCGTCGTGGCGCCAGTTCGAACTGAGGGCTGCGTTGACCCCGGAGGTGTCCTCGTACCCGTCCTCCCAGAATCCCTGGGCATCGTCCTGGATCGGGATGGCCGAGGCTTCGTTCCCTGCGATCCACAAGGCGAGACACATCAAAACAAGGGCCCACGGGGCGTTGCGCGCAAAAACTGGCATGACGATCCCTCACGAGGTCAGGGTGATTATAAGCTGCCGTCGAATGCAAGCAATGAGAACTGGGTGACAATGATCTGGTTCTGGGTAGATTGTCGATCATCGTCCGCCGGATCGGCTCTCAGCGCGGTTTGATGCGGCGCGCGATGCCGTCGACCGTGTCGTCGACGAGGTCTCGCAAGAAGGCCCCTAGATAGACCAGCAGGCCGTCGACCCCTTCGCGGACCACGTGCTGCGTAACGCGCGCTCCGCGGGCTGCACCGGCTGCTGCTTCGTCCGGGGCCAGACCCTCGAGTTGGGCGACCTTTTGGATGTAGAGGCCGATCGACCGCTCCATCGAGGGCTGCACCAGGGTGTGCAGCAGGCGCAGGCCGTGCTTGGCCAGGCCCACGGGGTGCGAACGGTCCTCGGCGCGGTTGTACTGCTTGAACTGGTCTTTGTTGTCCACGAAGCGGATGGCATGGATCGGGGCTCCGTCGTGGTCGTGACCGAGCGTGATCAGGACGTTGCGGGTCGAGTAGCCCCAGATGCCCTTCACGAACAGGTCCCTCCCCACGTTGTCCGGGCGCAGATCCACCACGTGATCCGTTTCCAGGAAGTAGCGGTATACCAGGGTGAAGAACACCACCAGTTTCTTGGCAATGTCGGGGCGTTGCTGCAGGACCAGTTCGCCGGCCGGGGTCAGCAGGTCCTCGAGCGTCAGGAGCTGGTCGACCACGCCTCGTGAGGCAATCGGGTACTGCGCCTTTTCCTGGAACGAATAGAAGGTGCGGCGCAACGGGCGATAGGCGATGGGGTCCCCTTCCGTGCGAGCGATGCCCCCCCGCAAGGCCATTTCCCAGAGGATCTGGTTCGCAGTCAGGAAGAAATGGTGTTGCTCTGCGTCGGTACGGGACGCCAGTACACGAGACACCGCCTCGTGCCGGGCCGCGATCTGGGGGCCTACGAGGTTGCGCCGCACGGGCATCTTCAGCCCGGCCAGATGAATCCCGACCCCGCAGGCCAGTCGCAGGGCCATGCGCAGCGATGCGTTGCTGGCGATTCCCGAATAGGG
>CAYRIB010000069.1:5104-10516 GCA_964424165.1 uncultured Myxococcales bacterium | reverse complement strand
AAGTCCTCGAAGGCGCGGCCGGCAATCTCGGAGGCGCGCTGCCAGCCCACGGTCGGGTGACGGGACCCCTGCGAATAGCGCAGCACATCGCGCATGCCCACGGTGATGGGTGCCTCGAAGAACGGCTGCATGCGGGACTTCAGTTCCGACGACAACGGATTGGCGCGCAGAAACCCCTGAAACTTGCGCAATGCCTCGAAGTCGTTGATCCGGCTTTCGAAATACGAGTCTTTGCGCAACACATCGTAGACCGTGTGGCGCACCCGCTCTTGGCCGCATTCCTCGACCAGAAAGATGGCCTGCCCGGCATCCGTGGGGCCGGGGTCTTCGCCGGTCACGAGGTGCCGGATTTCGCCCAACAGATCCGGGGCGAACTGGTCGGCTGGCGAGCCCGAGGCGAAGTAGGGGATCTCGCGCACGGCCCCGGACACGTCGTCGCTGACCTTGTCGGTGGTCGGCGCGAAGTTGTAGCCCACGGGCCCGAAGACCTCGGACAGCAAATCGCGGCGGATGAAGGACTCCTCGGCCCCGCCGGACAGCTTCATCACGAAGTAGTCCACGTTTCCGACCTTCAGCAGGAAGCGTTCCCCGATGTCGCGACCGAGGCGTCGGGCGGCTTCGCGACGAGGGATCGGGGCATCGTGACGGGTGGCCAGGTCCGCGAGGATGCTGCCCAGGGCTTCGGGCTCGAACACGAAGACTTCGGTGTGGGCACCTCCGCGGGCGTCGGGCGAGAGGTAGCGCATGGCTCCAGTCATGGCGTGCAGGATTTCGTGGTCGCTGATCATGTCGACTTTCCGCGGGATGATGGCATCCCTCAATGGGCGATGAAGTCTGAGATCCGGGCCGCGAGGTCCGCGGCTTCCCCGTCCCCGTAAGCGGCCGGCTGGATCGTGAGGTTCATGCCGTCTTTTTCGCGACGCGGGATGATATGCAGATGGTGATGGAACACCTCCTGCCCGGATGCGGCCCCGTTTGCGTTGAGAAGGTTGAAATCGCGAAGGCCCGTGATCTTCAGGATGCCCCGGGCGATCCGGGCCGCGATCGGCAGTTCCCGGGCCAGGATCGGCGTCGGGAGGTCGATCAGGCGCGACGCGTGAGCGCGGGGCACCAGAAGGACATGGCCAGGATTGACCGGACGGATATCCAGGAATGCCACGAAGTCATCATCCTGGTAAACGAACGAAGCCGGAATCTGGCCCGCGATGATCTTGCAGAAGATGCAGTCGTCCATGGCGATCACCTCCCAATCACGGTTTCATAGCACATTGCAGGGGATTTGTCCGCTGGGATGGGTCGCTTGGCACAGGCCTCGTTGGTTGAGCGGCGGCATCTGGTGATGCCGCCCTACAGGGCATCTTGTTCATCCGCTGTAGGGCGCGGTCACCAGACCGCGCCGCCACGTCCACGTCCACGAGCTTGCTGTAGGGCGCGGTCACCAGACCGCGCCGTCTTGGCCTACACCAGATCCCGCAAGACCGCGGCCTTGCGCCCCTCCATCAACTTCCGCAGCGCGTCCTCGTACCGTTTTATCCGGGTCGCCAGCGGCACCCGCAACGCAGGCTCCACCCGTAACTCCGGCTCGATCCCGTCCTCGTCGATGCCCAAGAAGTCCAGGGCATGAAACTCCACGTTCACGAATGGCAATCCGTCGCACGCCGTCACCAGCCTCCGACTCCACCACCCTCCCCGCGCCAGCACGGTCCCGATCAGGGGCATTCGCAGCACGCCGGCCGTGGTGATCGGGAATTCCCGAAGGCCCAGGACTTCCCCGTTGTCATCCGCGCCATACGGGCCCCCGGCCAGTTCGTCCCACACGAACGGCTCACGCCCCCGGAAGAAGTCCCGCCCCCGGCCCACAATCGAGGCACTGCGCCGTCCCACGCACCGCATGCCCCCGATGATCGCCGCGCGGGCCAGATAATAAGCGGGCGCGGGAATGATCGAACTATCGTAGCGATGGCCGGTGCGCCGCAGCGCGTCGAGCAACGCCTCCGACAGGTTGTAACCGGGGCCGCGGAATCCCACGACCTCGCGCCCGATCGCATCTTCGAGACCGCTCTTCGCCGCCGTCAGTTCCGCCGCGATCGCCTCGGGATCCATCCGCGACAAGGCGTAGGAATGCGACTGGCTGTGACTGGCCACCTCGTGCCCGGCCGTTGCCGCCTGTGCAAGGACCGCACGGGCGTCCTCCCACTTCAGGTCTTCGCCGATGGTGAACAGGGTCGCATGCAAGCCCAGTCGATCGCACAGTCCCAAAAAACGCGGCACGGCCGCAGTGAACACCAGGGGCGTGTCCGGCCGCGGAACAAGTGCATGAATCCCGCGGTAGTAACGCAGATCGTCCAGATCGATGCCGATGCAGAAGGTGCGCTCCATGAATCGGGTCCTCAGGCCTTGCGGCCCAGCCGGATGACGAGGAACAGCCGCCACAGATTGCGCAGCACGTTCGGGACTCGCTTGAACAGGTTGATCGAGGGGGGACGCTTCTCGGCGATGTGCACCGGGATTTCCACGATGTGCGTGCCGTAGCGCTCCGCCCGAATCACGAACTCGCTGGCAAACAGGTCCTTTTCCACGATGCACAGATCGACCACGGGCAGGAGGGCCTCGCGTGAAAACGCCTTGAGCCCGTGCGTGTCCGTGCCCTTGAATCCAACCACGATCCGCAGCATCAGATTGAGCACCCAGGTGGCAAAGCGTCGCAGGGCCGGGCGCTTGTCGCGCGCCTTGGGATGGCGCTTGCTGCCGATCACCATCTCAGCCTGACCGGTCGACAGAATGTCGATGGCCTCCCGGTAGAAGTTGACATCGCAGATGTCGATCTCGTCACAGATGCAGATGGCACCGCGCGCGTCCTCGATCCCGCGCCGCAGGGCCAGGCCGTAGTTGGGCTCGGGAGTATGCAAGACCCGCACGTTGCGGATCTTCGCAGCCAGTTCGTTCGCGATCTCGAGCGTCGAATCGCGGCTGCCGTTTTCGGTGATCACGACCTCCCACACCAGCGGGATCTCGGCCAGACGGGTGGTCAGGTCCGTGATGGCCGTGGCCAGCAACCCCTCCTCGTTGTAGACCGGAATGATGATGCTGAGGTTGTAAGGCGGTGCCGGGGTGGGATTGACGTCTTGCATCATGCCTCGTTGATGGCCTTGGCGGTTTGAATGCCGGCCAGAATGGCGTCTTCCATGGAGTTGTATGTCCACTCGCCGTAGCGGCCGATCGAATGAACACCGTGGTCATGGTAGAAGTCCAGGATCGTGCGCCGTGCCGTTTCACAGTGCTCGTCGAAGATGACGTAGCCCCAGGGGTGGGTCCGAAACGCCGCGAACAGCAATTGTCTGGCGTCGTCAATCGTCCCGATCTCCAGCAGGAACGCGGCCAATGCCTCGACCACCTCCCCGTCGGGCACGCTCTGGTCATTGGCCAGTTCGACGTACAGCGACGACCGCCCCATGGGCGCCAGCGACGGCACGGCGTTGGATGCGGAGCCCACGCGGTAGAAAGGATACTTGGGTTCGGGCAGGTACAGCCAGTGGGCGCCGTTCAGCGGTCGTGCCACGGCCAGACCCACGTTGACGTAACGCAACGGTGAACATCGCAACCGACGGGCCGCAGCAATCACGGCCTCGGGGGCGTCCTCGGTCATGGCCACCAGGTCAGGCAGGGCCGCGGACGACACAAGGTGACCATAATGCACCTGTTGGCCATCGATGCGAATGGTTCGGGTCGTGACCGACAGCGTGTCGGGTTGGGTGGACAAACGCAGACGGTCACGGGGCACGCGCGCCACCATGGCCTTGGGCAGGGACTCGATGCCGCCTTCCGACGGATACAGGAAGGTCGCGTTGTATCCCAAGGCTTCGCGCGACATTCCGAGCGCCCCGTCCACGATGGCCGCAATGTCCGGGATGGGGACGAAACGCTGGCACCAGGCGGTCGTGACCTCGGTCGGAGGCACGCCCCACAGCTTGGTGTTGTAGGGCACGATGAAGTGGCGGGCGATGCCTTCGCCGAAGTGCTGCGTGACGTATTCCTGGAAGTTGCGCGGCGACCCGCCCTCGCCCGCAGCACGTTGGATGGCCGCGGCGACCGCGCCTTGCAGGCATTCGCGAAGCACCACCGGGGCCAACCCGAACAGGTTTGCCTGGAACGGGTAGGCCGTGAAGCGCCCCTGCATATAGATGGCCGCCTGTCGGACCACGGTGCTCATGCGGTCGGGCAGCAGGTCGTCGACCAGACGCTTGGTTCGTTCGTCGCGCAGGTGCAGCCAGTGTCCCGTGTGATTGAACAGGAAGCCATCGATGTCTTCGGTGCGGGTGAGGCCGCCCACGCGGTCCTCCCGCTCGAGCAGCAGATAGTCGCCCGCCAGATGCAGGGCGGTCGAAAGCCCCGACAAACCCGCGCCCAGGATGATGGTCGGACGGTCTTCCATCGCGGCCTCGAGAGACCCCGAACCTTACAAGGATCGGGGGCCCCGTGTCAATTCCATCCCGCCTCCGCAAATTCATCATCGATGCCCGGCCCGACCCGGTTGGGATATACTTCTTCCCGGTCCGCACCAAGACACCCCGGACGTGCGATGGCGGGCAGATTGTCACTCAGGTCGTAGACCTGTGAGTGCAGCGAGGAGGCAAGATTTGGCCAGGAAGACGTTGAGGGTCGTGGCTGCGGTCATTCGACGGGACGGACGCTACCTCATTTCCCAGCGCATGCCCAAGGCCGCGTTTCCGCTGTATTGGGAGTTTCCGGGTGGCAAGGTCGAGCCTGGCGAACAGGACGACGAGGCCCTGCGGCGCGAGATGCTCGAAGAAATGAACGCTCGCATACAGGTCGGTTCCCTGCTGGATCAGCGCGTACACGAGTATCCGGATTTCGCGGTGGATTTCCGGGCCTATCGCTGCACGCTGACGAACGACGACCTGGCCGCGATCCACGTGGCCGACTACCGTTGGGTTCTGCCCGAGGAACTCGCTCTCTACCCGTTCCCACCGGCCGATGAACAAGCGATCGCCATGCTGCTGTCAGAGGGGGAAGAGGCTTGAACATTCGACGCCGCCTTGGGGCGATGCTGACCCCGCTACCCCTGATCGCCTTGCTGTGGGCGCTGCCTGCGGGGGCCAGCGAACGATGGCCGCTCGACGCCATGACCGCCGAACTCGAGCGCGCGCGCACCGGGTTGGCCATGGACGGTTACGACGCGCCCTATTTCATCTCGTTTCTGCTGCGCGAGCACGAAGCCGATTTCCTTGGGGCCAAGGCTGGTGCGCTGTTCCAGGACGGGTCCTCGCGCGGCGGATATGCGGTCGTGGACGTGCGGGTGGGCAGTGCCGATCTCGATTCGTCCGAGGACACCGACGCGGAATTCAGCGTGGAAGCCCGCTACCTTCCGAATGCGCTCACCCCCATCGAACC
>CAYRIB010000069.1:0-5004 GCA_964424165.1 uncultured Myxococcales bacterium | reverse complement strand
CGGAATTCAGCGTGGAAGCCCGCTACCTTCCGAATGCGCTCACCCCCATCGAACCATCGCCCGATGCGCTGGCGCGGGTGCTGTGGTTGCTCGCCGACTTCCGTTACAAGACGGCCCTGGTTTCGTTCCAGAAGGTCAAGGCCAAGGGGGTCAATGACCCCAAGGTGCGTGCTGCGGGCAGTTTGACGCACGAGACCCCGATCCGCCTTGTCGAGGAGGCGACTTCCCGCCCGTTCGACCGGGCTGTCTGGCAAGCGGGATTGCGCCGCATCTCCGCGGCCTTCCTGGACTACCCGCGCATCTTCGATGCCTCGGTCGAGATGGCTGCCACGCGTCAGCACAACACCATCGTGACGACCGAGGGCACCACGGCGGCGACGTTCGACGACTACTGTCATGTCGTGGTGTCCGCGGCCACCCGGGCCGACGATGGCATGCTGCTCGAGGACACCCTGGCCTTCTATGGTCGCAGGATCGCGGACCTCCCCGATCCGAAGCACATCGAAGCCGAGGTTCGCCGCATGGCCGAACGGCTGACACGACTGCGCGAGGCCCCGGTCCTGGAACCGGCCACAGTGCCCGTGCTCATGTCACCGGAAGCCACGGGCATCTTCTTCCACGAAACCATGGGCCATCGCCTCGAGGGCGGGCGCCAGGACCGCGACGACGAGGGACGGACCTTCCGCGGCCGGGTGGGACAACGTATCCTGCCGGAATTCATCGATATTTTGGACGATCCCACCATGGAGCGCGCGGCCGGGCAGGCCCTCAACGGCCACTATCGGGTGGATGCCGAGGGGGTTCTGGCCAGAAGCGTGCTTCTGGTGGAACGGGGTGTGCTTCGGACCTTCCTGATGTCCCGCCGGCCCGTTGAAGGCGTGGACCGATCCAACGGCCACGGTCGTTCCGACGGGCTCGTGGCACCCACGGCCCGCATGGGCAACTTGGTGGTGCGCAGCGCCAAGGTGGTGCCTTACGAACAGTTGAAGCGCATGCTGCTCGACGAAGTGCGACGCCAGGGCAAGCCCTATGGGCTCATCGTCGAGACCATTGCCGGGGGCTCCACGAACACCAGCACCGTGGGCTATCAGGCGTTCAAAGGGGTGCCTCGCGTGGCCTACCGGGTGGATGCCCAGACCGGCCGGGAAGAACTGGTGCGAGGGTTCGAGATTGTGGGCACGCCGCTCACCGCGCTCAACACCATCGTGGCGGCGTCCGATCGTCAGGGCGTGTTCAATGGCTACTGCGGCGCGGAATCCGGGTCCATCCCCGTGTCCACCGTGGCGCCGGATATGTTGTTTTCCGCGCTGGAACTGCAGCGCTCGGATGCGGTCAAGGAGCGTCTGCCGATATTGCCACCGCCCGCGGTCGTCCGGGCACCGGCGCAGGAGGTTCCATGACACAGTCACTGACCCGGGCGGTGGCCTTGACGGATCAGGGACTGGTCCGGACTCGCAACGAAGACGCGTTCCTGACGCTGCCTCAGCAAGACATCTTTGTGGTGGCCGATGGGATGGGCGGACATGCCCGAGGAGACGTGGCCTCCCGCCTGTGCGTGGACACGATCCGGGCCTGCCTGGACGGCACGCTGGATCCCGCATTCCTCGAAAGCATGGCCGAGCGCCATCGTGGTGGCGAGCATCCGCCGACGAGCGCCGAGCTGGAACTGATGACCGCGGTCGAGGTGGCCAATCTGGCGGTATTCGAGGCGCAGCAGAAACAGGAGGAGCTGCAGGGCATGGGCACCACGCTGGTGGCCATGCGCTTCGTGGCCGGGGTCGCCTTCGGAGTCTATTGTGGGGACAGCCGGATCTACCGATTCCGGGACACACAGTTGCAGCAGATGTCCGAGGACCATTCATTGCTCAACGAGTATCTGAAGAACCACCTCATCCGGCCCGAGGACGCCGCAACCTTTCCCCGCAAGAACGTGATCTTGCGCGCCCTGGGTTTGCGGCCACTGGTCGACATGGACGTGTTTCGGCAGACAACGTTGAAGGGCGACGTCTACCTGCTCTGCTCGGATGGACTGCACGACATGCTCGACGACGTGAAGATCGCCGAAATTCTGGCCCAAGGAACCCTCTCGGACCGCTGCGAGGCCCTGGTCGACGCGGCCCTCGAAGCGGGGGGGCGTGACAACGTCACCGCAGTGCTGCTCGAATACGTAGGACCAGGCGCAGGCGGATCGTAGAAACAGCAGCGAATTCATCCAGTTTCGAGAAACGACAAGACATATAAAAAAGACCCCTTGACAGACTTCTCGCTGCCCTGCAAAATAACTAGACAAAAGAGGTCCAGTTTCTGGCCTCCGGTTTTCCCCCCGTGACACAGTAGTGGTTGACAAGAAGGAGGTCCCATGAAGAACCTGCTGGGAGCGCTGGTGCTGGGCTCGGTACTGGTGATGGGGTGCGCGGGTGGCCAGGAAGCGTCCGAAGGGCCGGGGTTGGAGGCGGCCCAGTCGGCGCTCACCATGGAACAGTGCGAGTTCTTCCATCCGGACGACAGCAAGATCACGATTTGTCACGCCACTTCGTCGACCAAGAACCCCTGGGTGATCGTTCGGATCAACAAGATGGGGTGCGGCGGTCACGAGAATCATGCCGGGGACTGGGTCGACACCACCGAGGCATGTGCGGCCAACCCGAAGAAATGTTGTAAGGAGAAGGGGTGTTACCCGGAAGGCGCCCCGTTTGACGACACGGTCGATTGCTGCTTCCCGATGGTGCCTCGGGCAGATGAGCAAGGCCTGATGCGCTGTACCAATCCCTGCGACTTCATCGACGTGGACGACGGCAAGGAATGCACGATCGACACTTGCGACCGCGAGACGGGTCTGCCGGTGAACACTCCCGTGGAGGCCGGCGTTCTGTGCGGTGACCAGGAAACGGACACCGAATGCGACAAGCCGGACACCTGTGACGGTGCGGGCGAGTGCCTGCCGAATTTCGAGCCCGTCACGGCGAATTGCGGCGACGCGGGTACCGAATGCGTCATCCAGGACAAGTGCGATGGTGAGGGGCAGTGCCTTGACAACGGGTTCCAGGGCGTGGGCACGGCATGTGGCTCCGCCTCGGACGTGGCCTGCGACGCGGCGGATACGTGCGACGGCGCAGGTGTGTGCGTGGACAACGTCAAGGCGTCGGGGTTTGTGTGCCTGGCGGGCGAGCTGCCTTGCAACCCGGACGACGTGTGCGACGGGGCGACGAAGGATTGCGCCGTGGTGCTCGCGGCGGTCGGCACGGAGTGCGGATCGGGTTCGAACGAGGCGTGCGATGCGCCGGATACCTGCGACGGCCTGGGCGCGTGCATCGACAACGTGAAGGTCGCGGGCTTCGTCTGTCTGCCGGGCGAGCTGCCTTGCAACCCCGACGACGTATGCGACGGTGCGGCCAAGCTGTGCGCCCCGCTGTTCGCGGCGGCGGGCGCGGCCTGCGGGTCGGGTTCGAACGAGGCGTGTGATGCGCCGGACACTTGCAATGGCGTGGGCTCCTGCATCGACAACGTCAAGGCAGCAGGGTTCGCGTGCCGCTCTGCTGCGGGCGAATGTGATCTGGCTGAGGTGTGCACCGGCGTCGACAACATTTGCCCGGCGAACGTCTTCAAGTCGGCCTCGTCGATTTGTCGTGGGTCCGCAGGCATGTGCGACGTGGTGGAGACGTGCTCCGGCGTTGGTCCGGCGTGTCCTTCCGACATGTTCATGCCATCCACGACCGTGTGCCGCGCAGCGGTTGGGACGTGCGATGTGCAGGAGAAATGCTCGGGAAGTGCTCCGCAGTGCCCCGCGGACCTGTTCGCGGCGAGCGGTGTCTCGTGCGGCAAGGCCGCGGACTTCTGCTATGAGGCGGACCTTTGCAATGGACAGGGGGCGTGTGTCGTGGGTGTTGCTGTCCATGAAGACACCCTCTTCTGTGATTCATTCACGGACCTCAATATGACGGGATGGACCCAGGTGAACTCGGATTCGACCGACTGGTCTGTTGCGATCATCGATGGGGATGCGCTGCTAATCGAGGCCGACCCGACCAGGGAAACGGATTCGAGTTCGCCCTACGAGACCCAGCAGGCCCTTGCGTGGAGCACGCCATGGGAAGGTGTATGCGTTGAGGCCAAGATCACCCCCACCAAGTTCCTTAGCAGCAACATCTTCACCGGCAAGGGCATGTTCCTGTGGGGGCGCTGGATCAACAGCCAAAGCGGTTACGCCGGGTACATCCTCTGCGGGAGTGGCAGCAGCAATGGTCTTTCATGCAGCAGCGCGAAACTGTCCCTCTGGAGGAAGGCGGATGGTGGTACCGCCGGCAATACGATGGCGGGCGCAACAACTCAGTTGGGCACTGGCACGATTTACGCCAACACCGAGTACACCCTGAAGGTCTGTTTGTGGGACTACGTGGATATCGTCAACGGTGACGTGGATACCGGCGTCATTGCGACGGTCAAGGATGCCAACGGCAACCAGTTGGCGCTGGTGGATGGTTACGATGAGTCGCCGATTGGCCCGGGCGGAAACCCGACTGATGGGACTGTGGCCGTAAGCACCAACGGTTGTGCGGCCCGGTTCGACGACATCCTGGTCACGACTTACACCGCCCCCAACCCTTGACACCCGCCGCAACATCCCGCAGCATCCTCCTGTCGTAGACGCGAGATGGCCCATGAAGAAGCACGTCCTGTCCGACGCCAAGATGCCAACATCCTGGTACAACGTGGCTGCGGACCTGCCCGGACCTGCCGCCCCGCCGCTGCATCCGTTGACCCTGAAACCCCTCCTTCCGTCGGACCTGGCGCCCCTGTTCCCCATGGCGCTGATCGAACAGGAAGTCAGCACCGACCGCTTCGTTCCCATCCCCGACGAAGTGCAAGACGTCCTTCGAATCTGGCGGCCCACGCCCCTGGTGCGCGCGACGCGGCTCGAACAGTTCCTGGATACCCCGGCCCACATCTACTTCAAGAACGAGAGCGTGTCCCCGGCCGGCAGCCACAAGCCGAACACCGCGGTGG
>CAYRIB010000068.1:0-14440 GCA_964424165.1 uncultured Myxococcales bacterium | reverse complement strand
GACTAGTCCCTCGGCCTGGGCTGTCAATCAAGTCCTGACCGTGGGGACCGGGGACAGCACCGTACAGGTGACCTGCACGGAATTCGGATTCCTGAACGGCTGCGGTACCGCCCCGGGCTACTTCGATCCCCTCGGCACGGCCCCGGCCGGCAGTCCCTACAATCCGGCCAACGGCACCCTGTGCAACGGACGCATCGACTTCTTCAGCGAGGATCGGACCAAGGCCTGGAGTTTCCCTTCCTCGACCGTGGCACCGACCCTGATCTCGGACCAGATGATCGGCACCCACACACGGGTGTCGGTGTTCACCCTCGACGAATTCCCGGGCATGACCATCCGTCTGACCCAGAAGCTGGTCTGCACCGAACTCTTGCAGCACTATGCCATCACCAACACGACCGATGCCGACATCGCGCTGCGGATCGCCACCATGCAGGACACGGACCTCGAGCCCAACACGATTGGAACCTTCCGCCAGAATCACGGCGTCCGGCTCGCCGACGGCAGCGTGGGTGCCATGGACCCGGCGCGCTTCGCCATGATTACCATGCGGGCCGGAGGCGACGCGGTCGAGGAAGGCTGGCGCATCTTTTGCATCGATACGACGGCAAGCTGGCTCTGGTTTCAGGTGGACAAGAATCGGGGTTTGCCCCTCGAAAACCTCAACGCCTTCTTCCGGTCCACGGCCGCAGTGGCCAGCGATACGCCCGTGGTCGGGGTGAACGAATGGCTGATGACCGAACCCATCGAACTCGAAGTGGTCGAAGGCAACACCATCACCGTGGGCAAGTATGACATCTCGACCGGCATGCAGCATTTGGTGACCATTCCCGCCGGTGAAACCCGCAGCTATTTTTCGAAGACGCGCTGGTCCCCGGCGGCCGAATGTCCGCTCACCTGCGAGGACGAAGACTGGGACGGCTACGGGACGTCGGGGAGCACGGGATGCCTATTCGCGCAATTCGACTGCGACGACACGGACCGCCGCAACAGCCCCGCGACCCAGTCGGACACGGACGGTGACGCGCACCCGGACGACTGCGACAACTGCCCGGGAAAGGCCAACCCCGATCAAGCCGACACCGACGGGGATGGCGTTGGCGACATTTGCGACAACTGCCCGGACGTCCCGAACACGGACCAGACGAACCTCGACAACGACCCCTACGGCGATGCCTGCGATCCGGGCGTCGCGGTGCCGTGGATAAAACCCTTGCCGAATGCGGGCAGCATGCTCGACGGCCTCGGCTACGAGGGATATTCGGGATTTCTGACCAGTCCCTACGGAACCCTGGCCAGCTACAGTTTCGACCCCTTCGATCCGGGCGTGATCCCGCACATCCTGGACGACTACGGTGCCAAGGGCGTGGGCTGGAGCTATTGGGGGGCTTGGGACTTCCGGGCCCTGGGCGGCGAATGGGCGGCCTTTGTGTTCCAGTCCGACCAACCGATGTTCCGACTGGACAACCCGTTGCACGTGCAACTGCTCGAAGACGGCTTCGAGGGCCCGATGAACGAGACCCGCGTGGCCCGCTTCGATTTCATGGAATCGAGCGGCATGGATGGGGTCACCATGGAGGTTCGGCAGAAGGCAGAATGCTCGGGGCTGGAGCGCACCTGGTCGTTCTACAACGATTCCGAAGAGACGCGCGAGTTCCGAATCAGCTTGGTGATGGACCTGGACCTTGCCTGGGACGAAGGCCCCCAGGGCGGAACCACCTACCGCAGCTACTGTGGCAACCGCGTGTACTACGATCAGCGGGACCTCATCAACGGCGTGCTGTACGCCGTCAGCATGACCACGACGACTAAGGCGATCCAAACCCGCTTGAGCGTAGACCGAGACGCACTGGCCGGCGCCGTGCTCGAGGGCTGCCGCGGCGTGACCCGGCCCTGCGCGAACGGCTTTCGCGAGGAATCCGACGTGGCCAGCCACGGGGGCTATGCGGCCGATTCCCTCAACGGCCTCTTCACCCCCTGGAACAAACCCGGGGATGCCAACGGTGACGGGTGGTCAGACAACCCGGGTGACGATGCGCTCTCGTGCCAACTCCGGGTGACCGTGGAACCCGGGGAACAAAGCCGCTTCACGGTGCGACATCGCGGCACACCGTCTTACTGTGAGCTGCAGGCCGTGGCCAAGGCGCAGCAGACCCACACGGTCACGCTGGCCGGGGGCTGCGTCACAGACGTCTTCCTTGACGGGCGTGAATCGGTGATGACCGGAGTGCCGCCTCTGCCGACGCGGTGGTCCGACGAGCTCGGCACGGTCCTGACCACGGAACTCACCACCACGGTGCCCATGGTGGGCCCGGGTTTGCGGGTCTTCGGTCTGGACGTTTGCAACCGCGTGTGCGAGACCTGTCCCGAGCCCACCTGCACCCCGAACCCTGATCCCGCGAAGCCCGACGATTGCCGCTTCTTCCTGTGTGACGATTTGTGCCACGAGGTGTGCAGTCGGGACGCGGTCTGGGTGAACGTGGTGGCACCGCCCGGGGAATGCGTGTGTGGGGACGGCGTGATCATCGCGGGCGAAGATTGCGACGACGGCAACTTGCGGGACTGGGATGGGTGCTCGGACATGTGCCACGTCGAGATCGGGTGGACATGCCCGACCGAGGGCGTTTTGTGCCTACCGATCTGCGGGGATGGGTTCGCCCTGGGCGCCGAAAACTGCGACGACGGAAACATCGTTGCCGCAGATGGCTGCAGCACGGCCTGCGAGGTCGAAGTGGGATTCGAATGCCCGGCGCGGGGCGGTCCTTGCACGGCCGTGTGCGGGGACGGCTTGCGGCGGGGCACAGAAACCTGCGACGACGGCGATCTGCAGGACTGGGACGGCTGCTCGGACTTCTGCCACGTGGAGGTGGGCTGGACGTGCCCGACCGAAGGCGCGCCATGCCTGCCCATCTGCGGCGATGGATTCGCCTTGGGCGCCGAAAGCTGCGACGACGGGAACGTCATGACTGGGGACGGATGCGACAAGGTGTGCTCGGTCGAGGATGGCTTCCTGTGCCCGGCAAGGGGCGGTCCTTGCGAGGTGATCTGCGGCGACGGTCTGCTGCGCAGCACCGAGGCCTGCGACGACAGCAATCGGGTGTCGGGCGACGGGTGCTCGCCGTTTTGCGAGGTCGAGGCGGGATGGACCTGCGAAACAGGGGCCACCTGCGTCACGACGTGCGGTGACGGGATTACCGTGGGCAGCGAGGCCTGCGACGACGGCAATCGGGTGTCGGGCGATGGCTGCGCGCAGGACTGCCGCGCGATCGAACCTATCGAGGGCTGCGGCAACGGTATCCTGACGGGCGACGAGCACTGCGACGACGGCAACGTTGATGCCTGGGATGGGTGCAGCGAGACCTGCCAGATCGAGGATGGGTACCGCTGCCCCGCGGCGAACTCGGCGTGCGAGCCCATCTGCGGGGATGGCCTGATTCGAGGGGCCGAGGGATGCGATGACGACGATCTGGATTCCGGCGATGGTTGCAGCGCCACGTGCGCCCGGGAGTCCGGGTTCCGGTGCGAGGGACAGCCGTCGGTCTGCCGCGATTGCGGTATGGACGATCTCGACGACGACGGGATCGGCGACGCCTGCGACGACGACCTGGATGGGGATGGGGTCGACAACGACCAGGATATCTGTCCGTTCTTTGCCAACCCGGATCAGAACACCGAGGTGCCCTGCGACGGGACCATCCGGGGTATTCCGCGAGGCGGTTGCGCGGCGGGCAGGACCGGCGCAGAGAATGCCTCGCCATGGGCGGGTCTGATGCTGTTGGGCGGCCTGCTGCTGACGGTGACCAAGAGGCGCCGGGCCATGCCTGCCTAGAATGGCGCCTTGAGATACCGGTGCGACCCGTGTAGGCTTCGAAGTCCGGAGGTCGCCCCGATGTCGTCGCCCTTGGTGTCGCGCCCCGTTTGCCCCCGCTGCCGCCGCCCCATGTCGGGTTGCTGGTGCTCGCAACTGCCCCTTCTGCAGACCCGCACCCGGGTCGTGGTGCTGCAGCATCGGCGCGAGGCGCGCGTGGCCATCGGCACCGGTCGCATGGCCAGTTTGTGTTTGCCCAATTCCGAACTGCACGTGGGCCTGACGTGGGACGAAGACCCATCCGTGCGCGCCGCCCTGTCCGACCCTGGCCGCCCGGCCGTGCTGCTGTTCCCGGGTCCCGAGGCACCGGACATCCTGACGTGTCCGCCCGATCATCCCGTGACCTTGGTGGTCGTGGACGGCACCTGGTCCCAGGCGTCCAAGATCGTGCGCCGCAGCCCCATGCTGTCGGCCCTGCCCCGCTATGCGTTCCATCCGCCACGGCCGAGCGACTACCGCATCCGGCGCGAGCCCCGGGCCGAATGCGTGTCCACCATCGAGGCCCTGGTCCACGTGCTGGGGGTGCTCGAAGGCGACCCCGAGGGCGTGACTCGCATGCTGGCCCCATTTCGGGCCATGGTCGACTACCAGTTGGCGTGGATCGAGCGGTCGCACGAGCCGCGGCGGCGGCACCGGACGCCGAAGCCGCCGCCTCCCCTGCCCGCAGGCTTGGACACGCAATCCAACGGTGTGATCTTTGCCGCCGGCGAGGTCAACACCTGGCCACGACGTCCGCCCACGGGCATTCCCGACGAACTGGTGCACTGGGTGGCGGTGCGCCCCGCAACCGGCGACCGGTTCGAGGCCGTGATCGCACCGCAACATCCCCTGGCACAAGCGACCGCGCGGCACGTCGAGATCCCGGAAGAACAGCTGCAAGCCGGAGAAACCTGGGAGGCCTTCGAAGCGCGATGGGCGGCGTTCCTGCGCCCCGGTGACACCCTGGTCACCTGGGGCTGCTTCGCCTCGAACCTGCTTCGGGCGCATCAAGGGACCCTGCCCGCCCGACACCTCGACTGTCGAGCCGTGCTGCGCGAGCGCCTGAAACGGAAGATCGGAACTCCTGAAGACTGGCTCATGAGCAACCAAATACCGATCCCCGCACCGATCGGAATGGGCCGGGCAGGATTGCGCCTGGGGTTGCTGGTGGCCGTGGTCAAAACGCTGACGGAAACGAAGCTATCCTAGGTGAGCTGGGACGTGCAGTTCGGGCAGCGGGTGGCCTTGATCGCCACCTGCGACATGCAGTGGGGGCATTCCTTCGTGGTCGGCTCGGCCGCCGGGGCCGGGGCCTCCTGACGACGCATCTTGTTCATCAACTTGACCACCATGAAGATGGCGAACGCCACGATCAGGAAGTCGATCACCGTGTTGATGAACATGCCGTAGTTCAGGGTCGGGGCGCCTGCCGCCTTGGCTGCTTCCAGAGTCTCGTACTTCGTGGCACCGAGGTTCAAGAACAGGGCCTTGAAATCCATGCCGCCCAGCAGCAGCCCGATCGGCGGCATCAGCACGTCGGCCACGAACGATGACACGATCTTGCCGAACGCGGCGCCGATGATGATCCCGATCGCCATGTCCATCACGTTGCCCTTGAGCGCAAATTCCTTGAATTCCTTGAACATCGAAAGCCTCCTTCACCCAAACAGAGTTGATCAGGAGCATAGACGAACCGTTATCCGAGGTCCAAGGTTTTTCAGCGTTCAGAATCTGGCCGAACGCATCAAGGACTGTCAATTGATCGGTATTTTCTGGCGTGGCGATGTGGGCATCCGACGGTACGACCGGACTGGTTTGACAGTGCACAGGGTCGGGCTAGAATGGGGTGCGGAGGAAATTCATGAAGGTCTGCACCCCCTGTCAGTTGAACTTCGACGACGATGCCCGGTTCTGCAACCATTGCGGCAAGGAGTTGTGCGCGGGTCCCGAGCCCACAGGCAAGGACCCGGCCGCGACACCGCCCCCGGCTGAGGCGTCACCCGAGGCATTGAAGGGACCGGACGAACCGGTCGCGCCTGCCAAGACGGCCCGCCCCAGGAAAAAGACACGTTCGCAGCCGCTCGTTTGGGTGGCCATCGTCGTGGTGTCGCTGATCGTGATCCTCGAAGCCGCGCTGCTCGTGATCCATCTGATGCAGGAGCCCGCATCATTGCCCATCCCGGAAGCTCGCGCCACCCCGAACGTTCACGGGCTGAACAAGTGTTCGTAGTGATATACTCGTCCCCGGTCCGCAGAGAGGCCTGAGGATGAGCAGGGACCCCCACAAGCCGAGCCTGCTGATCGTGGACGACGATCGCAGCGCCCTCGAATCGCTGCAACAGATCTTCGTCGGCGAGGGCTTCGATGTGCGCCCGTGCGCCAGCGCAGAAGAGGCCCTCGAGGCGATCCGGGCGGATTCGTTCGCCGTGGTGCTCGCGGATTTGCGCATGCCGGGCATGGATGGCATGGATTTGTTGCGGGCCATCAAGGCGACCCGGCCCGACACCGAAGTGGTGATCATGACCGCGTTCGGCACGATCGAAAAGGCGGTCGAGGCCATGCGCGAGGGCGCCTACGACTTCGTGACCAAGCCTCTAAAGAAGCCGCTGGTAGTGCGCAGCGTGACCCGCGCCGCCGAACGAACCTCGCTGATGGCCGAAAACGCGGCTTTGCGCGCGGAACTCGAGGCCGTGTCGGGCGACCGGACGATCGTGGGGTCGAGCGCGGCCATCCGCAAGGTTCTCGACACCGTGAACCAGGTGGCCTCTGCACCGTTTACGACCGTGCTGATCCTCGGCGCCTCGGGCACTGGCAAGGAACTCGTGGCCCGGGCCATCCATCGCAAAAGCCCCCGCGCCCGTGGGCCGTTCGTGGCCTTCAACTGCGCGGCCATCCCCGTGACGCTCATGGAATCCGAACTGTTCGGCCACGAGCGCGGCGCCTTCACCGGGGCCTTCGCCCGACGCGAGGGGCGCTTCAAGCAGGCCGATGGGGGCACGCTGTTCCTCGACGAAGTCGCGGAACTCGACCCCATGATCCAGGCCAAGCTGCTGCGCGTGCTACAGGAAGGGGAATTCGAACGCCTCGGGGGCACCCAGACGCTCAAGACCGACGTGCGGGTGCTGGCATCGACCAACAAGCCGCTGCACGAAATGGTCCGCACGGGCCGTTTCCGCGATGACCTGTACTACCGGCTCAACGTGATCGTGCTGAACCTGCCGGTCCTAGTGGACCGCGCCGACGACATCCCGGTGCTGGCGCAGCACTTCCTTAAGCGCTTTGCCGAGCGCAACCGCAAGGACATCCGGGCCATCTCGCGCGAGGCCATGGAACTGCTGATGGCGCACGACTGGCCGGGCAACGTTCGCGAACTGGAAAACACGATCGAACACGCGGTGGTGCTGTGCCGTTCCGACACCATCCGCGCCGAGGACCTGCCCGAACTCGTGGCCAGCGATTCCAACGCGCGCCAGTATCTGACCATCGAACTCGGCACGCCGCTCGACGACGTCGAACAGCGCGTGATCCAGGAAACCCTGCGCATGACCCATCAGAACAAGCGTCTGGCCGCACAACTCCTGGGCGTGGCCACCCGCACCATCTACCGCAAGCTCGAAGGGGGCTCCCAGTGATCCGGAAATATGGCGACCTGACGCCCGTGCTCGACCCGACCGTTCGCATGCTTGAACCCTGCACGGTAGCCGGGGACGTGCACGTGGGCGCGGATTCGTCGATCTGGTTCGGCGCCACGGTGCGGGGCGACATCGGACCGGTGCGCATCGGAAGCCGCGTGAACGTGCAGGAAAACAGCGTGATTCACGAGAGCCTGGGCGGTCCGGCCTGCGTGATCGAAGACGATGTGACCGTGGGGCACGCAGCCGTGATCCACGGGGCCCATCTCAAGCGCGGTTGCCTGATCGGCATGGGCGCGGTGGTCCTGGACGGGGCCGTGATCGGCGAGGGGGCCATGGTGGGTGCTGGCGCGATGGTGCCGCAGGGGCTCACGGTGCCCCCGGGGCATCTGGCCATCGGCGTTCCCGCCAAGGTCACGCGCCCCCTCAGCGACGCCGAAAAGTCTTACGTGGCGCGCTCGGCACCGCACTATGTGGCCGCAAGCCGGAAGTATGAAACGGGATAGACAGGGGGAAGGCGGATGACACGGTGGTGGATGCTTCTGGTGTTCGGGGTCGTGGCTAGTGTGTCCTCACTGCCGGATGCCCGCGCGCAATCCCCCGACGGGGACATGGCCACGTGGATTGGGGATGCTTGTCGCGCGCCCATGAGCCAGGACGCGTGGGCCCGCCTGGATCAGGTCGCAAGCAAGGCCCTGTCCGACCACCTGCGCGCGCAGAAGTTCCGCGACGTGCTGCGCATCGCCCTGGCGTATACGGAATGCGTGGACCGCGGCACGGCCGAATCTGACCCCGAACAAGACGACGCGCGACGCCACTACGTGCGGCAGGTGCTGTGCTTCGTGCCCCTCGTGGTGTTCGAAAGCGAACAGAAGATCGACCGTGCCCTGGCCACGTCCTGCCTGGCACACTGCCCGCAGCCCCCATTGACCGCGCCAACCGATGCCAAGGACATCCCCCTGTGGGCCGAAAGCGTGCGGCGCTATGCGACCCTGATGTCCGCGGCGCGAACCGCACCCGAACTGCTTCAACCCTTGGTGGCGTACAGCCGCGCCCTGGATGCGGCGGGCGTCGTGTCCCCTTTGGAACGGCGCGCTCAGGGCCTTACCGGCACCGACGCACCGGTCGACGAGCATCCGGACCCGGTCCTGCCGCTGCGGGTGCTGGTGGCAACCGCCGCGATCGCGACCGGGAACCTTGGGGCGCTGCTCGATGGCAACGGGGGCGAGGATGCGGCCTGCACCTCGTCGACGCTCGCGGGCCTCGGATTGAGCCAGAGCATCCCGCTGCCGCGCGAGGCGGCCTTGCCTCTGTTGGTCAAACTCCTTTTGAAGGATGCCACGCTCGATGCCATGTTGCGGGTGTCCAACGAAGCTCAGCAGCGATTCGCGGATCGCAAGTGCGTGTTGCCCACGGTGATCGCCTCGCTGGCCATGACCGCCCTGTCGGCCGAGACGGTAGACCGCGCGGTTGCCGCCAACCGCCTCGATGACATCGCCACCCTGGCCCATCGTGCAATTACGTCGGCCAACCTTCCGGGGTCGGCCGACTCCCGACTCAAGGTCATGCGACGACTCGTGCAACTCGCCGACGGGGCCGAACGGGGGCGCCGTCTGTGTGCAGTCGGGGACCTGCTGGTGTCCGAAAAGCGGTCGTTCGAGGCCATCGAAGCCTTCATCGAGGCCGACGCGCTGTTGCCGCCCGAAACGCGTCTGTGCTCGGCACGCGGGGCCTTCGTGGCCGCGTGCATGGAACACGACATTCCGACGGCCAAGCGGGCCCATTTTGCCGACCGTTTCGTGGCCGCCAATCCCGAGGCAACGCTCGTCTATGAAGCCATCTCGCGTCACACGCTTTCGGACCACCGGGTCACGGCGGTTCGGGCCCTCGAAGAGGCGCTGCCGAACGCCTCGGTCGCCACGGCCCGCGCGGTCAAAGAGGCGCTAATCAAGGTGGTCGACGCGGACCCCGGGTCACCTGCGGCCACGGCTGCGATCGCGGCCGTGGATCAGCGGGGCGGCCCCGAAAATGCCGAGGAACGCCTGATCTGGGGGCTGATCACGGCCCGCCACTTCATCCTGGCCAAGGACCGTCCTGGCGCCCGGCGGGCCCTGACCGCAACCTTCGCCGAGGTCACCGACGACGCCACGCGGGACTCGGCACGCGAAGGGATGGACGTGCTGTTGCGGTGGCTGGCCGACCGTCAGGAGTACGGCCTGCTCGACGAGGTAGTGAGCCTGGCCCGGCCCAAGAAGGCGCTTTCCATCGTCACGTTGGCCAACGTGGCAGGTAGCCTCGGGGACGTGGGCGAACGCAAGCGGGCCAGACGCCTGCTGGCGATCGCGGGCGACCTGGGACCCGACCACCGAACGCAGTGGTTGGCCATCGCAGATGCCCGGGCACGCATGGACGACACGGACCTCGCCCTGGCCGCGCTCAAGCGCATCGGCCCCGAGGAAGACTGGGACGTAGCCGCGTGGATGGCGCGCGGGCGCGTCGATATGGGCCGCAGGCAGTACCGCGAGGCCGTGGCAGCTTACACCAAGGCGGCCGAATTGGACCGGGAGGAGTGCTCGCCCCGATACTTCCGGGGTCTGGTGCAGATCCTGCTGGGGGACGCGGACGGGGCCCGCGAGGACCTCGAAGCATGCATGAAGCTTGGAGACCGTTCGGGTCAGGTGGTAGGCGGCCTTGCCTACGCGCTGTTCGACCTCGCTCGGTACGACGAAGCCGAGGCACGCTTCCGCGAGGCCATCGCCAAGGATGACACCATGGCCGACAATCATCTCGGGCTGGCCCTGACGCTGTTTCGGTTGGGCCGCCTTGACGAGGCCAAGGCCTCGTTTGCCCGTGCCGTCATGGCGGAACCGGCGATCGGAAAGGGCATCCGGGCCGCGGAAATCAAGGGCTACGTGTATTCGGATGTCGAGAAGAAGGCTTGGGACGACTTTGTGAAGGAGACGAGGCAGCGATGAAGCGGACGAGTGGGTGGATGGGTTTTTGGATGGCCTTGTGCACGGCAGGGGCGGTGGTGCCTGCGACCGCGGCACCCTTGCGGCTCCAGATACTGACGACCAACGATTTGCACGGTGCCGTGGATGGCGTGGACACCCCGGAATTGGCCGGTGACGCCCGCTGGCTCGGGGGCTTCGACTACGTGGCGGGCCTCATCGACAAACTGCGTGCCAAGGCGCCGGATCGAACGATCGTGCTCGATGCCGGGGACTGTTTTCAGGGCGTCCTGGGCGTGAACCGACTCGAGGGCATGCCCTGCGCACGCTTCCGGGACCTCGCGGGTTTCACGGCCACCACCCTGGGCAATCACGAATTCGACTACCAGGGATGCGGGGACGACAAGGGGTGCGCCGGCGCTGCGGACCCCCAATGTGCCCTCAAGCGCACCATGTCCGAGGCCCGCACCCCCACGGTCGCAGCCAACGTCCGGATCGCCCAGAGCCGCGAACGCTGGATGCCCCACGGCCTCCGGCCCTTCGTGGTCGTGCCCGCAGGCGGGGTCAAAGTCGGGATCATCGGAGTCCTGACCGAAACCGCGGCCAAGATCATCATGCCCGGAGCTTTGGAGGGGTTGGCCATCACCAGTGCCGTCGACGAAGTCCGGCAGCTTCTGCCGGAGATGCGTGCGGCCGGGGCGGACCTCGTGATCGTCCTGGCCCACATGAACGGGGACTGCGATGGCAAGGGGACCGAAATTGCGCCCCAGGGCCTGACCCGGTGCAGCGCGGTCACCTCGGAACTCGGGGACTTCGTCAAGGCCTTCACCCCCGACGAGATCGCCCTGGTGGTGGCAGGCCATGCCCACGCCTATGTGGCCGGCACGCGTCAGGGCATTCCCGTGATCGAAATCCTGGACCGCGGCCAGATGTTGGGGCGCGCCGAGATCGACATCGACCCCGTGACCAAGCGCGTCCTGCCCGGCGGGGTCCGGGTGCTGCCACCCGCGCCCGTGTGTCGTCAGGCCACGGGAGGCCGCACCCACAACAAGAAGTACTGGCGCACCGGCTCGATCTGTTCGCCGGCGTTCCCTGGGTGGGAGGGCGTGGCCCCCTCGCACCCCGAGGTCCGCAAGCTGCGTGACGAAGTGACTGCGTCCGTATCCGACGTGTGCAGCGAGGTAGTGGCCGAAGCCACCCAGGACATCAAGCACGGTCGGGGCCGTGAAACGTCGCTGGGCAACCTCACTGCGGACCTCATGCGCGAGGCTGCCAACGATGCCGAGGTCGCATTCATCAACCTGGGCGGCATTCGTGACCATCTGCGTGCCGGCCCGATCAACATGTGCCACCTGCACGCCATCTGGCCCTTCGACAACCGGCTCGTCGAGATCTCGATGACCGGCGAGGAGGTCAACCGTCTGTTCCGGTTCTTGATCGGCACGCTGCACAAGGCCGTTGCCGTATCCGGGGTTACGATCGAGCGTCGCCGGGACGGGGACATCGGTTTACGTGACAGTCATGGCGAGGTGTTTCATCAGAAACAGCGTTATCGGGTGGTCACGATCGACTTTTTGGTCAACGGGGGAGACCGACTCGATGCGTACTTCAAGGAGCTGCCGAAGGACCGTTTTCGGATGCTGGACTTCCCGACGTATCGGGATGCCATGAAGAAGGCGCTGTCGAGCCGCAAGACCATCACCCGTCCCGCCAAGGGCCGCTTCCAGGTCCAGCCATGAGGCCGTCGCTGCGGTGACGGTCACATCAACACGGTCACGGTAAAGCCACTTCGCAAGTGAAAAGCGTCTTGGGAGTGCGCAAGCTTGCTTGCGCTTTCGAACGCCGGGGTGACACAGACCTCCGTCAAAGCGGCAGCAAGCTGCCGCACTCCAAGAACTCGCTTCGCTCGCAGGACCAGGGACTCCCGGCGCCCGACACATCCCCGGCGCCCGACACACCCCCGGCGCCCGACTCTCCCCGGCGCCCAACACACACCCTTGACATCAATGACGCAACGCGTTATATTTCAGATCGGTGATCATCAGGTAACTCTGTCAAGGAGGTCTCGTCATGAAGGAACTCAAGAGCGTGAAGGACATCAAGGACCAGGTCAAGGAACTGGTGGACTCGGGCACCGACACCCTCAAGGAACTCGGCGACAAGGGCCGCAAGATGGCCGCAGACCTGAAGGATCGCGTGGAAAAGACCCGCACCAAGGGCGTGCAGAAGGTGTCGGAACTCCTGTCCGAAACCAGCCTCAAGGACATCATGGAACGCTTCGGCCACATGAAGTTCCCCGAACTCATCGAAAAGCTCCGCAAGTCCGAAGTGGGCCGCCATGGCGAGTCCCTTCGTCAGGAACTCATGGCCAAGTTCCGCGTCCCCTCGCTCGACGTGGTCGAAAGCCTGACCGTGGCCGTGGACAAGTTGACCAAGGAAGTCGCGGCGCTGAAGAACGTGCGGCAGGAAATGAAGCAGGAGATGAAGGCCGAACTCAAGGTCATCATGGATCAGATCAAGGCCCTCAAGAAGCCGGCCCGGTCCGCCTGACCCTCCCCTCCTACGTGAGCCCCATCAAGCGGCGATAATGCACCTCGGATTCCTTCAGCACCTTGCGATGCAAGCTGCCTCCCTCCGAGTCCATGGTGACCACCACCGGGAAATCCTCGACATGCAGGACCCAGAAGGCCTCGGGCACGCCGAATTCCTCGAGCATCCGGACCTCGTCGACCTTTTTCACGCAACGCGCCAACAGCGAACCCGCCCCGCCCACGGCGTGCAGGTAAACGGCGCCGAACTGCTTGAGGGCCGCGCTGGTCTTGTCGCCCATGCCGCCCTTGCCGATGGCCCCCGCGATCTGATACTGCTCGATCACGGTCGCCTCGTAGGGTTCCTCGCGGCTCGATGTCGTGGGTCCCGCTGCGACGACGTGCCAGTCCGCCCCCGACCGGGTCATGATCGGGCCGCAGTGATACAGCAAGGCCCCCCGCAACAAATCCTTCATGGACTCGGGGCGCTGCTCGACCAGATACTTGTGGGCCATGTCGCGCGCCGTGATGATCCGGCCCCACACGCGCAGTTCGTCCCCGATCCGAAGGGCCCGGATGCGCTCGGGTTCGGCCGGGACGTCGAGTCTGGTCACGGTTCCCATCTTCCCCACCTCCATCAAGCGAATTGCGGGACGCCGTCGCGAACCACCAGGCAGCGATGCCGGTCAGCCCAGCAGCAGTAGGCCACGGACACGAAGAAGCAGGCCGGGTGCCGATGCATGGTGCCGATCTTGAGCCCCAGCACCGTGGCCAAACCCCCGAAACCCATGGGTCCGATGCGCAGTTCGTTCAACCGTTCGACCAGGCGTTCTTCCATATCCGCAAGCACCGGGTCCGAATGGCGATCGTCCAGGGGGCGAAGAAGCTGCTTCTTGGCCCCTGCGTAAGAATTGGCACGGTCCCCGCCAATGCACACCCCAAGGATCCCGGGGGCACACCCGAAGCCTTGGGCCTTGAACACCGCATCGATGATGCAGCGCTCGACCCCGGCCAGGTCACGCCCGGCCTTGATGGACACATCGGGCAACCGGTACTGTGCGCCCACGTTCTCGCTGCCACCACCCTTCAAAAGCAGTTCAATGACTACATCCGAACTATCATGAACTTCAACCGAAAAATAGGGTTGACCAGGACCCACGTTATCCCCTGAATTCCGCCCGGTCACCGGGTCGACGGCATTGGGCCGCAACAACCCCTCCCGAGTGGCCTGACGGATCGCCTCGGTCAATTCCGCCTTGACGGGTTCCGCATCCATGCCGCGGGGCAGATGCAGGAAGAACGAGGCCAGTCCCGTGTCCTGACAGATGGGAGTGCCCTCGGTCCGGGCCAGTTCCACGTTGGCGAGGATCGCGTCGAGCACGTTGCGCGCGGTGCTACCCTCATCCTCGCGTTCGCGCGCGGCGCGGATCCGCCCTTCCACATCCGCTGGCAGGTCCGTGGACGTCCGGCGGATCAGTTCGA
>CAYRIB010000067.1:0-14443 GCA_964424165.1 uncultured Myxococcales bacterium | reverse complement strand
CGGTCCCGAGGCATGTTCCAGCCACATTGTGCTTGACAACCACAGGCCTTGGGAACTAATACAAAAACGACTGCGAACGAGGAGATCGACGATGGGTGGGACGGTCAGGAGCGTGGGCCTGAACTGGCTGCTTCAGCGGGTCACCGCACTGATTCTGGGCGTGGGCCTGCTGGTGCACTTCTTCGTGTTGCACTTCGCCATCGAGCGACCCGTCACGTTCGCCAAGGTACAGGACCGGCTGTCGCAACCCTGTTGGGTGGCCTTCGACATCGTGCTGCTCGCCTGCGCTCTCTACCACGCTTTCAACGGGCTGCGCGGGGTCGTGATGGACTACGCACCCGGTGCCGGCGCCCGCAGGACCTGGACGTGGGTACTATGGGTCGCGGGCCTGGCCGCGTTCGTATTCGGGGTCCTGGCACTGGTGCCGTTTGCAGGAGGCAAGTAGACGATGCGACTCAACTACGTGACGGAATGGTGCCGAAATCCCCGGCCGGGCATGGCTTCCTTTCTGCTGCAGCGTGTCACGGGCCTCGGCCTTCTCGCCTACCTGCTGATTCATCTGTACAGCATCGGAATGGGGCGCCTCGGCGGCAAGCCCGCGTTCGACGCCACGATGAAGATCTACGATACCCCGCTGTTCCACGTGCTGGAGTGGTTGCTGCTCATCGCGGTTCTGTTCCACTTGCTCAACGGCCTGCGCCTCGCAGCGGCCGATCTGCTGGCCCTGACGCGCGCGCACCGTCCCATGTTCTGGGGCGTGGTCGTGGCCGTCGTGTTTGCGGCGGGCGTGTGCATCCCGGTCTTCTTGTAGGAGTAGGTGAAGCGATGAAGTACTTTCCCGCCATCGTGGTCGGCGCCGGTCTCGCTGGGATGCGCGCGGCCATTGCATTGAACCAGAAGAACCTGAAGGTGGCGATCCTGACCAAGGTCCACCCCCTGCGTTCGCACTCGATCGCGGCCCAGGGTGGCATCAACGCCGCGCTGCGCAACCACCCGCGAGGGGGCTTCGACAGTCCAAAGCTGCATGCCTTCGACACGGTCAAGGGCAGCGACTATCTGGCAGACCAGCCCGCAGCGCTCAAGATGACCACGCTGGCCCCGGAGATCATCTACGAGATGGAACACTGGGGTTGCCCGTTCTCGCGCGATGCCGACGGACGCATCGCACAGCGTCCCTTCGGTGGCGCGGGATTCCCCCGCACGGCCTACGCCACGGACAAGACGGGTCATGTGCTGCTGCACACCCTGTACGAGCAGGTGGTGCGCTATGAGCTCGGTTCCGAGCGCAACGAGATGACCGTGCTCGAGGAGTGGGCTGTGCTGCGCCTGGTGATTGACGCCGGGGAATGCGTGGGCGTGATCGCGATGAACGTCATGACCGGCGAGGTCGAGGCCTTCCGGTCCGAGGTCGTGATCTTTGCCACGGGCGGGTCCGGCCGGGTGTACGGCAACAGCACGAACGCAGTGATCAGCACGGGCCTCGGGCAGGCCATTCCCTATTGGGCCGGGGTGCCTCTAAAGGATATGGAGTTCGTGCAGTTCCATCCGACCACCCTGGTGGGCACCAACATCCTCATGACCGAAGGCTGCCGCGGCGAGGGAGGGTTCCTGCTCAACAACAAGGGCGAACGCTTCCTGGCCAACTACCCCGACTCGGCCAAGGCCATGGAAGTGGCGCCACGCGACATCGTGGCACGCAACATCGGACGCGAAATCCTGGCTGGGCGCGGATTCGAGAACGCCTACGTGCACCTCGACATCCGGCATCTCGGGGAACAGAAGATCCGCGATCGCCTGCCCGGCATCCGCGATCTGTCGATCAATTTCGTGGGCGTGGACCCGATCCAGGAACCCATCCCGGTTCAGCCGGGTCAGCACTACACCATGGGCGGCATCGACACCAACGAGAATGGCGAAACCCCGGTCAAGGGCTTCTACGCGGCTGGCGAGTGCGCCTGCGTGTCGGTGCACGGCGCAAACCGCCTGGGTGGCAACTCGCTGCTCGAAACCCTGGTGTTCGGCAAGGTGGCCGGTGAACACGCCGGTGACTACATCCAGTCCAAGACCACCTCCAACCAGGGGATCAGCGCCTTGAACCAAGCCCTGGACGAGGTCAAGGGCAGCATCGAGGAACTGAAGTCCCGGCCCGAAGGCGAATCCCCCGCGGCCCTGCGCGACGAACTCGGCGCGGCCATGAAGGACGGCGTAGGCCTGTTCCGCGAGGAGGCCACCCTGACCGCAACGCTTCAGAAGGTCAAGGATATCCAGGCCCGCTACCGCAAGATCTCGCTCAACGACCACGGGCTGCGCGCGAACTACGACCTGCTGTGGGCCCTGGAACTCAAGGGCAACATCGACGTGGCCGAAACGATCGTGGCCGGGGCCGTGGCCCGCAAGGAAAGCCGCGGGTCGCAGTTCCGCACCGACTTCCCAACGCGCGATGACGCCAACTTCCTCAAGCACACGATGGCCACGTGGACCGGCAGTGGCGCCGCACTCGACTACGCGCCGGTCGCGCTCGGGATGTGGGAACCCAAGGAACGGAAGTATTGAGATGGCAGGAGGCACGCAAATGGCGGACAAGCGCACGTTCAGGATTCTGCGGTTCGATCCCATCAGCGGTCAGCCCCCGAAGTTCGACACCTTCGAGGTCCCGTGGCGCAAGGGTCAGACGGTGCTCGATGCGCTCAATCACATCCAGGGCCATATCGACGGTTCCGTGGCGTATCGTTCATCCTGCCGTGCCGGGGTGTGCGGAAGCTGCGCCATGCACATCAACGGCCGCTACCGTCTGGCCTGCGAGACCCAGGTTGCGCTGCTGACGTCCCCGATCACCCTGCGCCCGCTCGGGCATCTGCCGGTGATCCGGGATCTGGTGGTGGACATGGCGCCGTTCTGGGCCAAGTACAAGTCCATCCACCCGTATCTGATCGCCGGGGACGCGGCCCCCGAACGAGAACGGATTCAGTCGCCCGCGGACCGGGAGCACCTGACCGGGATCGTGGACTGCATCTTGTGCGCGGCCTGCCACGCGGCCTGCCCCATGACCGATGCAGACCCGGCGTATCTGGGCCCGGCCGTGCTTGCCAAGCAGAACCGCTTCGTAATCGACACCCGCGATGGGCATGCCGAGGAGCGACTGTCGTTCGTGGGCGACGAACACGGCGTGTTCCGCTGCCATACGGCGTTCAACTGTTCGGACGTTTGTCCCAAGGACATCGACCCCGCGGGTTCGATCGCGCATCTGAAACGGATGTTCCTGGGCCGCAAACTCCTTCATTTCAAGCGCACATGATGGTGTTCTTCGCCACCGCGGCCAAGGGGACCGAGCCCGCCCTCCGTGACGAACTGCGCGAACTCGGATTGCCCGAGGTGCGCTGCGATCGGGGCGGCGTGCACTTCGGCGGGAACTGGGCGGACGCCGCTTGGGCCTGCTTGCAGTCGCGCATCGCAATTCGGGTGCTCGTCGAGATCGGTGCGTTCGAGGCCCCGGACGGCGAAGCCCTGTACGAGGGGACAAAGGCCCTGGACTGGAGCCCGTATCTGACCCCCCGCCACACCCTGGCGGTCAGTGTGGCCTGTCGTAGCAGCGCACTCACACACACCAACTTCATCGCGCAGAAGACCAAGGACGCGATCGTAGACCAGTTGCGCGATCGCCTCGGGACCCGCCCGGACGTGGCGCGCAAGGACCCGGATGTCGCGATCTTCGTGCATCTGGTCCGGGACCGGGCCACCGTCTACCTCGATGCAGCGGGCCATTCCTTGCATCGTCGCGGCTATCGGCTCGAGGCCGCGCAGGCCCCCCTGAAAGAAACCCTGGCCGCAGCGGCCTTGAGGCTCGGCGGATGGGATCGCGACAGTCCCTTGTGCGACCCCATGTGCGGGTCCGGGACCTTCCCGATCGAGGCTGCCCTGTGGGCGAGCCGCATCGCACCCGGGCTCGGCTGCAAGCGCTTCGGGTTCGAGCGATGGGCGACGTTCGATGCCACGATGGCCACCCGGATGCGCGAACTGCGCGACCGGGCACGGGCCAACGTGCGCCAGGACATTCCACCGATCATGGGCTCGGACATCGACCCCGAGGCCCTGAAGGTCGCCCGCGCCAATGCGGCACGGGCCGGGGTGCGCATCGAGTGGCGTACCAGCGCGATCCGGGACCTCAAGCCCAGCTCGCCCCCGGGTTTCGTGATCCTGAACCCTCCTTACGGCACCCGCCTGCCGGCCGAGGAGTCTTTGTACCGCGAGATGGGAACGGTGCTCGCAACGCTGCGGGGCCATCGGGTGGTGGTGCTGTCCGGGCATCCGGACATCGAGCGCGGCATGCGCAAGAAGCCCGCGAAGTTCTTCATTCTGCACAACGGCGACATCGAGTGCCGGCTGCTGCTCTACAGCATGGGCTGAGCAAAATCCCGCAGCAATTCATCGACCGTACAGCACACCCTGGGGAATACGTTGAACACCTCGGCAACCACCTTGCCCAGCGGTCGCAACGTCACGCCTTGGGCCGCCGCCAGTTCCCGAACGCCCGACCATCCGGCCGGGTCCCCGGCAACGATCACGCGAGCCCAATCTGCGACCCGGGGGTGTGCTTCCAGGCTGGCGACCTCGGACCCATCCATGCACGCGCCCAGAGCGTGGCGTGAGCGCACGCAGCATTGCGCCAGAGTTGCCAGCAGTCCGCCCTCGGACACATCGTGCGCGGTGCGCAGCAACCCCGCCTCGATCGCGCGGACCAGGAAGACGGGGACCGCTTCCGATGTCCCCTCGGCCAGGGCCACGGTATCGCCCTCGGCCTCGAACCCGCTGCGCGCCACGCGCGAAACATCCGCGATTTCCCCGACCACGAGCAGCACGGGGGTCAGGTCGATCCCCCTGCCGTCACTCTCGTTGTAGAAACTCACGTTGCCACCCGTGATCGGACAGTTGAATGTCAGGGCACCCCGGGCCAGCCCCTGCAACGCTGCTTCGAATGCGTTCAGGACCCCGCCCCGTTCCGGATTGCCCGCGTTCAGGCCGTCGCTCATCCCCAGCGGCCGGGCTCCCACGCACGCCAGATTCAGTACGGCCCGTGCCACCAGGTCGAACGCGTCCTGTTCGGGATCGCGGCGACACGCCCCGCCCTGCAGGGTCATGGCCAGGCCCCGCGGCGCGTGCTCGGCGATCCGCAGCACCGCGGCATCCCCTTCGCCGGGGCGCAGCACGGTGCGCAGTTGGACCATGTGGTCGTATTGCTCATACACGAAACGCCGGCTCCGCAGGTTCGGGTCATCGAACAGCGCGGGGCCGCAAGGCGGTTGGCAAGAAGGCACCGGGTCATCGGGTGCGTCCGACTCGGTCTGGGTTGCAGACCGATGTCGCACCCATGGGGGCTCGGGCACGCCCGATGCCAGGGTGTCCACCGGCACCTCCGCCACCACGCGGCCCGCCCGAAACAGGCGGATCTGCCGGTCGGGGGTGGTGTGCCCGATCACCGCGGCCGCCAGTCCCGCGCGCCCGGCCAATTCCAGGACCGGGGCCTCGGCCCCAAAGGGCACGGTGAGCAGCATGCGCTCCTGGGTCTCGGAAAGCAGGATCTCGGCGCAAGTCAGGCCCGGATCCGTCAGCGGCACCTGATCCAGATCCACGGTCATGCCCATGCCGCTGCGATCGGCAAGTTCCACGCAGGAACAGGTCAATCCCGCGGCACCCATGTCCTGGATGCCCTCGATACGGTCGCTTTTCATGAGTTCATGGCAGGCCTCGATCAGACGCCGACCCGTGAACGGGTCCGCCACCTGCACGGCCGGCAGTCGTGCATCGACGTCGCCGTCCAAGGTGGCACTGGCCATGGCCGCGCCTTGGATCCCGTCGGGCCCCGTCGGGGCCCCGAGATAGATCACTGCATCACCTGACCGGCGCGCCTGCCCGTGAAAAACACGGTCCTGACGCACCAGACCCACGCATGCCACGTTGACCAGACAGTTGGTGTCATAGGTGGCATCAAACCGCGTCTCGCCGCCCACGGTCGGCACGCCCACGCAGTTGCCATAGGCCGCGATGCCTCGCACCACACCGTCCAGCAGATAAGCGGTCCGGGGGTGGCTGGTTCGGCCGAAGCACAAGGAGTCCATGAAGGCGATCGGCCATGCCCCAGTAGCCACGATGTCGCGAACAATGCCACCCAGGCCCGTCGCCGCCCCTTGGAACGGTTCGATGTACGACGGATGATTGTGGCTTTCGATGCGCAATGCCACGGCCAACCCGTCCCACAGGTCCACGACGCCAGCGTTCTCGCCCGGCCCGAGGCGCACGCGCCCGCCGGCCCGGGGCAACGTTGACAGCGCATGCCGCGAAGACTTGTACGACACGTGTTCGTTCCACATGGCCACGAACAGGGCCCATTCGGCCTCGACCGGTTCTCTACCGAGTCCGGCGAGGATCGCGGCCTGCTCGGACGGCGTCAGATGGGCCTTGAGGGAATCCATGGTCACCATCGCACCTCGATGCCGACGAAGGACATCAACAGGCGCGCCCCGTCGGTTCCGCCCAACACCGCCTCGGCCGCCCGCTCCGGGTGCGGCATCAGGCCGACGCAGTTGCCATCCCGGTTGCACACCGCAGCGATCGCATCGGTACTGCCGTTCGGGTTTTCCGATGCGTAACGCAGTACGACCTGCTCGTGACGCCGCAGGTCGGCCAAGGTTGCCTGATCAACCACATAGCGCCCGTCCGCATGGGCCATGGGGATGCGCAAGCGCAGGCCCGGTTCGAGCGTGCGCGTCAGCACACAACGTGTCGTGGCCACGGTCAGGGTCGTGTCGCGACAGATGAAGCGTCCGCCCACGTTGCGCGTCAGGGCACCGGGCAGCAGGCCGGCCTCGCACAGGATCTGGAACCCGTTGCAGATGCCCAGCACCGGATGGCCCGCGGCCACGAAGCGCGCCACGTCCGCCATCAGCGGCGCAAATCGCGCGATGGCGCCCGGCCGCAGGTAATCCCCGAACGCGAAACCGCCCGGCAACACCACCGCGTCTACCGCGGGCAGTTGCAGCACCTCCGAGGAAACGGGGATTACCGTCTGTCCGAGTACGTTGTTAAACACGTGCAAACAGTCGCGTTCGCAGGTCGTGCCTGGAAAGATGCAGATGGCGATCCTCACGCCATGCGCTCCGCGTCGTCGGGCACGTTGGTTTGCGGACACTCGATAACGTCGATACCGAACCGCTCGAGCACCGGGTTGGCCAGCAGTTTGCCGGCCATGTCCGTGGCCATAATGCACGCACGGTCCCGATCAGCGGCGCGCAGATGGATGACGAACACCCGTCCGACCGCCACGTTCAGCGTGTCTTCGAATCCCAGCCGTCCCAGGGCATCCAGGATGGCAGTTGCCTCGGGAACTCGGGTGCCGGGCTTTGGGAAGACCTCGATGCGGGCCTCGAAGAGGGAAAGCATGCGCACCTCGTCAGGAGGCCAGATACAGGCGGGAATGCCGACTGATGAACAACCGCGTCTGAATGGGAACCGGCCAGGCCCCCCCGACCGCCTGCGCAAACACGGCATCGGTTCGCGCCACCGCCAGAACGGACAGCAGTTCGTCTATCGTCGCGGGGCCACCCCCCCGGCCGGGCCACGTCGCGTTTTTCCACGCGGTGGCGAAAGCATCCAGGGCCTCCCTTTCGGAGATCGCCGGGTTGAAGAACAACTCGTCGTCCGGGTCATCGCCGACCTTGAGCACCAGTTCGCCATCCCGATAGGCCTTGGCGCGCGTATTTTCGAGAGGCGGATGCACCAGCGCGACCACGGTGGCAGCAGGGAGTTCCTTGGACAAACCGAGAGTCCGGGCGAACGTGCGCGGCCAGTCGTCAGCCAGAAGCGTGACCGTGCCCGCATCGTCACCCACGGCTTGCGCCGTGCGCACGAACTCCCGCGGCAGGGCCGGATAGCGAGGCGGCACCTGCTTTGGGTCGAACAGCACGAAACCTTCCCGGCCGAGCAAGCGCTCGAACGCGGCTGCCGCCGTATCCGGCAGGGTGCCACGGCAGAAGATCTGGCCGAATGCAAGGGTCATGGTGACCTCAACGCGAGGGATTGGCGCAGCACCGGAACCCGTTGAACATCGTGGGCATAAAGCGCTTGCCCCGCGAGGCGCACGTGGTGCCGGGACCACCCCCGGAATCGCCCCCGTGGACCATGCCGTCATCCGCCCACTCGGAGGCGTTGCCAACCAGATCGAACACGCCGTCCGCGCTCTGGCAACCCGCCATTTCCCCGGACGGACGCAAACGCCCGCTGCCCACGTTGCAGGTGCCTTCCGAATAGGTGTCCCCGTATGGAAAGCGTTCGCCGCAGGCACGATTCCATTCCGAGGCCTCGCACAGCCTCTTGCCCGCATCCTTGCACATCCGGCGGGCCACACCGACCCCCACGCCTCCTTTGGGCTTCTGCCCCTTTCCGGGGTATTCGAACGCGTCGATGCAGAAGGCCACCTTGGACAAATCGATTCCCGGTGCGTCCTTCGCCGCGGCATCGATCACGATCCGCACCATGTCCGCGGGACACACGAGCGTGGCCGGGAACCCGGCAGCGACCGGAGCTGCGGCAGCCGGCGCCACGGCCGCCGGTGGGGGCGCGGGCATAACAGGCACCGGCGCAGCGGTCGGGACGGGCGCAGCCGACTCGGGCGCTGACGCAGGAACCAAATCGGGCAAAGACTTCACCACATCGGGCACCGCGGCCGGCACAGGAACCGGGGCCGGGGTCGGGGCCACGGCTGCAGGTGCGGTCGGAGCCGGTTGCGCGGCGGGTTGCGTTACCGGGACATCGCGCCCCAGATACCACATCAAAGACCCGCCCGCGACCGCCAAAAACAGCAGGATCAGGGCGATCGGCAACCACCAGGGCGACATCTTCATCTGCGTGGGGCGAAGTTCTTCGTCTTCACCTTCCTCGTCGTCCGTTTCGCGGACGGTAGCCGCCGCCTCGCTCCATCTGGGCAGGACCGGGGCGGCCTCATGGTGGGTCACGATGTCTTCGGAAACCGGGGTCGCTGCATCCGCGACGTCCTCCGGTTCCTCGACGGTCGCGGCCGGCGGCAGCGGCGGTGGTTCTTCGTCCGCACCGATCGAAGGCGGCATCGGGACCGGTTCCGGGGGCGGATTCGGGGCCGGGGTCACGGTCGGCGACAGCGAGACCACCGGGCTCACCGGGACCACGGCTTCGTCCACACGCACAATCGCCGTCTTGTCTTCCCGGGTCTGCGGCAGCCGCACGGCCTTGAACGACCCGGTTTCGTGATAGCGCCGCACCCAGAGTCCTTCGGACTCGACGCGTTCGAGCACGCCCATGATGCCTTCGGACAATTCCTCGAGGGTGTGAGGGCGCGCCAAAGGATCCACCGAGGTGGACCGCACGAACAGGTCGTCGAACCGGGTCGTCAGCCGATTGAGCTGCTTGGACAGGGCAATCCCGGGCTGCACCGGACTTCCGGCAATCACCTCGCCGAGGATCAGGCCCAGGGCATAGATGTCTGTTTCCTTGAGTTCCAAGGACGGGTCCGTAAGCTGCTCGGGCCCCCGATAGTAGTCGGTGACCGGAATCTCCTGGCCCTCCTGAAGCTGGTCGGCCACGAGGCAGTACGGGTCGGACAAGGCCAGACGGTCGGGCAGCACGAAGATGTTCTGCGGCTTCAGATTGCCATGGATCGCCCCGGCCTTGTGGATGGCGCTCAGACCCCCGAAGATCCGGGTCGCAAACGCGCGGATCTTGGGGACCGTGAAGTGTTCGCCGCTCTCGGCGTGCAGATCCAGAACCGCGGCCAGGGACATCCCTTCCATGAGCTGACAGGTGATGAAGTGGCGGCCCTGGTCTTCCTGGACTTCGTAGATCTTGACCAGGCTCGGGTCCTGATAGGCCCGGGCACGATACAGGCGCAACAGGTTCTGATCCTTGAAGCGCGACGTGAACAACTCAGGGTTGAATACCTTGACGGCCACGGGGAGGTCGAGCGCCAGGTCCAGGGCCTTGAACACGATTCCGGACGGCCCCACTCCCCGTCCGAACACGACCCGAAAGCGACCGGCAAGCTTGTCCCCGATCGCGGGCATTCTGACCACCGACTCCATCGCTTCCCCCAATTGCAGCAGTGCGGAAAAAACGTGCATCGAACCTAGCAGAACGCCATGGTGATTTCAAGTTTGCGGGATTGGCCGAAACGGCTTTTTGTCACCTTCTGAAGCACTGGGGGCCGTCGTCATGTCGAAACGGCTTTCCGCCACCCACGTCCCTCGGACGCGGGGATCGCGTCGGCTTGCAACGGGCCCCAGGTGCCTGCGGGATACCGCCACAAAGGCACGGGGCCGCGGTCAATCGGCGCATCGGCCCAGCATCGCAACACCGGGTCGAACAAGGACCACGCCAGATCCGAGGCATCGCTACGCACGAAGAGGGTGTGATCCCCGAGCATGGCGTCCAGGATCAACCGCTCGTAGGCCTCGGGCGGTTCGTCGCCGAACAGTCCCCGGTAGTCAACCGTTAGCGTCAAGGCCCCCATGCAGGTCCTTGGACCCGGGCGGCGAGCCCGCACGGTCAGGGCAATACCTTCTTCGGGTTGCACGTTGAGCACGAGTTCGTTGGCCCCAGCGGCCTCGGGCAGCAATGCACCAAACATCGACGTGGCGGGTGGCTTGAACGCGATCACGATCTCGCTGTGGCGAGCAGCCAGGCGCTTGCCTGAACGCACGAAGAACGGCACCCCTTCCCAGCGAGAATGGTCCACCCACAGTTTCATGGCCACGTAAGTCTCGGTGCTCGAACCTTGGGCCACCCCCGGTTCGTCGACATACCCCGCCACCCTGACGCCATCGACCTCGCCCGCCTCGTACTGGCCACGCACCACCAGGCGCCCCATTCCCTGCGGGTCCGTTGGAAAGGGGCGAATGCACCGCAGCACCCGAGCCTTCTGATCCAGATAGGGTTCCTGATCGAAGCTTGGCGGGGGTTCCATGGCCACCATGGCCAGCATCTGGAGCATGTGGTTCTGGAACATGTCCCGCAAGCAGCCCGCCGGGTCGTAGTAGCCGGCACGATGGCCCACGCCCAGGCTTTCGGCCACCGTAATCTGGACGTGATCGACATAGCGGGCGTTCCACACGGGCTCCAGGATGGTGTTGGCAAACCGCAGCACCAGCACGTTTTGCACCGTGTCCTTGCCGAGGTAATGGTCGATCCGGAAGACCTGGCGCTCGGTCAGAACCGCATCGATTTGATGGGCAAGCTCGCGTGCGCTGGCCAGGTCATGGCCCAGCGGCTTCTCGATCACCACCCGCGACCAACCCTGGTCGTCCGCGGGCTCAAAGGCCAGGCCCGAATGTCCGAGGTGAGCGAGGATTGGGGCGTACAGGGGCGGTGGCACCGACAGATAGAACAAGCGGCGCGCCCCGGTGCCGTGCAGAACCGACAGCGTTTCCAGGCGTGCCGCAAGGTCTGCAAACAGCGCGGGGTCTTTCGCATCCCCAGGCTGGTAGTAGCAGCGGGCCACGAATTCGTCGAGCATCGCGCACGGATGGTTGGCCTCTTCGCCGGCAAGGAGGTCGCGAATGGATTGCCGGTAGGACGCATCATCGAGATGGCGGCTTCGGGTCAGGCACCCGATCACGAAGAACGACGATGGCAGAAGCCCCCGTCGAAACAGCCGGAACAACGACGGCAGGAGCTTGCGACGCGTGAGATCTCCCAAGGCCCCGAAGATCACGATGCCACAGGGCTCGGGGGGCGCCTCGCGGCAAACGCCCGGCTCCAGGGCCACGCATGCGGAAACGGCTTGCGGCATCCAGGCACCTCCTGCCACCCCAAGGATCAGCAGTGATTATGCCACGGCCTGGGACGTACGACTCTGAAGTGGCAAGTGATACAAGTCAAAAACCGTCGCCACGATCGTTCGTGGACCTAAACGTGCACGTGGTCGTGGACCATGCGCCCCACGACCTGCGGATGCTGGACGTCACCCCCTTGCCGTCCTAGACTCGCAGCGATGGTTTCCCCTTCGGAGGGTTTTCGATGGTCATCGGCATGATCGGTCTTGGCCGCATGGGTTCCAACATGACCTACCGACTGCTGCAAGGTGGACACGACTGCGTGGTGTTCGACCGCAGTGCCCAGAGCGTATCCAGCGCGACTGCCCTCGGCGCCCGCGGCGTTGCATCGATCGAAGCGCTGGTGCAGTCCCTCCCGGCCCCGCGGGTCGTGTGGGTCATGCTGCCCGCAGGCCCTGCCACCGAGGACACGGTCACCGTGCTCGGCCGGGTCCTCGATGCCGACGACATCGTCATCGACGGCGGCAACACCTTCTACAAAGACGATGTGCGCCGCGCCGCGCAGCTTCGAACGCGCGGCATCCACTACCTCGACGTGGGCACGAGCGGGGGTGTATGGGGCCTCGAGCGCGGTTACTGCCTGATGGTCGGGGGCGATGCCGCAGTTTTTGCACGCATCGAGCCCATCTTGCGCACCTTGGCTCCGGGCCGAGGCGACATCCCCAAGACCCCCCATCGCGCGGACCGACCCAGCGCTACCGAGGAAGGTTACCTGCTGTGCGGGCCATCGGGCGCCGGGCACTTCGTCAAGATGATCCACAACGGCATCGAGTACGGCATCATGCAGGCCTACGCCGAGGGCTTCGACATCCTGCGAAACGCCTCATCGCCCGCGCTGCCCGACGATTGCCGCTACGACCTCGACCTGCCGGAGATCGCCGAGGTATGGCGACGTGGAAGCGTGGTGGGGTCGTGGCTGCTGGATCTGACGGCCGCGGCCCTGGCCGAAGACCCGGATTTGTCGGGGTATCTCGGGGTCGTCCCGGACTCGGGCGAAGGGCGCTGGACCCTGCAGGCCGCAATCGACGAGAGCGTCACCGCCGATGTCCTGGCCTGTGCCCTGTTCGCCCGTTTCCGTTCGCGCCAGGGCAACACGTTCGCGGACAAGGTCTTGTCGGCCATGCGGCGTCAGTTCGGGGGCCATGCCGAAGGAAGCCCGGGCGGCTGAGGAGAAACCGATGCACGAGCGCCTGACCAGTCACACCTTCGCCACCGAATCAGACATGGTCCAGACCGCGGCCGCGGCCTTCGCCGATGTGGTCGAGACCGCGGTCCGCCTGCGAGGTCGGTGCATGGTGGCGCTTGCGGGCGGCAGCACGCCAAGGTCCCTTTACGCTGCACTCGCCGACGAGCATCGTTTATTTCGAGTTCGCATTCCCTGGCCGGACATCCACTTCTTCTTCGGTGACGAGCGGTGCGTGCCCAAAAGCCACCCGGACAGCAACTTCCGCATGGCCGACGAAACCCTTCTGGCCCGCATCCCGGTCCCCGTCGGGCACGTTCACCGGATCCTGACCGAGGGCCCTGACCCGGTGGCAGTCGCACAGGACTACGAGGATCGCTTGCGCGAGGCCTTTCAGGTGCCAAATCCGGAGGTCCCGCGCTTCGATCTGGTATTGCTCGGGCTTGGCAACGACGGGCACACCGCCTCTTTGTTTCCCAGGTCCGATGCCCTGGCCGAGACCGTTCGCCTTGCGGTCGCGACCCCGGGACCCCTGCACCCCCGGATCACCCTGACCCTGCCGGTGTTCAATCGTGCCCGGCAGGTGTTTTTCCTGGTAACGGGTGACGCCAAACAAGCCGTGCTACGGGAACTGCTTCAGGCCCCGGGAGCGGTCGCCGCCTTGCCTGCATCGCTCGTACGACCCGACCGGGGTCGCGTCACCTGGTTTGCCGCGCCCGGACCCGGCGGATCAGTGCCACCGCACCCAGCACCAGGCCCCCGATGACCGCCCCCACCAACACGTTCACCAGCATGGGGATCATCGCGCCCACCAAGGCCCCAACCCCGGGGATCAACGCCGCATCGGCGGCCCGGCTCTCGATGGCGTGGTAGAGCACCGGCACCCCGTGCGTGAGAAGCCCGCCCCCCACCAGGAACATGGCCACGGTGCCCACCACGGAAAGGGTCTTGAGGATCCACGGGGCCGCGCCCAGAATCACCCGCCCCGCGGCGCGCACCAGACGATCCCACGCACCCCTGCCCGAACGTGCCCCCAAAATCACGCCGAGGTCGTCGAGCTTCACGACCCCGGCCACGAACCCGTAAACCCCGACCGTCATCAGGACAGCGATGCCGCACAGAACCAGGACCCGGGACAAAAACGGGACATGGGCCACCGTGCCCAGCGCGATGGTCACGATCTCGGCCGACAGGATGAAGTCGGTGCGGATGGCACCTCGGATCCGCTGTTTTTCGAGGTCCTCGGGCGCCATCGCAAGCACGGGCGTTGGCAGGGGATCCGGGGCGGTGTGGAGAAACGATGTCTCGTCTTCGTCGTCGCCGGCCAAGGCTTTTGCATCACTCCTTTCTCCACCTCGGTGAAGCAGCCAGTGCAGAACCTTTTCGACCCCTTCGTAGCAGAGGTACG
>CAYRIB010000066.1:0-14464 GCA_964424165.1 uncultured Myxococcales bacterium | reverse complement strand
GAGTGCGCAAGCTTGCTTGCGCCTTCCGCCACAACCTCCCGTCGAGCCCGCTAATTCAAATACTTCGCCCGCCAGTCCTCGGCCTTGGTTCCATAGGCCTTTTTGGTGAGCGCTTTGAGGGCTTCCAGGGCCCGCTCCCTGACCATGGGATTGTGGTCGTCCAGGGTGTCGATCAGGTCAGCAATCGCCGATTTTGCGTTCAGCTTCTTCAAACTGCTCGCACATCGTAGGCGAACCCACGTATCCGAATCCTTCAGTCCCTTCCTGAGGGCTGCAATCGCCATTTCGCCACCCCCGATGGACCCCAGCGCCCAGGCCGCATTGGCACGGGCCGTCTCGAACGGGTCCTCGGTCAGGGATCGAATCAAGGCTCCCGCCGCCCGAGTCGACTTGATGTTCACAAACGCCTTGGCCGCCGTGGCCCGCACGTCCGGGTCCGGGTCGTAGAGCACCGCCTCGGACAAGGCCTCGACTGCGGTATGGTCGGTGGTCTTCAAATTTGCCAGGATCAACGCGGCCTGCATGCGGATCTCGCGATGCGCGGCGCGGACCGCCCCGGTCATCAAGGCGATTCCACTCTTGCCCATGGGTTTGACCATGCGCAGTACCTTGGCCCCGTTCGTGGGGACCCTCAGCAATTCCAAGGCGTTCCGACCTTCGGTGTCCTGAGTGATTTCCTCAATGGTTTTCAGTGGATAGTCCTTCTCGTCGGCCGCGGGATGGCGTTGGGATGCCTCGATCGCCGGCCGGGAAGCCTCCGCAGCCTGGGGCTTTGGGGTCGGTGCGGCCTCGATGACCTCCTCGACTGGCGGTTTGGTGGCCTTGGATGGCGCCGATCGCTTCGAACAAGCGGATGGGCCCAACAAAAGCAGCGTCACACCGGTCAAACATGCCATCCGAACGATTGGTCGGAGTCCGCTCATCCTCGCCTCCCCTGCTGCTTTGCAGCCTTGCGCGCGATTGAAAGTCGGCTCCGATGCTACTACAATCGCTCGCGGCGGGTAAGGCCCCAAGGAGTCGAATGCCGATGAAGTTTGATGCGGACGTTCGCGCAGCCATGCTGCAGCGCTTGCAACAGGAACGCTTCGACATGGTCATCGTCGGCGGCGGCATCACGGGGGCGGGGATCCTCGTTGAGGCGGCACTGCGTGGTCTGAAGGTGGCCCTCATCGAGAAAGGGGACTTCGCCCATGGAACGTCGTCGCGCTCGTCCAAACTGGTCCATGGAGGGCTGCGCTACCTCGAACAATATGCCTTCGGGTTGGTGTTCGAGAGCACCCAGGAACGCTCGCGGCTCATGCGGCTTGGAAGCCACCTGATCCGACCCCTGCCCTTCCTGATGCCGGTGTTCGGGAATTCGCCCCACAGCCTCTGGTTCATCAATGCGGGCTTGTGGCTGTACGATGTTCTTGGGACGTTCCGCAACTATCGGATGCATCGGCGCCTCGGGCGCGCAAATCTGCTCGAACGCGAACCGACCCTGCGGCCCGAAGGGCTCAAGGGCGGTTTGCTGTACTACGATGCGGTCACCGACGACGCACGCCTGACGCTCGAAAACATCCTTTCGGGCTACCGCGCGGGTGGGGTTCCGCTCAGTCGCATGCAGGCCGTGGGTCTGACCTTGAAAGACGGACGGGTGAGTGCCATCGAGGTGCAAGACCAACTCTCCGAACAACGCTTCGCGGTGCAGACCGGTTGTGTGGTTGTGGCTGCCGGGCCTTGGACCGAGACGGTCATGCAACGTCTTGGCTGTCCGACTCAGGGGCCCTATCTGCGGCCGACCAAGGGTATCCACGTGGTGCTGCCGCACTCGGTGCTTCCCCTGTCGCATGCGGTGGTGCTGTCGTCACCCAGCGACCATCGGATGATGTTCGCCATCCCCTGGAAGGGGGCGACGATCGTGGGAACCACTGACACGGACTGGAACGGCGACCCGGATGCGGTGTTCGCTACCCGGGCGGATGTGCAATACGTGCTCGAAGCCGTTCGGCATCACTTTCCCGCGCTGACGGTTCGTGACACCGACGTGATCGGCACCTGGGCCGGGCTGCGGCCCCTCATCCGTGAGGAAGGGGTCGCGGAATCGAAGACGTCCCGCGAGGAACAGGTGACCGTCAGCCCAGGCGGCGTCGTGGCCATTGCGGGCGGCAAACTCACCACTTATCGATTGATGGCCGTGGAGGCCGTCCATGCAGCAAGGCGCTTTCTGCCCAGCGGGTTTGGCGGTTCCTCGGGAACGCAACACCAGTTGTTGTTCTATGAAGGCGGCACGCCGACGGAAGAAGGCCGCAATCAGGCCTTGTCCGCTCTGGAAGATGGCATGGGTCTGTCCCGCGAAGTGGCGGCGCACCTGTTGAACATCTATGGCGGCAGCGTGCACGAGATTTTGGGCCGGGCAGCAGGGGATCCGTCTCTGATGTCACCCATCCACCCTGCCCTGCCCTACTTGCGGGTCGAGGTGCTGTACGCCGTGGAAAACGAGATGGCCCTGACACTCGAAGACTTCATGGTGCGACGAACCCCGATCTTCTTCCTGCTGCCCGACCAGGGATGGTCGGTGGCCCGCGACGTGGCTGAACTGATGGCCAGTCGGCTCGGCTGGAGCAAGACCCGCGTGCAACAAGAGATCGATGCCCTCGCCCGTCTGGCGAAGGCGCACATGGACTGCCTGTCGGCGGGCAGCCAGGCAGGAGGTGCGGTGTGACACGATGGCATTGGAACCGGCGGTGGTTGCTGGCAGGGTTCCTGATCCTTGGGGGTGGTTTCGCGTCATCTTGCGTGCCACCCCAGGCGGCTGCACCAACGATCAGCCCCGGGGGGCAACTCGTGGTCGACAACACGACCGACGAAGAACTCGATGTGTTCGTGGACGGCAACCTGATCGGACGCGCCCCAGCGCTCCGCAAGGCCCGGTTCGATCGGCTGCCGCTCGGCAAGGTCAGGGTTCTTGCCGAAGGACGGGTGACCCGGGCCCAATTCGACATGATCGTGCCTTTGAAGACCGGCGAAGAAGGCGTATGGCGGGTCATGACCAACTACGAGCAGGCATCTGCGCTCGACCGGTTGCCGACCGGGGTCTTGCGGGTGCACAACACCACGGCGGAACCCGTGCGCGTGTTCATTGACCAGCACCCGCGCGAGATGATCTGGGCCGGGGGCGAGACCGAATACCGCGGCATTCTGATGGGGGTGCACCGAGTCCTCGTGACCGGGATCAAGACCGGCTTCACGGCCGATCGGGAAGTGGCCGTGTCGAAGGACGCGATCCCCGTGTTCGTGGTCACACGCCCGGAAGGGGCCGTGCGCATCGAGAACCGCAGCGGGGTCGAGATCCGGCTCGATGCCGGCGGTCGTTCGCTCCATCTTCGCAACGGGGAAATGGTGCTGTTCCCGGGGCTGGGCGAAGGTTCCTTTGCGATCATGGCACTGGACAACATCGGGCGTCCGGTGTGGTCGGGAAACGTCGTTGTGGTGCCGAATCGCGTGATCGAAATGTTCATTCCGCCGCCTCCGGGACGCCTGGCCGTCGTGTCCGAGGTCAACGACACGTTGCAGATCCTGGCCGATGGACGGGGATTGGGGGACTGTCTTGCTCAAGGCGCCGCGCAGTTCGAAGGCCTTGCGCCCGGGATGACGCGCCTGCAGGCCGTGGCCCGGGATGGCACCGTGGTGGCGCGGGCCCGTCTGGCCGTCACGGGGGGCGATCCCACGGTGTGGCTGGTGCGCGCCGGCGAAACCGACGAAACCATCGTGGGCGAGGGCACGCTGCTCGTGACCAACCACACGCGCGAGCAGGTCCGATTGCGGGTCGCGTCGTGGGACCGGGGCGAGATCCCCCCAGGCGGCCGTCGTTCCATTGCCGGCCTGACCCCTGGTGCGGTGTCCGTGGCCACTCTCGGACTGAACTCGCGCCAGATATTCCGTGCCGAGGCCACGATCCGCGTCGGTGAGACCACGACCGTTGCCGTGCGACCGGCCCTGGGAACCCTGGCCATCACCAACGAACGCGACGAAGAGGTCATGGTGCTCGTCGACGAGGAGGAAGTGATCCGCCTGGCCCCGTCCCAGAAGCAGGAATTGCGTATCGGGGTCGGACGGCATCGTTTGGAGTCCCGCGGCGTGCAGTCGCTGGTGTCCACGCAGCACGAATTCGAGATCCCGGCATCCGCGGTGATCACGCTGCGCCTGACGCGTCCGTTCGCAGCCCTGGCCCTTTACAACGCGGCATCGGATGCGGTGTCGGTCAAGGTCGGGACCCGCGAGCTCGGGGTTCTGCTGCCGGGCGATCGGGCCACCATCCGCGACATTGCCACAGGGCGTCAGCGTGTGGTTGCAACCTCGACCACAAGGCCTTTGTCCTGGTCGTCGGATCAGCAGATGAACGCGGGTGAACTCGTCGAATGGACGATCGGACCCTAGAGCGCCGCGCCTGCCAGGAAATACCAATACCCGAAGGGCACGATCAACAGGAATGCGTCGATTCGGTCGAGCAAACCGCCGTGCCCCGGAAGGATGTTGCCCGAGTCCTTGACCCCTGCAGAGCGCTTGAACATCGACTCGGCCAAGTCCCCGGTCTGACCCAGAAAGGCCCCGATCACCCCGAACACGGCCACCTGCAACACCGGAAGTTCCGGCATGCAGATGCGGGCAATCAACAGGGTGCCGAGCACGCTTCCGAGCACACCGAAGAACGAGCCTTCCCACGTCTTGTTCGGGCTGACCGCCGGGTACATCTTGTGCCTTCCCAAAAACTTGCCACCGAAAAAGGCGGCGCTGTCACCCACGCCCGCGGCACCCGCCGCCAGCAGCAAGACCGTGCGGCCCAGGACTTCGTGTTCGGGTCGAACCGCGAGGATGGCCGTGGCACCCAGCACCACGATGTACAGCATGCCCGATAGAAGCCGGGCCGCCCTGCCTGCCGCGGTCTGCATCGGATGCGGGGAAAACAGGACCCACAGCAGCACGAACAAACTGGCTGCCATGATGGTGGCGATCAACTGGCTGTGTCCTCGGGCACCGTCGGCCCCCACGGCTGCAACGAACAGGACCGCCAGCCCGGCCAATCCGCCGGCCACTTGGTCCGCCCGGGTCGAGGCACCCTCGGGCATGCGCAGCAGTTCCTGCTGGGCCCCCAGGATCACCAGCCCGAACACGGAAGCCACCAGCCAGAACGGCCCCCACCATACCGCAGCCACGATCCCTGCCGCGATCAGCAGTCCGGTCAGAATTCGTTTGGCCATCGATGCGCCTCCACGAGAGGATGTCTATCTAGCAGGATTTGCGAGCATGCGCCACCGTTGCAGCGCCTCGGGACCACCCGGGTCCGCGGGCCCCAGCAGCACGGCTCGCCGGTAGGCCTCGATCGCCTGCGGCAGACGGCCGAGGCGCTCGAGCATGGCACCCAGGTGCAGATGGCATTCCGCGAGTCCCTCGGCCGGCTCGCGTTGCCAGAATCGGGCCGATTGTTCCTGGATGGCCAAGGCCTCGCGAACCTTGCCTTCCAGATGCAGGGCCCAGGCCTGCGTGTCCAGATAGGCCCCGAATCGGTCCGGGTCGGCCAAGGCCAGGGCGTAGGCGACTTCCTGATGGGCGCGGCCGTAGTCGAGGCCGGTCACCGACAAGGTGTAGGCCAGATGATTGCGCAGGGCCGGATTGGCCGGGGCCTTGCGTGTGCCGGCCTCGATGCGTTGCACCGCGGCCTGTGGGTCATCGGCCAGTTGGGTGAGGCCCGCGTGGACCGCGATCATGCCCGGTTCGACCGAGCGTTCGTCGGGTTCCAGAAGGTCGCGGGCAAAAACTGCCAGCGAGGCCAGGTCCGCGGGCCGGGGATTGGCGGGCGCCGCCACTTCCCCGGCAACCCGTTCGGCCACGAGGGCTCGAACGGCTCGCGAGGGCTCCATCGACAAAACCGCCTCGAAGAGGTAGCGGGCCAGTTCGTATTTCTTTATGGCCATGGCCTTGTTGGCGGTCGCCAGCAGGATCGAGGTTTCCAGGAAGCGATTCGACTTCATGCGGTCGAGGCAGGCGGTCACAGCCTCGCGCGTGGCCGCAGGCAGCAGGCATCGGGCGGCGATCACGTAGGGCAGTTTTTCCGGGGCATCCTTGGCAGGGGCCTTGTTCAAGGGTTGTTCGAGGGCCTGCAACGGGACTTCCGGTGCGGTCAGGACCATCTGCGCAAGCTGGGACCACACGGCAGTCCGGTCGATGGCAAGGCGCAAGGCATCATCCACGGCCTTGGCCGCTTCGCCCGGTTGGTCGGCCCGCCACCACATGCGTGCGGTAGCAAGCAGTGCAGCGGCCGAAGCCTGGCTCGAAGGGCCGGTCAGCACGGTCGGCAAGTGTTTCGCGACCGTGGGGATGTCCAGTTGTTCCGCCGCCATGCGGACCAACTCAATCACCCGTGTGTGGGACGGTTGTGCGGCCGTCAGGGCCGCATCGACCGCAGGCCCCATGATTTCCGGACGCCCGGATGCCAGGGCCGACTGCAGGATCCGGTCCATGACCGACGGGTCACCCGGGTACGCCGCATCGAGGGGCGCCAGCACCGGTGCGGCCAGGTCATCCCGCAGCGCATTGCGATAGAACGCTGCCAAACCGGTGATGGTGTCCATCGGGTCTTGTGTGTTGCGCAGCAGCGCCCGCTCTGCCTCGGCACGCAGCGATTCGTCGCCACCCCACAGTGCTGCCTGCAGCAGGCCCTGCCAACTCGAAGCCCGCCCCGGCCAGTTTCGGGCGAGGCTGCGCCACTCGGCCACGAACCCCGGGATGTCCCCGGTTTGCAGGCGGAGGTTGGACCGGGCCTCGGCCAATGCCCGGCCGTCCATGGTCTGTCCGAGGGCATCGAGCAGCGGCTCGAGCGCCGGTTCCTTTCCGGCCATGCGGCCCGCGGTCCATTCCAATCGCACGGCCCCAAGAGGAATCGTGCCATAGGGCGTGGCCCGCCGAGCCTTGCCCGCGTATTCCGCGGCCTTGGCCCAGTTCCCGCAAGCGAGCAGCACACGGCCCGCGACCAGCAAACCATCCAGACTCGGTTCGTCTGCGGGACCCGCGAGGCTTCCGAGGACTTCGTCGACCACCTTACCCTCTCCGAGCATGCAGGCGGCATACAAGCGCGAAGCCAGGATATAGGGGCCGTTGCCCGCGCGATCGAGTCCCCCGATCCAGTCGCCGAACGAACGGTCCGAGGACAGGGCACGCAAAATGCCGATGGCGAGGTCGGACCACCCGTCGAGGCGCGAGATGGCGTCTTCGAACGCCGTTCTTGCCCCGGAGCGGGCCTGGGGGTGTCCGGACTGCGCCAGCAGGGCCGCCTGGGCGAGGCGCAGCGCCGGTGACAGGCCACCGTTGCGTTCCATTTCATCCAGGAGTTCCAGGGCCTCGATCACCGCTCCCGACGAGGTCAGGAGGTCGATGAGGTTCAGCACCAAAGTCGCCCGCGTCTTGTCGGAGTGCCACAAACCATCCGCGGCGCGCAGGGCGTCGTTGGCCCCGGCGCCGGCACGATGCGGTTCGGCCAGACGCAGGGACGCGCGTACCATGGCAAGCCGCCCCTCGGGGGACAAACTGGCCACCGGCACCCGATCGAAGGCCTCGATGGCCTCGCGGGTCCAGCCGAGGTTTTCGTAGAGTCGGCCCAGGGATTCCTCGGTCGTGGCGGGTTCCTCGTGCCCCTCCCGGTATCGCGCCACCAGACCCTGAGCGGCCGCCAGATGGCCGGACAGCAGCAAATCGCGCATGATCACCCGCAGGTCATCCCACGCGATCGCGCCCACGTCGGCCGGATTCGCCCGAGTCAGGAGATCCATGGCAGCCTCGCGACGTCCGGCGGCCACGAGGTCTCGATACACCGTTCCAATGCCCCCGGCCTGTGCCGTAACGTGCGCCTGAAAGCTCAGCAGAGCGGCATCCGGCCGATGGGCATCGAGGAACGCCCGACCGAGTTCGAGCTGCAGAGCCGGATCCGCCACGAAGGCCTCTCGGGCCGCCAGGCGCTGCAGCACCTGGAGATAGCCATCGGCATCGCCCCGGCCGAGCAGCAGAGGTCCCATGCGCGACGTCACTTCGGACAACGTAGTCGCGCGGTCGACAGCCACAAGGGCCGAACGCAAACCTGCCTCGCGATCGCCGGCAAGGAACGACAAGGTGGCTCTCTGCAGCCAGGCCCCGGTTCCTGCGTCCGGGCGGGCCACCAGATCATCGAGGATCTGCGACGCCAGATCCGGCTTCAGGGCCCTCACGAAGGTCTCGGCCATGGCCAGACAGGGCGTTTCGGGAAGCGGCCTGTCCCCCCTGCAGTGGGCTCGTGCGATCGAGAAGGCATCCTGGAAACGCTGCTGCCGGATCTGCAGGGTGACCATTTGGCCGACCACGCCACCCCGTTGCGACGAGGCGATCGACGGCAAGGCCTCTTCAAGAAGGCGAATCGCCGGGTTTACCAGTCCGAAACCGGCCATCTGCATGGCGACGTCCGGCCGGATGTCGCCCCCCCGGCCAGAGGGCCAGCGCTGGCTTGACAGGGCTTGCGGGATCTCGGCCGTGCGCCCTTGTGCATCGAGGGCGTCGAACCATCCCGACAGGGCCTGCAGCGCCACGGCCCCATCATTGGATTCCCGTGCCCGCCCGTACCAAGACGCGGCGCGATCGAGTCGACCTGCTGCGTGGTATTCTCGAGCGATTCGCAGCGAGATGGCGGTGCGGTCCCCGCCCTCCCCTGCCGCCTTGGCAAATGCCTTTTCCGCTTCATCCAGGCGATCTGCCCCCAGGGCCAGACGCCCCAGCATGATGGCGGCATCGGATTGACGCTTCGGAGGAAGGCTTCGTGCCGCGTTCTCGGCCGCCGCTTTCGCCAGGCTCCGCAATCCGGCCGAGCGGAGGCGTTCGGACAAATCCAGATAGTCGTGCTCCATCACCAGCGGTCCTTCGAGGAACCGCTTGGTGTAACGGCGGGCACAGGGTAGGTCCCGAACGGCCAGACAGGCCGAACCCACGGATCCGGCCAGCGAAGACGGAAGGTTGTTGGCCCCGGTCTGTCGCAGCAGTTGCAGCCCTTCGCGCTGGAAGTTGCCCCCAAACAGGGCTGCAATGCCATCGGCCACCGCAGCGTTGCGGTCCGGGGCGGTCTCGGCATGACGCTTCCATGCCGACACGGCTTCCGGGCCCCTGCCCGACGCTACCAGAGCCATCCCCAGGCGACGCCACAGGTCCGTGTTCGTCGGGTCCTGCTCGGCCATGCGGGCCATCAGCGCGGCCTCGAGCGAGTGCGTGCCCTTGGGCGCCAGGCGGGCGACCTCTTCGACGGTTGCGATGACCAACATGTCCTTGCCGGCCAGATCGAGCGCAGACACCAGTTCGCGCTCGGCCGAGGCCAGGGCACTTCGATCCGCCACCAGAATCGACTGTGCACAAGCCGCATGGGCCATGGCCTTGTCCACGGGGGTCGCGCCGGACCGGGCTGCCTCGGCAAAGGCCTGGCGCGCCCGGGCCGCGTCGGGTATCTCGGACAGGGTGTTGCCCACCCGCATCCAGACCGCGCCTTCACGGCCGCTTGCCACGGCCCATCGACGGTAGGTTTCGAACTCTTCGTCCGGTTGGCCGGATTCCCGCAACGCACGGCCGAGGGCCAGCAGCACATCCTCGTCCCGTCCGGCCTCGAGCGGACGCAGCAGAGCCACCGCACGGTCGGCCTTGCCCACGTCCATCCAGGCCTCGGCCACGGCCACCAGGGTGGCGCCCGTTCGGTCTTTCGCGAGGAACTGTTCGAAAGTCGCTTCGGCGGCATCGAACTGACCTGCCTGTGCCTGAAGCCGCCCCAACAGGATCCGGTCGCGGGCCTGGGTGAGCACCCCCTGGGACACGTTTTCTTCGAACAGGCGCCGGGCGGCCTCGACGAAACGGCGTCGTTCGAGTGCCTGCACCGCCTCGCGCGCGGCCGCGGCCGGGTCTTTCGACAAGGCCACGAAGCGTTGCGCTGCCGTGCCCGCCAGTGCATCGTTGTTGGTCATGGCCGCGGCACCCAGAACCGCGTCGAGCGCCTCGATCCCGAAGCCCGGTTGCTGCGTGACAAACGTTGCGAGTCTGGTTGCGGACGGTGCATCGCCCTGCTGCACGACCGCGATCAGCGACTTTCTGAGGAAGAGTTCGCTGTTGTTGCCCAAGCGGGGTGCCGCGGCAATCGCCTCGTTCACCGCGTCGCCCGGCTTGCCGGAACGGACCAGATTGCTGACGTAGCGTTCGGCCAGCGCGATGTCCCGCGGGGCCGCCTTGATCCCTGCCTGCAGGAACTCCGCAGCCACGGCGAAGCGCCCCACGTCCTCCATCTGTGTGGCCGCGACCAGGGTGGCCTGGGAAATGGCCGCAGGGTCCTTGCCCGCCTGCGCGACATGATTCGACAGCAGCTTGCGGGCCTCCTGGACATGGCCCCGGGCTGCATGGGAGCGGGCGCACGCAATCGCGATATCACCGGTCAGTGGGCCGGATTTGCCGACGGCGGTGCACGCCTGGAGCGCCGAGGTGTATTCGCCCATCTCGCCGAGTCGCACGGCGAGCAGACGCAGCACGTCCAGGGACTGGGGACAGGTGCCGACCGTGGAACGTGCCTGGGCCAGTGCTTGAATGCACTGGCGGGCCGTCTGCAGGGCCGATACCTCCTGCACCGAGGGACACGGACGTTCCTGGGCGGTCGCGGCGCGGGCCGCAACGAGCAGCAGTGCGATCCGCAATAACCGACGCAACCCGAGCTTCATGTGTTGATTCATCATGGTGGCCCCATTCTACAACGGGTAGTGTCCCGAGAAACAGGCATCACAGTAGCCCTTGCCATCCAACCCGGCAACGACGCGATGCATTCCGTCGCGCGATAGATAGGCCAAAGAGTCGGCGGCGATCTCGCGGGCAATGGCCTCGGGTGAGGGATGTCGGGAGGCCAGCAACTCGGCTGCCGTCGGGGTATCGATGCCATAGAAACACGGCCAGCGCGCCGGTGGTGACGACAGGCGCAGGTGAACCTCGCGCGGGTGCAGCGAACGTACCATCTCGACGATACGGTGGGCCGTGGTGCCCCGCACGATCGAATCGTCGACCAGCACGACGCGTCGGTTCGTGAATGCCTCGGCCACGGGCTGGAACTTCATCTCGACGCGCAGATGGCGACGCGATGGGTCGGGGTCCGTGAACGTGCGCCCGGCGTAATGGCTCCGAACCAGGCCCATGTCAAAGGGTACCCCGAGTTGTTCGGCATATCCGATCGCGGCCGAAACCCCGGAATCCGGGATGGGCACCACCACGTCCGCATCCTGCACGGGTTGTTCGCGGGCCAGTTGACGTCCGAGTTCCTTGCGCACCCCGTGCACCTGCCGGCCAAAGACGATGCTGTCGGGCCGGGCGAAGTAGATGTGCTCGAAGATGCAGCGGGCGGCCGCAACCGGCGGTAACGGGATGATCGAGCGTTGGCTGGTGGCATCGATCCGCAGGATCTCGCCCGGCGCAATCTCGCGCTCGTAGACAGCGCCGACCAGGTCGAGCGCAGCCGTCTCGGATGTCACCACCGTCGCGTTGTCCAGGCGACCGAGCACCAGGGGCTTGAATCCGCGCGGGTCACGGACGGCGGTCAACGCCTGTTCGGACAGCAGCACGAGACTGTAGGCACCCTCGGCCTGCGCCATCATCCCGGCAATCTGCGCCTCGGGATTCGACGACGGGTGATCGAGAATCAGGCGCAGCAAGACCTCGCTGTCCGACGAGGACATCAGCGTGGCCCCTTGTTGCAAAATGGCCTGACGCAGAACCGGGCCATTGACGATGTTGCCATTGTGGGCGAGGGCCAGCATGCCGCCCGCATGCGCCGCCAGGAACGGTTGAGCGTTGTCGATGGTCGAGGCCCCGGTGGTGGAGTAGCGGACATGGCCGATCGCGTTCGACCCCGGCAGGGCGGCGACCTGAGCGGGCCCGAACACCCGGGTGACCAGGCCCATGCCCACGTGACGTCGCAGACCCTTCGCATCACCGGCCACAAGGCCGGCGCTTTCCTGGCCACGATGCTGAAGGGCCTGAAGCCCCAGCGCCGTTACCGCCGCAGCGTCCGGGTGGTTGAACAATCCAAACACGCCACAGGCTTCGCGCAACTGCCGCATGACCGTCCTGGAAGGCGGGGGATTCGGGCTTCCTAGTCCCCGGAAGACAGTGAAGGAAGAATCTCGGTCGGCTCGGGAGGCGGGAAGATCGATTCGAGTTCCCGTTCGACGTCCCCTTCCTGGCCATCGGTGGCCACGGCCAGTTCCCTGACCAGCAGTTCGCGCGCCGTGTCCAGGAGCTTGCGCTCGCCGAACGAGAGGGGCTTTTCGTTGCGCAGCAGGTACAGATCACGCAGCACTTCGGCCACGCCATAAACCGAGCCGCTCTTGAGCTTCTCGATGTAGCCGCGATAACGACGATTCCAGTTCTGGCGCGTGAGGCGTGGCGGCTTCGTGCGCAGAAGCCCGAAAACGGCCGGTACCTCGGCGGCCCCGATCACCTGACGCAAACCCACCGAACTGGCCTTGGACAGGGGGATCATGATCTTGCGCTCGGAATTCAGGAGCTTCATGATGTAAAAGGTCTCTTGGTTACCCGAGACCTCGCGGCTTTCGATCCCCAGGATTTCCGCTACCCCCTGGGCCGGATACACGGCACGTTCACCGATCCTGAAAGACTGAATCATGCATGACCTCCCGTTTTCCGGAAACTACTGGACCACCGGTGCATGCGCCTGCGCCTCGGAACACAGATGCGCCATCTTCTCTTGTCGTGAACCGGATGCAAACCGATCCGAATACTGCTGGCACAGGACACGGGCCTCGTCGAACGCGCTCGATGCGATCAGTGCCTCGGCCAGGGCCAGGTGAACGTTCTCGAACGAGGTGGCACGGGGAATGTCCCGCAGCAGTCTTTGCAAACGCTGGGCCGCCCCGACCGGCTTGTCGCGGGTCATGTAGAAACGGGCGACTTCCATTTCGAACGACACGACCGTAGTTACCGACTCATGCAGCATCGCCAGGGCCTGATCGACGTATGGACTGTCCGGGAAACGCTCGACGAAGTCCATCAGGGCGGCCATCGAAGATCGGATCCGGCGCTGGTCCCTGCGGTCGGCTGGCGGATCCATGAAGAACTGGGACGGCTGCGCCTTGACCGCGGACCTAGCCAGCATGAATGCGGCATAGTGGAGGTTCGGATCCCCTTGATTGGTCTCGATGAACGAGCGGTAGCCTTCCATGGCCTCTTCGAAGCGATCCTGGAAAAAGGCCGCGTCTGCAAGGCGGAGCTTCGCCAGAGGGGCATACACGATGTACGATGGGGCGCGGGCCACCCGCTGCAGAAGGTCGGTTGCCTTCGGATAGTCGGCTTCCCGCAGCGCCTCCATGCCCGCCAAATAGTCCTCGCGAGCCTGGGAAATGGTGGTCACCGCCGGGGTCGTGGGACGGGTTGCAGACTGGGATGTGGAACAGGCCATCGCTGCGGGCAGCAAGAACCCTATCATCACGTTGAGAAAGCGCGTCTTCATTCGATTTCAAAACAATCTCAAGGCCGTTCAAGTGTATCAGTTCAGGGCCTTGAAAGTCAATCGATTCCGGTCGACGGCGCATCCTGGGCCGCGAATTGAGCGTAGAGGCGCTGGACCTTCTGCACGTACATCAGGCAGCTTTCGGACGGGATGCCGCCGTAGCGGGCCACGCGGGTCGGGCCCGAAAAGTAGGCCGCGATGGTGCGTTCGATGTCGCCGTTGAAGCGATCCGACAACATGCGCAGGTAGCGCGCACCGGCCATCACGTTCTGTTCGGGATCGAACGGGTCTTCAAGATCGAGCGCCTTGCCCGTGGCCGGCATGATCTGCATCAAGCCCTGGGCCCCAACGGGCGAAACCGCATTGCCGTTGAACCCCGATTCGACCGTGATCACCGCCCGCAACAGGGGCACCGGAATCCCATGTTCCTCCGCGGCCTGACGAAGGATGGGCTCGAGTTCGTCGCGCGACATCCGATGAGTGGCCTTCGGGGACACTGGGTCATCGATGTCCACGGCGGTCGTTCGCTCGGTCTCGCTGGGTTTTGATGCCGTATCGGTCTGTGACTCGCTGGCCTTGCGGGGGCGCGGCTTGGCAGCAGGAAACCTCATGACGTAAAGGGCACACCGTGCCCCACTGACACGACGGTTCGCGATCGTGATCTCGCCGTCCCGGACGCAGCGATAGATCTCGGCCTGCGCGTTCGTGGCCATCACGCCCAAAAGGAACGCCAATACGAACCCGACGATCGTGGTCTTCGGACAACACATCGAAGGGATTATACTAGAGTTCGATTCTTTTCGCGGTATGGTGCCGCAATCTGCGAGGTGTCCATGGAAACGCCAACGGTGCCGAAGATTCGTTCGAAGAACCGCCGCATCTTGATCATCCTGTTCACCATCCTGCTGCTGGCTGCGGTGGTGTTCT
>CAYRIB010000065.1:0-14619 GCA_964424165.1 uncultured Myxococcales bacterium | reverse complement strand
GCCGTGAGCGCAGGGGCCTGTCAGGCGGCCTACTGGACCCCGAACCCCTTGGTGGACCCGCTGCAGGGCAACGGCGAAGTCACAGGGCTTCCCTTGGATTTCGAGGGGCATGAACGCACGTCACCCTTGACCACCCGTCCAACGATCGGCCACGACGAATAGGGTTGTTTCGCACAAGGGCTCATCGAATTCTGCTGGGATGGGGATGGATATTCAGGCTAGTTGAACAGGCGGCGGCGACCCAGGAACAGGACCGCCATGCCGAGGAGCAGCAGCGCGAACGGGGAAGAGGTGCCGCCGGCCACGCAGCCGCCGCCATCATCGTCATCGTCTTCTTCGCCGGGCTCCACCGCATCGCCGGTCACGGCCGTGTCGCCGGTCACCGCGGTGTCGGGCTTCGCGCTCGTGTCGGTCTGGGTCGAGGTGTCCGCCACGACATCGGTCGGCTCGATCACGTCGGGCGTCGTCTCTTCACTGGTGCTGCCACCAATGATGGCCGCGGGGCACTCGATCGGGTACGAGGGATCGTCGCCGCTTCCACCGCAGCCGTAGTATTCGTAATCCGCATCCCAACCGCAGCCGTCGGTGCACTCTTCCTCGACCGGGAGGTTGTCCATGCTGCAGTAGATGGCGGTGCCTTCATGGCAGCAGCCGATCATGCCGACGTCGGCATACTGTTCGTCCTGGCACCAGGTCGCCATGGTGCACAGACCCGTGTCGGCGTCCCCGATGTTGCAGTATTCGTCGTCCTCACAGTCCTCGTCGACGGTGCAGGCCGTGGCGCAGGTCGCGGCCACGAGGTCGCAGCCCTCGCCGTCGTTGCAGTCGGCATCTTCGTCGCAACCGGTGGTGCAGGTACCGTCCGCATTGCACTTCTCGCCCTTGGCGCAGACCTTGCAAGCCGTGTCACAGCCGTTGGTTGCCAGGCAGTTGGTCGCATCCGCGCCCGAGCAGTCGCCCGTCGGGGTGCAGCCGCCTTCGCATTCCCACGTGTAGGACGGGGGATTCGGAACCGCCGGGTCCTCGGTCAGCGAGCCGCCGCAGAAGTAGCCTTCCGCGCCGGTCCAGCCGCAGAATGCCCAAACCGGGGGCAGGCCGTAGTATTCGACCAGTTCTGCGCAGTCGAGGGTCACGATTTCGTCCGCATCCGTGTCGCACCACTGCACGACCGTGGAGCTCAGGCAGCAGCCCGTGAACGTCAGGTTGCCGCAGCCTTCGGCCACGTCGCCCACTGTTTCTTCCACGACATCGGTGGCCACGACTTCGTCCACGGCATCCGCATCCTCGGCGAACGCGGGCAGCGAGAGCCCGATCACCAACACCCCAAGAGCCATCCAGCAACACTTCCTCATCGACGATTCCCCCAACTGACAAGTGAACATCCCAAGACACCGGAATCTCCGGCATCCATCCGCCGGCGGACCGGCCCCACCGAGGGGGCACCGTAGTCAAACAACCGTGCGCGAATGATCGCGCATTCTGCACGCCATGTCAAGCAGAGATGCGAGGCTGGCTGCCCCCAAGTCCAAGACCGATGCAGATGACCCTCAGCGAAGACGACGAAGAGATTCGGCAGGGCCTTGCAGTGGAGGATACCCCATCCTAGTCCGGGGTGTAGATTTCGGCTCCGTCGGCCATGCCAAAGGGCAGGGCGCTCGAGATCCCGCCGATCAGGAAAGCACGGTGCGTCGCGTCGAAGACCATCGCATGTCCCGCTCGGGCCGAGGCCATGGTCGGGGCCTGGCCGCCGATCGCCTGCGGTGCGGTCGAGGCGTTCAGGATCATGGCCACGCTGTTCAACACGGCGCCATTGCCATCCACGCCGCCACTGATCAGGATCGTGGATCCGTCCATCAGCACGGCCGCAGGTGCGCCACGGGCCAGGTCCAGGGGCAGGGGACCCTGCCACTGACGAGACCCCGCCGTATAGACCTCGATCGCATTCGTGGCTGCTGCGTGAGCCGCATCCGAGAAGCCACCGATCACGTAGACGGCATCCGCCTCGGGCACGTACACGGCCGCATGCATCGTGTGAGGCCCACCGGCCATGGTGCCGGTGCCGTCGGCCACGAGGCTCGGATTGGTGCCCAACCCAACCTTGGGTATCGTAAACCGTTCGGCCGAAGCCAGCGCGCCCGAAGCGTTTTCACCGCCCACCAGCACGATGGCCCCATTCGAGCCATCTGCCAGGGGCAGATGGGTCAGGGTGTGATTCCACCGCGGACCGGCCAACGGGCCCCAGCCCACGGCACCCTCGCGGTCGAGCATGATGAAAGTCCAGTCCTCGGACGGCGAGGGACTGCCGGTGAGGTTGGAACGTCCGCCGGCCAACAGGATGAAGCCCTGGTCGGCGTCGGTGAGCAGGGCCGTGAACTGAGCCCGTCCCGCGTCGTTGGGAAGACGGTGGGCCGAGCGCGTGAACACGCCGGTGCCGGGATTGAACACTTCGACACTGTTGGCAAAGCCGCCCACCACGTCGCCCGTGCCGGCATCCACCGAGAAACCGCCGATCATGGCCACCATCCCGTCGGGCATCTTCACGGCCTGGTGCCAGGCGCGCGGGGTGGTCATGTTGCCCACGACGGTGAATCGTCCGGTCGAGGGATCGAACAGTTCGGCCTCGGCCAGAATCTGGCCGTAGTCCGAAGGGCTATTCCAACTGGTCGCGTCGGAACGGACCAAGGCACCCCCGGCAATCAGGATCTGTCCATTGTCCAACACGGTCACGGTAGCGCCCACCCGCTGCCCCGTGATCGGGGCGGAGTTCTCGACCCCGGTCGGGACCTCGTCGGTGCCCACGATCCGCATGGGGGTCGAGAAGGCGTTGCGGGGCGATACGAACACATTGATCACCCGCCGCGGATCGCCGTCCTGCACGGTGAACGGAATCGACCAGCCACGCGACGTGGGGGTGAAAGTCGCCAGATCCCCGCCAGGCCCTGCCTCGATCCGAAGCTGTCGTGAGACTCCGTACGTCAGGTCGGGCAATCCCGCGGAATGGCGAACGAATTCGGACAGGATGCTATCCTCGGTCATGCCCGGCCCCGTGGCCGTGATACGCACGGATTCGGCGTCACCGAAAGGCGAAACCGTGTTCCCCGAGCGGACCCGCCCCTGCAAGGGCAGGATATTGACGCCAAGCAGGTCCTCGGTGCTCGATGAACTGCATCCTGCCAGCAGGCAGCCCATCACGGCCGCGGCCAGGGGGAGTCGAAGAACCATCATGCTGTTTGCCTTTGTGTTCATGCGTAGCCTCCTCACCACACCGCCTGACCCGTGAACCCGCTGCTGCCGCCCTTTTCCTTGACCAGGAAGTAGGTGCCTACCCCGGCGCCGGCCACGACCACGCCTGCGATGGTCCATACCCACCATTTCTGGTACCAGTGGCTGTCGCTGCTCGCATTCGGGGGAGCAGGAACCCGGGCCGGTGCCGGACGAGTCACTGCAGTGCGCGGGGGCAACGCAGGGGATGTGGCCACGGGAGCCGTCGGCCGGGTCACGGTGCCGGGCACTGCCGCGGCGCGTGCGGTGCCCGGGGCTGCCACAGCGCCTGCGGCCTTGGGTGCGGCAGGGGCGCTCGGAGCCAGTGCGTAGATGGCCGGACGGGCGTTGACCCGCTTGTAGACGACGGCCTTGGTCACTGCCTTGGACAGACGGTCCTCGATCTCCAGAAGTCCAATCTGCAAACTCGACAAGTCACGATCGAACGTGGCCGGGTCGATTTCGAAGAGGTCCGAGCTTCGGGCATCGAACAGGAACAGGCCGAGTCGATAGGTGGTGTCATCCTGGGCCAGGTAGGATACCAGTACGAAATCGGTCATGGCCTTGTCGGCCGCGGCCTTGGCGTCGCGTCGGAAATCGTCGTCGAACTCGCCCGTGCGGGCCCCTGGCAGCAACGCGGTGCCTTCGGGCGCCGGGGCCTTGGGCTTCGGCTTCTGCCCGGCCTTTGGTTTGGACACCTGTCGGGGCCTCAGAATGACCTGAGCCCGATCTTCCTTGCCGGGCGCACCCGTTGCCACGGTTTTGCCGCTGGGGATGTACCCGTCGGCCGTCACCCGGACGAAATGCTTGCCCCGGGGAAGGTCGGACAGCTTCTGTGCCCCGGTGCCGATCAGGCGCCCATCGACGTACACCGAGGCGCTGGCAGGGGACACGTCGACGGCCAGATTGCCGCCTGTCGTGGCACGGGCCCGGGCACGGTCGAAGGCCTCGACGAACCGCTTCGAGAAGTCCTTGCGATCGATCGCCAGGGTCGGCTTCATGACGGCCACGCGGTTGAGCATGGAGTTGCCTTCCTGCACGTAGCCGCCGTCGATGAACGCCACCGAGGTCCAGAAGATGGCATCGAGGTACAGATCGAAATCCTCGAGGTCCGATAGATGACGCGAAAACAGCTTCTGGGCAGACATCAATCGGGTGAGGGCCGTTTCATACTTTCCCAGAAGAGCGGCTTCGCGGCCTGCAATCGATTGCGCCCGTGCCTTTTCGATGTCGGGGTGGGTCCTGGTGGCGACCTGGGCGCCCGCCGTCCCGGTGCCGTCGTCCACCGCTGGCGTTGGACGGGGCAGGTCCGAGGGCTGAAAATAGACCACACGGACCTTGGGATCGATCTCGATCAGTGCCCGCAGGTACTCTTCGATCCGGGTCTGGACCGACTCGGACACCGAAGCGTGTCGCTGCATCGGGAGCACGAGCACGGTCGCCTGCTGGTTCGGCTGGCCGGCATCCTGTGCCACGGCCGCCATCGGCCAGTTCATGGTGGTCAGCCCGAAAACAGCGAGCACGAGGGTCGCCACCCAGGACCGTATCCGAATCATCCTTTGGTTCATGTTGCCTTTCCCCCCGGGGCCGATGGTTCCCATTGTGCCGGCTGGCACGCACGATGACGCGAACGCAATCTAACATCGGTCGACGCGGGGCGTCAACCAGCCTTGACAAGGCAACGGACGCTGCGCTAACGTGCGCCAATGGCACGTCTTGACAAGAAACCCCTGGATACGCCCCCGGTGGAAGCCGAAATCACGGCAGCGAATTTGCGCTACCTCGACGCCCTGGTCCGATGGGCCGAAAGCCTGGTGGCCATCAAGACCACGGCCCTGTATGGCGAGGTGGACGAAGCCGTGATGTCGCGGATGCGCAACGATGCCATCGCCGCGCTTCGTGAGATGGAGGCCAACGCCCAGCATGCGGCCCGGTTCGGGGGCGTGGTGCCGTTCGAAGCCCTGGTCAAGCGGCACTCGCTCGTTGCCGAGGAGGTGGCGATCCTTCGCCTGGCCCTGGCACCCACCTTGGACGCAACTTTCCGCAAGCGCATCGCGCGTTTCAAGGACAACGTCCTGCTGGATTTCGTGGACGTGGATTTCATTCTGAGCATCCTGTTCGACACGCGCGTCGAACGCTTGCGGGCACGCAGCTTCTTTCTGCCGCGCGCCCGACTGGTGCGGGAACGCCTGCTGAGTTTGGCGTTGCCCCGGGATGCCACGGCAGATGTGCTGTTGTCCCAGGAACTCCGCGTGCCGGATCGGGTGATCAATTTCGTGTTGCAGCAGGATTTCCTGGACAAGACCGTGGCCGCGTTCTGCGACCTGACACACCCGTCGGAGCACCGGGACGACATCATCATGGATTCCAAGGCGCGCGACGAGGTCATGGCCATCGTTCGCGGCTGGCAGGCCCGGGTGTTGACCACGCCGGACGCAAGCGCCGTGGTGGTCGGGATGTCCGGTCCGCCCGGTACGGGGAAGAGCCTGTTCTCGCGGGTAATGGCCAGCGAGGCCGGTGTCCCTCTGATCACCGTGGATTGTGCGAAGTTGGCCGCGGATGACATGGCCTTCCGGGACACGCTCGATTCCCTGTTCCTCGACGCCCGCCTGCGGGGTGCCATCCTGGCCTTTGATCACTGCGAGGCGATCTTCAGTCAGAAGAATGCCAGAATCCCCAGTATGTACAAGCATTTCGAACGTCATCACGGCCTAGTTGCCCTGCTTACGAACGACCCCAAGCAACTCGACCCCTCGCTCGAACGGTACATCGGGTATCAGGTCGAGTTCGAGCAACCTGACCCGGCCCAGCGGGAACTGCTGTGGCGCCTGCACGCCGAGCGCAGCCAACTGAAATTCGACGCATCGGTGGACCTTCCGGCCCTGGCGGCAAGCTTCGATTTCAACGGGGCCCAGGTCCGCAACGCCATCATGGTCGCGCGCGAACTTTCATCGTCGAGGCAGTCCGAGAGTTTGTCCCAGGAAGACCTGTCTTCCGGGGCCTGGGCCCAGATCCGTGCCGACATGGAGGAATACTCCATGCGGCGCAAGCACAAGCTGAGCCTCGAAGACCTGATCCTCCCCGAGGATGAGATGAAGCAGGTCAAGGAGGTGATGGACGCGGCCAAGCACAAGACCTTCATCATGACCCGCTGGGGCTTCGGCAAGAAGCTTTCCACCGGCAAGGGACTGTGCTGCTTGTTCGTGGGTGAGCCGGGCACGGGAAAGACCCTGTGCGCCGAAATTCTGGCCCAGGAGCTGAATCAGAATCTCTACCAGATCAGCATTCCCCGCGTGATGAGCAAATACATCGGCGAGACCGAAAAGAACATCGCGCGCATCTTCCAGACCGCGCGGGCCAACAGTTCGATCCTGCTGTTCGACGAGGCGGATGCGCTGTTCACCACGCGCGTGAAGGTCGAAACGTCGGTGGACCGCTTCTCGAACATGGAAATCAACCTGCTGCTGCAGGAAATCGAACGTTTCGACGGGGTCGTGATCCTGACGACCAACCTGGAAAAGAACCTCGACAAGGCGTTCGAACGCCGCATCCAGTTCAAGATCCGGTTCCCGTTCCCGGACAAGAAGTACCGCGCGAAGATCTGGCAGGGTCTGGTGCCCAAGGAATGCCCGATCGACCCGTCGGTCGACTGGGACCTCATCGGCGAGAGCTTTGAACTCGCGGGCGGGTCCATCAAGAACTCGATTCTGCGCGCAGCCTACAAGGCGGCCCGGGATACCAAGAGGATCACCATGGAACACCTGGTCTCGGCGGCCGAGGCGGAATGCCGGGCCGCGGGAAGGCTTTTCCGAGGACTCAAGCAGGACGACTACTGACATGGACCTGGAACGCTATATCCGTGCATTGCCCAAGACGGATCTGCACGTGCACCTCGACGGTTCGCTGCGGATTCCGACGCTGATCGAGCTGGCGCAGGAACGCCATGTCGAGCTGCCTTCGTACACGGTCGAAGGGTTGCGCGAGACCGTGTTCAAGGACCGGTACGCGAACCTGAACGAGTATCTGCTCGGGTTCCAGTACACCTTGTCGGTGATGCGCGATCCCGAGGCCCTGGAACGCATTGCCTTCGAGTTTGCCGAAGACAACTTCGAAGAAGGCGTGCGCTACTTCGAGGTGCGCTTCGCCCCGCAGTTGCACGTGCACGAACAGTTCACCATCCGTGACGTGCTGCAGGTGGTCAATCGGGGGCTGGCGCGGGCCGCGGCCCAGTTCAACGCGCGGATCGCGGGCAAGGCCGAGCCCTTGCATCATTACGGCATCACGGTATGTGCACTGCGCTTCTTCGATGAAGCGAGCGGTCCGTACTATGCGGATCTGATGCGGGTGCATCCCTTCTCGCCCCGAACGGACGTGTATTCGATGGCCTCGCTCGAGATGGTTCAGGCCGCGGTGGCATGCCGCGACCAGGACCACATCCCGATCACGGGCTTCGATCTGGCCGGGCGCGAGGAAGGATTCCCGGCCGAGGACCATCGCCCGGCCTACGAGTATGCGCACAAAAAGTTCCTCAAGAAGACGGTGCATGCGGGCGAGGCCTATGGTGCGGAATCCATCTTCCAGGCCATCACGGACCTGCACGCGGACCGGATCGGACACGGCTACTACCTGCTGAGCCCGGAAATGATCAAGAGCCCGACCATCCGCGACAAGGCGGAATATGTTCGTGCCCTGGCCGAGTACATCGCGGACCGCCGGATTACGATCGAGGTGTGCCTGACCAGCAACCTGCAGACGAACCCGAACCTCAAGAGTCTGGCGGACCATGCCTTCAAGGACATGCGTCAGATGCGGCTGTCCACGACGATCTGCACCGACAACCGGTTGATGTCGCACACCACGGTGACCGACGAATACATCAAGGCGATTCAGCACTTCAATCTGACGGCCAAGGAGTTGCGCAACATCGTGATCTACGGGTTCAAGCGCAGCTTCTTCCCCGGGTCCTACATCGACAAGCGTGCTTATGTCCGAAGCATCATCGATTACTACGAACGGGTCGAAAGTGCGTTCGTGCCCCGCGACGGCACGTGGACCGGGGATGCCCCCTGACGTCTGACCGACTGGGGCTGCCATGATTCCATTCAAGCTCGTCAGTGATTACCAGCCTGCCGGGGATCAGCCCACGGCCATTGCAACCCTGGTCGATGGGGTGCGGCAGGGGGTACGCGATCAGGTGCTGCTGGGCGTGACCGGATCGGGCAAGACCTTCGCGGTGGCCAGCGTGATTGCACAGTTGAACCGCCCGACCCTGGTGATGGCCCCGAACAAGACCCTGGCTGCCCAGTTGTACGGTGAGTTCAAGCAGTTCTTTCCCGACAACGCGGTCGAGTACTTCGTGTCGTACTACGACTACTACCAGCCCGAGGCCTACGTTCCGTCCACCGACACCTTCATCGAGAAGGATTCGCAGATCAACGACGAGATCGATCGGATGCGGCATTCGGCCACGAAGAGCCTGTTCGAGCGGCAGGACGTGTTGATCGTGGCGTCGGTGAGCTGCATTTACGGCCTGGGGTCGGCCGAGGCGTACTACGGCATGGTGGCGTTCGTGGAGGAGGGCGAGGTCTGTGACCGCGAGGAACTCCTGTCACGTCTGGTGGAACTGCAGTACCTGCGCAACGACATCGGTTTCGAGCGGGGCACCTTCCGGGTGCGGGGCGACGTGGTCGAGGTCTTTCCGCCGTCCGAGGAGGCAAGCGCCCTGCGCATCGAACTGGATGGCGACGTCATCGAGGCGATCCACGAATTCGAGCCGCTGCGGGGAACGTTACTGCGGAGATTGCACAAGACCGGGATCTTCCCGAACAGCCACTACGTGACCACGCAGGACCGGATTCAAGATGCGGTGCGAACGATCCAGGTCGAGTTGCGGCAGCGCCTGGTCGAGTTGGAACAGCAGAACAAGGTCCTGGAACGGGCACGGCTCGAGCAGCGGACGCGCTCGGACTTGGAGTCGCTCGAACAATTCGGGCGGGTGGCGGGCATCGAGAACTATTCGCGGCATCTGACGGGGCGTCAGGCGGGGGAACCGCCGCCCACGCTGGTTGACTATTTTCCGAAGGACTTTCTGGTGGTGCTCGACGAGAGCCACATGACCGTGCCGCAGATCATCGGGATGTACCGCGGGGACCGTTCGCGAAAGGAGGTCCTGGTGGACTTCGGGTTCCGGCTGCCGTCCGCGCTCGACAACCGGCCGTTGCGGTTCGACGAGTTCGACGCGTTGCGGGGACCGACGATCTACGTATCGGCCACGCCCGCGGACCACGAAATGAACCTGGCCGGCGAGCGGGTGGCCCGGATGATCGTGCGTCCGACCGGGCTGCTGGATCCGACGGTGGACGTGAGGCCGGCCACGCATCAGGTGGATGATTTGCTGGGCGAGGTGCGGGCACGGGTCGAGCGTAAGGAGCGGGTGCTGGTCACGACCCTGACCAAGAAGATGGCCGAGCACCTGACCGAGTATCTGGCCGAGATGGGGATCCGGGTGCGTTATCTGCATTCGGACGTGGACACGCTGGATCGCATCCAGATCATCCGGGACTTGCGGGCCGGTGTGTTCGACACCCTGGTGGGGATCAATCTGTTGCGCGAGGGGTTGGATCTGCCCGAGGTGTCGCTGGTGGCGATCCTCGACGCGGACAAGGAAGGGTTCTTGCGCAGTGAGCGGGCGTTGATCCAGACGTTCGGCAGGGCCGCTCGCAACGTGAACGGTGCGGTGATTCTATATGCGGATCGGATGACCGATTCGATGCGCCGCGCGATCGACGAGACGCGGCGGCGGCGGGTGATGCAGCAGGAATTCAACGAGAAGAACGGGATCGTACCGAAGACGGTGGAGCACCGGATCTTCTGGGTGGATCAGGCCGAGGAGGCGGTGAGCGAGTTCGGATTGAAGGGGGCCGAGGACCTGCACAAGCTGGTCGACGACCCGAAGAAGACCGCGAAACTGATCGAGCGACTGCGCAAGCAGATGGCACAGGCGGCGATCCGTCTGGAATTCGAACAGGCCGCCGAGTTGCGAGATCGCATCCGAGCGTTGCAGGCCGTCATGGGAACCGCCTGATTCAAGACCCCCAGCGTCCTTGAGCGCAAAACGAGTCTTTTTGGGAGTGCGCACGCTTGCTTGCGCTTTGGCGCCTATGGGGCGGCGTCAGTGAGCGCCGAGCCTTCACGGGGCTTATTCCTACGTTCACCGTGCGGCCTTGCCGGCCGGGGGGCACGCTCCGGGGCACGCGTCGCGGGCGGGGCCTCCTGCCCCGCCCGCGCGCTCCTGCTCGGCGCGCGCCGATCATCAGGACCCCGGCAAGGGGGCGCGCGCCTGCGCAAGTCCCCTCTGCGTGCACCCCCGGTCCTGGCTTCGGCCTTGAGGTGACCCTGGCGCTCCTGGTTTCGTCTTCCGCGAGTCAGGCGATTCGCTGGATCGTCAGGCCGTGCCGATGTGCCAGTGTGGCTCGCCATGGGGGTCTTTGTAGGCGACCAGGACCCCGATTCGCTCCAGGACGCTGAGATGGCGACGTACCGCGTCGGGGCTGGCGGATTTGAAGGTGGCTGCAACCGTTGCAGCGGTCCAGGTGCCGGGGCGTGTCGCCATCAGGTCGCGCACAGCCTTGATCTGGTCGTAGCGGTCCTTGGGCCAAGGCCTGGCGGTTGGCTCAAGGACGTGGACCCTGGGGCTGGGACGCAAGTCCGGGAGGGCCTGATCAGTGAGGGTGGATGGCGTGGTGTCAGGAACACCGGCACGAGGCCGCTGGAATTCGGGACGCAGCCACCGGATGAAGCCGTCCTGCTCCTCAGCCGCCCGAATGGCGTTGAGACTGACGAGACGGGTTACAATCTCGTCGCTTGGCAAGTCAGCAGGCCAGCCATAAGCCTCCGCCACGGCCACGTCTAGATCGTGATGAAGGGATTGCAGAACCCCGATGAGGGCCGCGTCGTGAAAGGCCCGCTCCCGGTCGGTTAGCGAGGCCCCCCGCGCTGCAGTCTCATGAACGCGCAAGAGAGCATTGTACATCACGGTCATCGTGGCCTCAGGATGCGCCGCTTGAACCTGCTTGCGATGTGCATCTAGATGTTCGGCCAGTGCGCGAATGCGGGTCTTCTGGCTCTCGGTTGCGTCGGGGAAGGGGAAGGGGTCGAAGCACGCGTTGTTTCGCCAGCGCGGTCGGTCCTCGAGTGTGGCGCCAGCCGCAAGTGCCCATGCGATGTGATGTCGTGACGACAACACCCCATGCACCAGTGCGTCGTCCGTGCAGACGGCATACAGTTGATGGTCCGGCAGCAGATCCAGTGGCGCGAACACGAAGAATCGGTGCTTGGCGGTCTCGGGGGTGATCACAAACCGGGAGAGGCCCTCCATCGCCGGTCGCATTCGCGACCGCGGTTCGCCAAAGATCCACCACTTGAGCCGATATGAATCCCTCTTGTTGTGGTCCCTTTCGGGCTTCACCCTCTCCAGCAGCCATTGGTACAAGGCCGGGTGCTGCTGGCGGGCCTCGTCGGCATCCAAGCCGAACAGGTCGATGACAAAACGGTCCTCGCGCTTTTGTGTGAGTTCCCTGGCGTTCATGTACGGTCGAATGACGGGCGGGAGGCGATTGGGGTCATACCCGAGGCCTTCGACTTCCTGCCGGCTGAGGCGGAAGCCCTGGCCAACCAGGTTCATTCCCTGGTACGACAAGCCCATGTTCGCCTTCAAAGGCACGGCATCCGCCACGTTGGCTCCCCCGGACAGGTCCGGGTGGATGCGGACCACCGATCGGAAGTCCACGTCCACGAGGCGCGCTGCACCGGTCGGTGCGCAATCCGGGTCGTTCTCGCACAGGACCTGGCCCAAGACCGGGGGCTGCAGCAGGTCGCTGGCACGACAACCCACCGACATGGCGATGCGCACCGCGGCTCCGTTCAGGACCCACGGGTGGTCGGGAATCGCCCACGCAATGGCGAGGGGGTCATGGGTGGCCTTCATGTGGGATTCCAAAACCTTGCGGTTGAAGGTCTGGGTGATGCTGTTCGTGGTGATGAACCCGAATCGTCGCACATGTCCATGGCGCACCCGCTCGGCGGCCTTGTCCCACCAATACATGACGAGGTCCGCACTACCCTCCATGTGCGGCCAGGCGCGCCGCAAGGCCTCGGCGTAACCGTCCCCAAGGGCCTCGCGCATGCGTTTGTTGCCTAGGAATGGTGGGTTGCTGACAATGAAATCGGCCTGTGGCCAGTCGGCGGCTCGGGCATTCGGATAGTCGGACAGAACCACCTGGGCAGCCTCGTCGGGCACCTCACGACCCGTGATCGGATGCATCTTGAGGGTGTGCATGTCCCAGACCGTTTCCGGCCGCCCCGCCGCATCGCGTCGCAACACGGGCGGGGCGTGATCGAGGATGGCATCGCGGCAGGCGATGTTGCGTGTGTCTCGCAGCACCGGGTCTGCGAGCGTCACACCGGCGCGGCGTGCCCACTGCAGGTACCCGAGCCACAGCACCAGTTCCGCAATGGCCTGTGCACGCGGATTGATCTCGATGCCGATGAACTGCTCGGGGACCACGCGGACTCCTGCAAGTTCCAGGGCGAGCTGGGCATCCCCCAGGTCGGCCATCTCGCGCAGGACCTCGGCCTCGAGCTGTTTGACCAAGTCGAAGGTGACATACAGGAAATTACCGGTGCCGCACGCCGGGTCCAGGACCCGGGTTGCACACAGTCGTTGCAAGAATTGCTGAAGCAGCCTTCCAGCAGCCTTCTGATTCGACGATGTCGGCATGCCTTGTTCCGGCTCCATGATCTGGCGGGCAACGGCACGCGCCGCGTCCCACTCGGCCCGCAGGGGCTCGATGACCGTGGGGCGAACAAGGCGTTCGATGTATTCTCGCGGCGTGAAGTGGGCGCCCAGGCGATGCCGCTCGTGCGGATCGAGGGCACGTTCGAGCATGGTGCCAAAGATGGCGGGCTCAACGTCCGACCAGTCGCACTGTGCTGCCTTTGACAACGAATCGAGCTGTGTGCGGGTCAGCGGGATGGCGTGTACCTCGCGAAACAGCCCTCCATTGAAACGGCGAATCGGGTGTGGCCCATACATGCCGCCGCGATTCATCTCTTTCCACAGCGCCTCGACGCCCGCTGGGAAGCGTTCTGGGTGGGGGATCCAGACGTCTCTCAACGTGGCTGTGAAGAGGTCGCCTTCGAGCAAACCCACATCTTCAGCGAACATGGTGAAAAGACAGCGCATCAGAAAGCGCGCCACGGTTTCCGGGTCACTGCCATCGGCCTCCAGGGCGCGGGCCAGGTCCGCGAGGTACGACGCGATTTCGCGGGTTACCCGGGCCGCGCGCCGTGCCGGGTCCAGTGACCAGGGGTCCGTGAAGATGGCTGCAAGCTCTTGTCGGACCTCCTCGCGGGCCAAGTCCGTGAGCGGGATGGTGCGGCGCGCGCCATAACGTCCGTAGTCGCCGCCGAACCCGGCCCATATTTCGAAGCAATGACCAATGTCACAGGTGATCAGAAATGGCGGCCGGCCTTCGGGAAGATTGACTGCGTAGTTGCGTCCCTGGGCAAAAGCCCCCTCCATCATGACAAACCAGGCGCGCGTGTTGCGCCGGGGCCCGGAGCCGCTGCTGCCCTCTGCCTGCGCCTGCTTCGCCTCGATGACGAAGCAGCCCCTCTTGTACAAGTCGATGCGATCCACCGAACGGTGGCCATCCGGATGCGGAATTTCTAGGGGCTTCTCAAACCGGTAGTCATCAAAGCCATCCCCGCCCGTGGCGGGACGTGGCACATTTAAAAGATCGCATAGATCCAAGAAGAATGGCTGGGCATTCGCGCGCTCGGACCCCGCGCTCGAGGCCCAGCGCGCCAGAAAGGTGTCGGCGTTCATCATCTCATCGGCCTCTTCTCAAGGAAAGGTAGCATTCGAATGGCACACAGAGCAAGCCGGGGGAGGGAAAGGGTAGCCCTGGTCACAAGTCACTCCAGGGCTTTGTGGATGAGGCCCATCCCGTAGCAACCCATCTGGGCCGGAATCCAGCACGAGGCCGTAGCCAGGTCCGGGGGGCTGCGCGCAGGGGACTTGCGGAGGCGCGCGCCCCCTTGCCGGGGTCCTGATGATCGGCGCGCGCCGAGCAGGAGCGCGCGGGCGGGGCAGGAGGCCCCGCCCGCGACGCGTGCCCCGGAGCCAGCCCCCCGGCCGGCGGAGGCCGGACGGTGAACCTTGGAATGCGGGCGACCCAGACAGGTAAGGGCATCGAATACGGAATCAGCCACCTGCCGCCGATCGTCATTTGGGCGCTGTTCCATTTGCGCGACACCCGGTGATTGACACATCTCGATTCGCAATGATAGAAGCGT
>CAYRIB010000064.1:4369-14896 GCA_964424165.1 uncultured Myxococcales bacterium | reverse complement strand
AACGACGTACCTCAGGCTCTGCAATCAAGTGTTCGGCAATACCACGCATCTTGGGGATATCCCCGGTTCATCGACGGGGAACAAGGCGCTCGTGCGTTGGGGTGCCGCCGGAAACTCGGTTCTAGCTGCTAACGATTCGGCACTCTTCAGTCAAGATAGTGTTACCGGCGTAGCGACCTTGGTCCGCAGTGCTGGAACACAACAATTTGCGACAGGCTTCTCGGATGGGTCCTTTGTCGCCGTCTGGATCTCCGATGGCAATGTTCGCGCGCAGAAATACGCAGCGACGCTGGCCCTGGACGGTGCCGAATTCCAGGCCAATACTTCCACCGGGAACAGTCCTCAGAACCCGCGGGTACTGGCCTTGGCCAACGGACGATACCTGATCGTCTGGGAGACGAACAACAACAATGGCGACATTCTCGCCCAGTTGTTCCGGTCCGAGCCGGGGGCAAAGATGGGCTCGGAGTTCACGGTAAACACGACACTACCGGGTGTTCAGGTACATCCCCGGGCGGCAGGATATCCCGACTCAAGCTTCGTGATCGTCTGGGAGGACCAGGCAGCTCGAGACGGTGATCGCAAGGGAATAGTCGGGCGCTGGTTCTCGGCTGCCGGGTTGCCCAGCACCGATGAGAAGGTGCTGAATCGCATCTGGACAGGGAATCAGCATCAGCCAGACGTCACCACGAACACATCGGGCGACTACGCGTCGGTGATCTGGCGAAACGAGGCGACCGGGCATATCTACCTGCGTCGGTTCGACAAACTCGGCAATCCCGACAACGGCATCAAGGAGATTCTTGCCAACGTCACCAGGACCGGCGAGCAGTCGATGGTCGCGGGTGCGGCGCTCATGCCCGCAACCGGGACACCGGGGGACGCGTCGTTCTGGCTCGCGTGGGCGTCCCCGGACACCAACGGACTCGGGGTGTTTGCTCGACGTTACGGAGCCGATGGAGTTCCCGTGGGCGGAGAGTTTCGGGTCAACACCCACACCACAGGTGACCAGAAGGCGCCCGACATCACGCTCGACCAGTCGGGCAATGCCATCCTGGTCTGGCAGTCGTATGGGCAGGATGGGGACTTGGAGGGCATCTTTGGAGCACGCTATCACCCCGACGGTACCCGCAATGGAAGCGAATTCGCCGTGTCCACCACCACCCTCAACGAGCAGTTGCGGCCCCGGGTCGCGTACCAGCCGAACAGCGCCTTCGCCGTGGTCTGGGAGACCTACTCCGCGCCAGGCGGGGCGGACTACGACGTGATGCTGCGGTGCTTCGACCTGTACGGCGAACCGGTGGACAACGACGGGCTCGTGAACCTCTACACGACCAATAAGCAGGTTCGCCCGCACATCGCCGCATATCCCGGCGGAAGCGGCCTGTACGCCGTGGTCTGGGCCTCCTATGACCAGGTCGCAACAGGGTCTGATTTCGACGTCTACCTGCGTCTTATCAACTCGAACTGCGCCGCGGCCACGGACCCGATCCTGGTCAACCAGACCACCAACGGCGCCCAGACCGAGCCGGTCGTGGCCGTGGACTCGGAGGGCCAGATCACCGTGGCCTGGCAATCATCCACGGGCGATGGCAGCGGGTACGGGATCTACGCTCGGCGCTTCAATGCCAGTGGCGTGGCCCTCGCCGGCGAGTTCAAGGTCAACCGCGTTACGACCGGAGACCAGACGCTGCCGGCGATCTCCATCCTGCCGAACCGCAACATCCTGCTGGCCTGGCAGACGCCCGACGAGGATGGTCTGGCCGCCAAGGCCACGCGCTTTGACTACAACGGTACGGAACAGGCCCTGGAGTGGATGGCGAACCGCACGACGACCGGAGACCAGGGCGCGCCGCGCATCATTGCGCGGTCCAACGGAACCTGGGTGACCGCCTGGACGTCCATGGGCCAGGACGGGGACGGCGGCGGGATCGTCTACCGACCTTCGAACAACGGCGACTGTTACAACGACGCGGACTGCGACGATCAGAACGTTTGCACCACGAACGTCTGCGTGGACGGGAAGTGCCGGGCCAGCAACAACACGAACCCCTGCAGCGGCGACGGGAATCTGTGCACCGAGAACGACGTGTGCCTGAACGGCCAGTGCCAGGGAACCCCCAAGGTCTGCGACGACAGCAACGTGTGCACCACCGATTTCTGCAACCCGACGACGGGTGCCTGCCGGTTCGAGGGAGTCCCGGCGTGCAATGGCGGCTGCTACTACAGCGCCAGCCCCGGGTGCGGGGGATGCCAGTGCGAGACGAACGTCTGCGCGGAGATGCCGGAGTGCTGCATCGTGGAGTGGTCGTCGCAGTGCGTGTACCTGTGCGTCAACACGTACGGCGGGTGCGACAGCGCACAGTAACCTCGGTTCGGCAAGGAGTGATGACGATGAGCGCCTCAACGCGAGATCAAGGCTGGGAGCAGTTCAAACTGGATTGCAGGGAGCGCCACGAAGGGCGGGAACGCTTGATGGTGCCTGTCCTGGGTACGGGATTTCGGAGATGGCTACTGGATGGTCTGGCCTACCCGGACGGCCTGGTGGACTGGAAGGCGCTTCTGGCGGGCGTGGCCCATTGTGCGGGTGTGCCTCGGCCGAGACTGCTTGATCATGGCTCTGGCTTCTCGTTGGCTTGGGAGGAGATGGTCAGCAATTCGATGGAAGGGGCGGACAAACAGTTTGCCGTTCGTGAAAACCATTTGGCCCGAAGCTTCGTCACGCGCTGGCTCAATGTCCAAGTTGCGCGGCACGAGAATGACCCGGATGTCATGCGCAAGCGCAAGGCCTTCTGGAGCCTCTGCTGTGCCGATGTCGTGGACCTCTCGTTCGATGGACTTCTGGTCGCCGGGGAGCCAGTCATCCATGAGTCACAAAGCCTTCGGAATCGCAAGCCAAAAAGCGAATCATTCAAGCTCAGCAGCGGCTCCGGCACTCGACGAATCGTCTGGCATCCCCACGGAACGACGCGCAGCCCCAAAAGCCTCGTTCTCGGTGTCCAGCGCTATGGCCGACAGATTGCCGGGATGATCGCAGCCTTCGCGTCCCACAAAGCCTGGGAGAAAGAGGAGAACAAGGCAAGCCGACCGATCAAGCCGCTCGGAGAGCAAACGCTCGAAGACCTCAACGCCTATCGGTTTCATCCCTCGACCCACGACATCGACCACTGGATCGCCAAGACCATCAACGCACCGCTGCTGCTCCTCGGGGTTGGTGCCGGACCGGACGAGTGGGACCTGTGGTGGTACATCCAGATGCGCTGCCGCAATCACATGAAGCGCGTCGAAGCCACGAAGCGTCAAGGAGGCACGACGTCCGCCAACGACGCGAAGCCACGTGTCTTCCGGCTCACCTGCGAGGATGACAAGGAGGCCTGTTCGCCCGTTCTTACGGCTCTTGGAGTGCTGACGCTGCATGGCGGAAAGACATGGGACGAAGCCTGGGACAAGCTCTTCACGATCATGACCCGGACAACCCCCGACTGAACCGTCGTGGCCAGCATGGACCATACCGGAGACAGGGTGACGATCACCTTGTCCCTCTTTCGCACCACCTCGAGGCTGCAGCCGGGCCGGGGGGCTTCGCGGAGGGGACTTGCGCAGGCGCGCGCCCCCTTTCCGGGGTACCGGTGATCGGCGCGCGCCGAGCAGGAGCGCGCGGGCGGGGCAGGAAGCCCCGACCGCGACGCGTGCCCCGGAGGGAAGGCCCCCCGGACGGCGGAGGCCGAACGGTGAACATTGGGATACGGGCGCCTTGGTCGATGGCGGGGTCTGGTGACCCCGCCCTACAGGTCTCGCTTCGCTCGCGGGGGGGACAGGGGTGGTACCAGACGACTGCCGTGGTTATCCCGGCCAAGCCAAATGCACTAGACGATCGACCAGTCGATCGCGAAACCCCTTCAGGTCTTCCTCGGAGACCGGTCGCACGAGAAGCAGGCCCTCGGTGTTTACCGCCATCCCGCGAAGCACGTACGCAAGCGTCGCGGCGTCGAGCCCCGCGTCCTTCTGACGGGCATGATCAAGGTGGCCGATCACGTCCACGCCCGCTTCCGTCAGGAAGAAGAGATCCACCAGATCCTTGACCTCCCCCCGCCCCAGAATCGCGCAGAGCTTGTTGGCAACAAGGTCCTCGATGGCGTCGAACCGGACCCCGCCGTGGATCGGCTTGGCGTCCAGTTCAACCACCTGCGGCGTGGTCTCGTGCACCACGTCGACCAGGGTTGCCGCATCCTTGTTCCGGATAATGCACCGCAGGAAGCCGGGATACCGTTGCACTTCCTCGACCGCCCAACCTCGCTCGGCGGCCGTTGCGCGAAGCCTTGCCCCGAGAACCTCGACGTCTTCTGCCTGGACTACGAAGAGGTCGAGGTCATACGACTGACGATGCCCAAGATACTTTGCCGCAAGGGCCGCGCCCCCGGTCAGGTAGAACCCGGGGACATCCCGCAGGGCATCCAGGATCTCCTGCTGCAATGGAGTGAGGGTGCTACTCAAGCAATCCATGCGTTCTCCATTCGCCGAGAATCCACTCCCAAAAAGCGCGGCGCCGTCCAAGGCCGTCGCGGACGTCCGCCCACTCCCGTGCGATCGCTTGCGGGGTGACGAATGCCCACACCTCGTCCGGCCGGGCCTCGCGCAGCAAGACCCGCAGCAGCGATACGTGCTGTGGGTCGCCGCGATTGCCCAGAGCCTCGCGCAACCGGCCGACCGTCACGTGACGATCCCAGAGGAAGTAGGGGACCTCGTCCTCGGGTCGGATTCTCGACGATGATGCGCTGCGGTCGCTCATGGTTCTGCTCCTCGCGCACAAGTATAGCCCGGAACGACCCGATGACGAAACCGGTTGGAGGTTTGTGCCGAGCGACGCTTGTGCCGGAGGGAAGTCCCCCCGGACGGCGGAGGCCGAACGGTGAAGATTGGAATACGGGCGCCTCGGTCGATGGCGGGGTCTGGTGACCCCGCCCTACAGGTCTCGCTTCGCTCGCGGGGACAGAGGGCGGAGTGTCGCGGGCCCACCGGGGCACAGACGCGGTCCTACTTCACCGGTACCAGGCTGGCCGACTCCTCCAGGATGTCCAGGACGGCACCGGCACAAAAGACCCGGTCCCGCTTGGCAGCAGTGGTCGGCGCGAGGATGTGGAGCTCTTGCAGGTGGTCGACGGCACGTTGGGCGGTCGTGAAAGCGACGCCCAGACGTTCTGCCACCCGCTTGACGCGCCAGTAGGGGTTCTCGGCCAGCAGATCGACCAGGGCCAGGGGGACCTTGGACTGCGCCCCTGCCATCGCATGGCGCCACTGATCCAGCAGGGCGTTGATGCGTTCCGCCCGGCTCAAGGCGTCCTCGGCCTGTCGGGCCACGCCGTTGAAAAAGTACTCCAGCCAGGCGGCCCACTGTCCCCGAACCGTCACGGCCCTCAGGTGTCCGTAATAGTCCTTCCGGGTGGCCTCGAAGAAGGCGGACAGATACAGCAGGGCCGAGGGTAGGACCCCCCGCTCGATCAGGAACAACGTGATCAGCAACCGGCCGACGCGTCCGTTGCCGTCCAGGAACGGATGGATCGCCTCAAACTGGTAGTGCGCCAACGCGATCTGGGCCAGCGGAGGCAGCGATCGGTCCAGCAGGAACTTCTCCCAGGCATCCAAGGCCTGCATCATTTCGGCCGGGGGCGGTGGCACGTAACTGGCGTTCGCCAGAGTGCATCCCGCCGGGCCGATCCAGTTCTGGGACCGGCGGAATTCCCCGGGCGTGGCCCGGTCCCCACGGACACCTTCCATCAGCCGGGCATGGATTTCGCGCAGAAGCCTCAGCGACAGCGGAAGCGATTTCAGGCGGTCGATACCGTACTCCAGGGCAACGACGTAGTTGCCGACCTCCCGCAAATCGTCCGGGCTGCGCTCCACGGCCGCCCCTGCCTCGGCGGCCAGCACTTCGCCCAGAGTCGCCTGGGTGCCCTCGATGCGGCTGGACAGCACGGCCTCGCGTCGCACGAAGGGTCTAAGGAGCACATGCGGGTTGGGCAGCCGTCCCCCCTCGCCGGCCAGACGCCCCACAGCCCGGTCGGCGTCGGACAGGGCTCGGACCAGCGCCGGCGACCAATCGACGGCAGGGGGCAATGGGGCAGGCAGGAACGCTTCGTATCCCTCGGCGCAGCGTATCTTGCGGCCCGGGGACTGCTCGGTCAGGTCCATGAGGCCCCTACTTGTCAGGGTGAAAACAGACGAGGCTATTATTATCACAAACGAACATATTCGCAAACAAAGAACGGGCGGCGAGTCTGGTGACCACGCCCTGCGGCGAACACCACGCCCTCGTCCAGAGTTACCTCGATGCCGCAGCCGGGCCGGGGGGCTTCGCGGAGGGGACTTGCGCAGGCGCGCGCCGAGCAGGAGCGCGCGGGCGGGGCAGGAAGCCCCGACCGCGCCGCGTGCCCCGGAGGGAAGGCCCCCCGGACGGCGGAGGCCGGATGGTGAGGGGTGGAATACGGGCGTCGGTAGCGAGAGCGAGGACGGCGCGGTCTGGTGACCGCGCCCTACAGGTCTCGCTTTGCGAGCGGGGACGGAGGACATCATCCGGGATGTGCCGGGCCGCCGTTGAGGTTCCGGGATGTGACTCGTGAGGCGACAGGCGGCATCCGGGTCGCTATAATTCAGACGTTGTGCGTTCCCGGGGAGGTCCTTGCATGCCGTCCAGATGCCTGATCCTGCCGTTATCGCTGACCTTTCTCGTCGCCTGCGGCAACTCCGGTCGCAAGGCGTCGCTTCCCTCGGCTAACCCGTCCGTGCCCACGAACTCCGCCACCTCTGACGCGTTGCCTCTTGCGAAAGCCTCGCCCTCCCCCGCCGCCCAGACCGCCGCAGAATCGCCCCTGATGACCGCGTCGACCGAAGCCCACCGCCGCAGCGTGCTCGTGGCCCCGGTCGGCGGCATCGTGGAACGCGTGCTGGTGCGCGAAGGCATGTTCGTCGATAAGGACGCCCGCCTCGTCGAACTGCAGCCGCACGACTTCGTCATCCGCGTGCGCACCGCCGAGGCCGCGGTCCAGGCCGCCGCCGCCCAGGTCGATGGCCTGACCCTGGCCCGTGACCGTTTGCAGTCCCTGCGCGCCACCGACTCGGTGCCCCAAAGCGATTTCGACACCATCGACGCCCAGTTCAAGGCCGCCCGCGCCCAGCTCGCCCAGGCCCGCGCTGGCCTGGACATGGCCCGCAAGGTGTATCGCGACAGCGTGATCGTGGCACCTTACGACGGCCTGGTGATCAAGCGCATGATCAACGAAGGCGAATTCGCGGCCGCAATGCCGCCGACCCCCCTCGTGGTCATCGAAGAGATCGACCCCCTCGATTTGCGCGTGCTCGCCCCGGCCACCCGCGCCGGCCAGATCCATGAAGGCACGCCGCTCGTGGTCCGCTTCCCCGCCCTGAATCAGGAGATTCGGACCACCGTCACCCGCGTCACCCCGTGGGTCGACCCCCGCAACCGCACGTTCGCGGTCATCGCGGAGCTGCCCAACGCCGACCACGCCCTGATGCCCGGGCTCTACGCCGAGGCCCGCGTGGCCGAACCCGGTTCGGAGGCCTCCCGATGAAGCTGGCCGAGGTATCCATTCGGCGGCCCGTGCTCGCCACCGTGATGATCGGTGTGCTGCTGGTCTTCGGCACCTGGGTCTACCCGAACATCGGCGTGGAACTCATGCCCGACGTGGATCTGCCGTTCGTGACCGTGACCGTGATCTACCCGGGCGCCAGCCCCGAGACCGTGGAATCCAAGGTCGTGGACAAGCTCGAAGAAGCGCTCAGCACGATCAACGGGCTCAAAGCCCTGCATTCGCAGAGCATGGAAAACGTCGGGTTCCTGGGCGCGGAGTTCGAACTCGAGGTCCCGATCGCCCAGGCCATGCAGGACGTCCGCGACAAGGTCGGCGGCGTGATGAGCCAGCTTCCCGACGACATCGAAACCCCGGTGGTCGAGAAGTTCGATCTGAACGCCCTGCCGATATTGTCGCTCGCCGTGGCCGGCCCCCAGAGCGTGCAGGAACTGACGCGGATCGCGGACAAGGAAATCAAGCAGCGCCTGCAGGTCATTTCCGGGGTCGGCGGCGTGGACATCGTGGGCGGCCAGGAACGGGAATTCCAGGTGTTCGTGGACCCAGCACGCCTGGGCGCCCGTTATCTCACGGTCCACGACGTGATGGGCGCCCTGGCCGCCCAGAACATCGAAATTCCGGGCGGGCGTATCGAGACCAAAGGCCAGGAACTGGTGATCAAGACGCACGGTCAGGTCGCCTCGATCGAGGAACTCGGCGACATCGTGATCACCAGCGTGGAAGGAGCGCCGGTCCGCGTGCGCGACGTGGCCCGCCTCGTGGATGGGGCCGCCGAAAAGCGATCCCACGCGTCGCTCAACGGGCAGTCGGCTGTGGCATTGCAGGTGCGCAAGCAGTCGGGCGCCAACATCGTGGCCACGGCCCACGCGGTCAAGACCGAGATCGAGCAGTTGCAAACGCGGCTCCCGGCCGGGGTCGTGATCTCGATGCCCAAGGACAGCTCGGTGTTCATCGAGAACTCGATCGGGGACGTGAAGTTCGACATGATCTACGGGGCCCTGCTGGCGATCCTCATCATCTTCCTGTTCCTGCGGGACTGGCGCGCCACCTTCATCAGCGCCCTGGCCCTGCCCACGTCCGTGGTCGCGTCGTTCGGGTTCATGAAGCTCATGAACTTCACGTTCAACAACATGACCATGCTGGCACTCTCGCTATCGATCGGCATCCTGATCGACGACGCCATCGTGGTGATCGAATCGATCAACCGGCATCTGCAGATGGGCAAGAAGCCCATGCAGGCGGCCATGGACGCCACCTCCGAGATCGGGCTCGCGGTTCTGGCCACCACGGCATCGATCGTGGCGGTGTTCGTGCCCGTGGCCACCATGAAGGGCCTGGTAGGGCGCTTCTTCTTCCAGTTCGGCATGACCGTGGCCTTCGCAGTGGCGGTGTCGCTGTTCGTGGCCTTCACGCTCACACCATCCCTGTCGGCACGCATGCTCGCGGGGCATACCGAGCACCACTCGCGGTTTTCGCGTGCGGTCGATGGCTTCTTGGGACGCGTGGACGCCCTGTACCGCAAGCTCCTGGCCTGGGCCCTGGCGCATCGCGGGGTCACCCTGCTGGTGGCCGCACTCACCCTGGTCGGGGCCTTGGCGCTGAGCCCCTTGATGCGGATCGAGTTCTTCCCCGAGACCGACCAGGGCGCCCTCGAGGTCTCGATGGAACTGCCCACGGGCACGGACATCAACACCACGACGGCCCTCTTCGACCAGGTATCCGGGGAACTGCGCGCCGTGCCCGGGATCCGCGAGACCTTCTCGACCATCGGGGCCGGCAGCCAGGGCGAGGTCAACCGCGGCAGCATCCTGGTGAACCTGGTCAAGCGCCACGAGCGCACATACACGCAGAAAGAGGGGATCGTCTTCGTCCGACAGCACCTGTCCGGGCGTGACGACGCCACCTATTCGGTGAAAAACGCCGAGGAAATGGCAGGCGTGCAGGGATTCGCGCTGCAGTTCAACATCCGGGGCAACGACCTCGACCGTTTGCGCGCCGCGGCGAACGCCATGACAATCGCCATGCGCCAGGCGGGCGGCTACGTGGACGTGGACACCACGTGGCGTGGCGGCAAGCCCGAGGTGGGGGTGACGATCGACCGGGGACTCGCCGCGGACCTCGGGGTGCCCGTGGCCATGGCCGCCTCGACGATCCGCACGTTCTTCGCGGGCGAGAAGGCCACGGATTTGTCGCTCGACGGGGACCGGATCGACGTGCAGGTAAAGCTCGACGCGCCGTTCCGCGACCAACCGTCGGACATCCTGGATCTGTCGGTACGTTCGAACAGCGGCACCCTGGTGCCCATGGAGAGCGTGGCCAGCATCGACCCCGGAACCGGCCCGGCCAAGATCGAACGCCGCGACCGCCAGCGTCAGGTCACGGTCACCGCGAACCTCGAGGGCAAGGTCTTGGGCGATGCCATGGGCGAGATCGAGGCGATGGCCCAGCAGATCGTGCCGTCTGACCTCAAGACCGCCTGGGACGGGTATGGGCAGATCATGCGCGAGTCGTTCGAATCCATGATGGGCGCGCTGATTCTGGCGATCATCCTGGTCTACCTGATACTGGCGGCCCAGTTCGAAAGCTTCATGCACCCCCTGACCATCATGCTGTCGTTGCCCCTGTCCCTGATCGGGGCCCTGGGCGCGCTGCTGCTCACCGGCACCACCATGAACGTGGCCACGTTCATCGGGATCATCATGCTCATGGGCCTGGTCACGAAGAACGCGATTCTGCTGGTCGACTACGCCAACCATCTGCGTCTGGCGGGTCAGGACACGACTGCGGCCCTTCTGCAAGCAGGACCGGTGCGACTGCGCCCCATCCTCATGACCACGTTCGCCATGATCTTCGGGATGCTGCCCGTGGCCCTGGCCTTGTCCGAAGGTTCGGAGATCCGCGCGCCCATGGCCGTGGCCGTGAT
>CAYRIB010000064.1:0-4269 GCA_964424165.1 uncultured Myxococcales bacterium | reverse complement strand
GGCATGATCCTGACCATGATCACGTTCGGGATCTACTGGCCGTGGTTCCAGGTGACGATCCTTCAGTACGTGTACGCGAACACCACCATGGGCCGCCCGGTCAAAGGAGCGGTCGAGTTCGAGTTCACGGGCACAGGCGGCAAGCTGTTCGTGATCGTGCTCGTCGGCTTTCTGCTGACGATGATCACGTTCGGGATCTACGGCGCGTGGTTTGCGACCCGCCTCATGAACTACATGGCCGACCACTCGATCGCCAAGGGTTCGGACCAGACCGTGTACCGGTTCAAGTACAACGGGACCGGAGGCAAGCTGTTCGTGAAGTTCCTCGTCGGCTATCTGTTGACCCTGATCACGTTCGGCATCTACGGTGCGTGGTTCGCGTGCGACCTGTACAAGTACCTGTTCTCGAACACGGAAGTCGTGGCCGGCGAAACGAAGCTCGGCGCGTTCGATTTCGTGGGCCGCGGGGGCGAGTTCTTCGTGATCGGGCTGGTCGGGATCCTGCTGACCATGATCACGTTCGGGATCTACTACGCTTGGTTCATGACCAAGGTGTGCAAGTTCATGACCACGAACACCCGGGCGAATCTGGCCGGGGTCACGTACGCGGGCAGCTTCGGCGGTGAGGGCGGCCAACTCTTCGTGAAGCTGCTGGTGGGCACGCTGCTGACCATGATCACGTTCGGGATCTACGGGGCGTGGTTCATGGTCGACGTGATGCGGTGGCGGATCAACCACACCGGCTATCAGGTGGCCGGGGCATCCGCGCCTGCGGCGTAGGCCGCTTCCCGAGGAAAAGATTTTCCTCCCCATCCCTCCGATTTCGAGCGATGATTCGCATGTCGTTCATCAATCGATTCTCAATCTGACGGAGGACCTCATGGGGACCCATCCATGTGCCCGGATCCTGTGCGCCTTGTGTGTGCTCGTCGGGTTGTCGGCGTGCGGCGGCGACGACGGTGGCGACGTGAAGAGCCCGTTCGGGCCCGTGACCGAGACCACCTCGTTCGGCTATCAGGGAACCATCCCGGGCATTGCTTCGACCACCTTCCTCGGTGGCATCGTAGGCGACAAGGAGATCGACGGCACTACCTACAAGCGCCTTCGCATCGGCTACAAGGCCACGACCATGGCGGAACTGGCCGTGCCCGATGCCAAGGCCACGGAGTTCTGGTACCGCAAGACCGGGGACAACGTGTACGAGGTCGCCGGATTCCGCGAACAGGGCGGCATCTCGATGACGCTCGACACCCCGCTCCTGCTCGATGCCCTGCCCGCGGTCGGTGAACCTCAGACCCTGGTGCTGACCGGAACCATCACCCACCCCGACAACCCCTCGCCCGCACCCGGCACCGTCACGATCGAGGGCAGCCTCGTGGACGCGGCCGCCGAGGTCGAAACGAAGTTGGGACTCGTGACCGGCTGCCGCCACTATGCGGGAACCATCACGGTCACGGGCGAAGGCGCCCCGGCCGTCATCGAGGGAGCAGAGATCGAGGCCGAGGTGTGGTACCACCCGGAACTCGGCGGTGTGGCCGGCAGCATCCCGGCCCTGGGCATGGACCTCGGGCTCGCCGAGGAATCGGACCTCGGGGACCCGGACGCCACCTCCGGCCCCAACGCCATCCGCAAGGTCCAGACGCTGGACGCCACCACCACCCAGTTCGAGCTGAGCACCTACGACCGCCGCCAGGACTTCGACGCGGACAAGGACACGCACTCCAAGATGCTGCTCGAGATGCGATGGGCCGACGAAGAGACGGCCAAGACTCACGCGGCCCCGGACCCCCTGATGGTCGACGTGGAATTCGGGACGGTGTGGGGCTACTTCCCGCACGCACTCATCGAGTCGTCGCTGTCCATCTTCCACCCCGAAGAAAACGGCAAGGGCTTCAAGTACTGGTACGCCTACGTGGATCAGGCCGCCAAGAACGAAAGCAGCAACGGCATCGCGTATCACATCGCGGTGACCAAGGATGCGACCCTGCCGCCGCTGCGGGTCACGGCCCGGATCCGCTACAACATCTGGACCGAGTAAGTCCCTCTGGCGACGCAACGCGTCATCCCCGCAAACAAGCCTGGAACATGGCCCGCAGAGGTCGTTTTCCTTGACTATCTCGCTCCCGTCTGCGATATACTGATTGGTCGTGAGGTAGGCGCATGAGCTCGTTCATCTGCCCCGAATGCGAAACCCGATGCGATGTGGAACTGTGTCCGACTTGCGGGACCCGGACCCTGAAGATGAAGCAGGAAACCCAGGACCCGATGATCGGGAAGATCCTCGACGGGCGCTACAAGATTGAATCCCTGATCGGCCGCGGCGGAATGGGGGCGGTATACAAGGCCGTCCAGACCTCGATGAAGAAGATCGTGGCCGTAAAGCTCATCCGCATGGAAAATGCCAGCGAGACCGAAGCGGTCAAGCGGTTCCATCGCGAGGTCAAGGCCGCAAGCCTCTTGTCCCACCCGCATTCCATCAAGGTCTTCGACTTCGGGCAGTCCGAAGACGGCGACTTGTACATGGTCATGGAGTACCTCGACGGCAAGAGCCTGGGAAAGGCCCTCAAGACCGACGGTCCGTTCGCCCCCTCACGCGCCCTGAAGATCGTGGGCGAGGTGGCGCAATCCCTGGCCGAAGCGCATTCCGTGGGCCTGGTGCACCGCGACCTTAAGCCCGACAACGTCATGCTGCTCGACATCTTCGGGGACCCGGACTTCGTCAAGGTGCTGGACTTCGGTATCGCGAAGTTCATGGAATCCGGCGAGGCCGCGGTGACCCGCACGGGCGTCGCGGTCGGAACCCCGCACTACATGGCGCCCGAACAGGCGCGCGGTCGACAGAATCTCGGGCCGTCCGCGGACCTCTACGCCCTGGGCGTCATGCTGTTCGAACTGCTGTCGGGGGCCAAGCCCTACGACGCGGAATCGTCGGTCGAAGTTCTGTTCATGCACGTGCAAAACCCGATTCCGGAACTGCCCGACGACTGCCCGGCATCGGATTCGCTTCGGGACCTTGTTCGCCGCATGATGGCCAAGGCCCCCGAGGCTCGGCCCACGGCCGAGGAATTGATCGCCACGGCGAATGCGCTCCGTCCGCAGGAGGCCGGGTTCCTGGAACAGACCCATGCGGCCACCCTGGTGCGCCCGGCGATCACCCCTGGCAAGCCGGTGCGCGCCGTGACCGGTCAGGAACCGGCCCGGGGCAAGACCCCGTCACGGTCGCAGCCCGTGCCCCGGACCGCGGTGATCCCCGCGGCCCGTGACGATGCCCCGGTGAACCTGCCGCCACGGCGTACGACCGGGGGTCAGCGGGCACGAGGCATCCAAGAGGACGAACCGAAGAAGTCGGGCAAGGGCCTGGTGATTGGGATCGTCCTTGGTGTCTTGTTGCTCGCCCTGGGTGGTGGCGCCTACTGGATGTTCGGGAGGCCTGCGCCCCAACCCGAAGTGGTGGCGCCCACGCCCGTGGCCCAACCGACCCCGCCTCCGGAAAAGAAGGCCGAACCGGTCAAGATGCGCCTCGAGTCGGAACCCAAAGGGGCCCTGGTCCGGGACGGGGACAAGGAACTGGGACGTACCCCGCTGGTGCACGAGTTCGCATCCGGCACGACCCGCCGTGCTCTGGTGTTCAAGCTCGACGGCTACCAGGAGCTCGCGGCTGACGTGGACATCCGGTCGGATGGCAGTTTCGTGGCCAGACTGAAGCAGACCGTCCTGAAGATGAAGCTGGAATCCGAGCCATCGGGCGCGGTGGTCAAGGACGGGGAAAAAGAGCTCGGCAAGACCCCGCTCATACACGAGTTCGCTTCGGACACCACGAAGAGGACTTTGTTGTTCGCGCTCGACGGTTACAAGGATCTGTCACAAGACGTGGAAGTCAAGGCCGATGGGGTATTCCTCGCCAGGCTCGAACCCAAGCCCAAGGATCGACCGGTTCGCAGTTCCTCGTCGGGCGGCGTCTCCAGGCCGCCTCCGCCCCCCGACAAGCCCAAGAGCGACAAGGGTTACAAGCGCCTCGACTTCTGATTGACAGCAATGGCGCAAGGGGGTTTTCGTGGGCAAAGACTACTACGCAATCCTAGGTGTAGACCGTAAGGCCAGTGCCGATGACATCAAGAAGGCCTATCACAAGCTGGCGCTGAAGCTTCACCCGGACCGCAACCCCGGGGACAAGGCCGCGGAAGAGGGTTTCAAGGACGTCAACGAGGCCTACGCGGTCCTGTCCAACGATCAGAAACGAAAGCAGTACGATTCCTTCGGCGCCGAAGG
>CAYRIB010000063.1:8191-15034 GCA_964424165.1 uncultured Myxococcales bacterium | reverse complement strand
ATGGGAAGATTCGATTCGAGGTGGCGTATGAAAGCGCAAGCAAGCTTGCGCAGTCCCAAAACTCGCTTTGCTTGCGCAGTCCCGGAACTCTCCTTGCTTGCGCAGTCCCAGAACTCGCTTTGCCTGCAGGGAGCGGTGTGGCAACCTCTCCCTACAAGGCCACCCAGGTTCCTCCACCGAGACTTCGGATCTGGCCGGCGATCTCGAGGCCCAGGAGGGCAGCCTGCAACGCCCCGACCGACAGACCGGTGGTCGCGATCAACGCGTCCGTGTCGAGGGGCCCATTGGACAAGGCCTTCAGAATCGACCGTTCTTCATCGCCCGCAGGCTTTGTCCAGACCGCCGCAGGGACCGCGTCCCACGGGCTCGGCATCGCCCTGCGGCGCGGCCCCGGACGCGGCCATGACAGGCCCTCCCACCGCACGTCAGCGAGCCTTCCGAAGCGGCCGAGGTCGGCCGGGTGGTTCAGGGGATGAGCCCCCTCGCCCATCAGAGCGGCACCGCCCTCGTTGCCCAGGTACCACAGGTCCCCGGGCGTCACGCACACCGGTACCTTGATGCGGTTCGCCCAGTCCGCGGTGATCAGGGCCCCGGACCGCGCCCCGGCCTGAACCACGATGACCGCGTCTGCGAGCGCGGCGATCAGGCGATTGCGCAGGGGAAAGCCCCATCGGCTGGCCGGCAGCCCCATGGGGGCTTCGGAAAGTACGCAACCGCCCGAGGCCACCACCCGTTCGAACAAGTCCTGGTTGGCCGTGGGATGCGGTTGTGTTAGCCCGTTTCCCAGGACCACGGTCGTGATGCCCCCGGCGTCCAGGCAGCCTCGGTGCGCCTCGGTGTCGATGCCCAGCGCACCCCCGCTCACGACCGTGACCCCGACACCACCAAGGGCACGTCCGAGGGCCCGGGCCACCCGCTCGCCGTAGGCATCCGGTCGGCGCGTGCCCACGATGGCCACTGCGGGGGCGCACACACGGGGCTGGCCCCGGCAGAAAAGCAGGCGGGGGGCTGCGGCGCCCAGGCGGCGGGCCAGCACGGATTCGTCCGGAATCCAGTAGACCGCACCCTGCTGCCGCATGTTGGTGAGCTCGGCTTCGAGTCGCATCACCGGCGCAACGGCCAGAACCTGGCGATGACGCGACTCGCATTCGGGGTCCCCGCAGGGGCGCAGGTCGGGTGCGGTGAGCAGCGACAGTTGTACGGACATGGTTCAAGACCTCCCGGATGGCCTCACCAACTATCGGGCCTTGGAAGATGCGTGTTTCAGGAGGCGGGTTCGGATTGCAGCCACTGGCGGGCAAAGGTCAGGGCATTGAGCACGATACTGTGGTTGATGGCCCCGGAACGAATCAACTCGTTTACTTCGTCCCAGGTGGCCTCGAACGGGCGGACTTCCTCGCCTTCGTCCCAGTTCATGCGGCCTACCGGGCGCGCCCCCGTGGCTACGAAGAGATGGCACCAGTTGCGCAGGATCGCCGGGTTGGGGCGCAGGGAACGCAGCAAAACGATCCGGTCGGCGCGGTACCCGGATTCTTCTTCGAGTTCGCGGCGTGCGGTGTCGGTCGGGTCCACGTCCGACGCCTCGACCATACCCCCGGGGACCTCGATGGTGATCTCTTCGGTGCCCGAGCGGAACTGGCGGATCAGAAGCACCCGGCCTTCGGGTGTGATCGGCACCACGTTGATCCAGTCGCACGACAGGATGACGTAGAAGGGGTGGGTTGCGGACGCGCGATCGTCGACCGCAGGTCGCAAGAACGCTTCCTCGGCCAGACGGAAGATGCGGTAGTCGCCCACGATGCGCTGCGACAGTCTTGGCCAGGGCGTCATGTCGGGGATCTTGAGCATCGCGCCTCCTTGCTTCAAGCAACCTGCAATCGTGGCACCGATTCCGCGATCCGGGTCGTGACCTCGTAGTTGATGGTCCCGATCCAGGACGCAAGCTGCTCTGCATTCAGGTGTTCGTCGCCCGAATCCCCCAGCAGCACCACCTCGCTGCCTGCCATGGCCTCGGGGATGTCGGTTACGTCGACCATCGTCATGTTCATGCAGATTCGTCCCCGCACCGGGGCCCGACGACCGGCGATCAACACGTGCGCCAGTCCGGACAGCTTGCGGTCGTAACCGTCGTAGTAGCCAACGGGCAGGATGGCGATTCGCACCGCGCCGGTCGCACGAAAAGCCCGGCCATACCCCACGTACTCTCCGGGCGGCACCACTTTGATCTGGGCGATGCGCGTCTTCCAGGTCAGTGCGGGCCTCAGCGCCAAGCGATCGCGGTGGGCCATGGCCGCGGACAGCAATGTTTCGCGCGACGGCCACATCCCGTAGGCCGAGATGCCAACACGGACCATGCCCAGGTGCGTCTCTGGCCACAAAATGGTGGCCGCGGAATTGGCCACGCTCAGGACGGGCAGGGCAAACCCCTCGGCGCGCAGGGCGGTCGCGATCGCCTGGAACGCACTGAGTTGGCTTCGCGCGAAGGTGTGATCCGTGGTGTCTTCGATGTCTGCGAAGTGCATCGAAAGGCCTTCCAATTCGATGCCCGGCCGGCCTGCTGCATGACGGGCCAGTGCCTGCAGGCCGTCGAGTCGAAGGCCCTGACGGTTGGTGCCGGTTTCGGCCTTCATCTGGACCCGGATGGTTCGCTTGGCTTGCACGGCCTCGCGGCTCAGGGCATCGATCAGCGCGGTTTCGTAAGCGACGAGGGAAACGTCCAGGGCCACGGCATCTGCGGCCTGCTCGGCATCCACATGACCGACCACGTGGATGGGAATCGTGATCCCATGATCGCGCAACACCCCGGCTTCCCACAGGTCATTGACGCACAGCACGTCGGCCCCGGCCGTAACGAAGGCCCGGGATGCGGTGACCAGTCCATGCCCGTAGGCATTCGCCTTGACCACGGGCGCGAGTCTGCACCCAGGCCCGAGCAGACGCCGGAACTCGGCCAGGTTACCGGTGAGGGCACCGGTCGATACCTCGCACCACGTCAATCGTTGCGGCATGGCCACCTCCCGGGCGGGATGATACCACGGTCGAGCGCGAGGGGCGCCCCCGTTTGACTTTGCAGGGCCGGCAAGCCATCATGGCGCGGGTCGATGCACCATCGGGAGGCAGCACATGTGGCCGTACGTGATCGAGCATCCGATTCCCATTGGGACCTACGGGGTGATGATGGCCGTCGGTTTCCTGGTGGGCTACTGGCTTATGGTCAAGGAATTCCGGCGCCGCAACGTGCCGGTCGAGATGGCCGAAACCACGGTGCTGATCTGCATCATCACCGGCATCCTGGGATCCAAGCTGGCGTATCTGCTGACCGAGGCCGAGACCTGGTCGTGGCAGGACCTGTTGTCGGGCTCCGGGCTCACGTGGCACGGAGGATTCATCCTGGCGGCGGTTTCCGCCATCATCTACTGGCGCCGGCGCAAGATGCCGCTGTTGGTGATGCTCGACAGCCTGGCACCGATGCTCGCCACGGGGTATGCCGCAGGGCGAGTGGGCTGTCATCTCGCGGGTGATGGCGACTACGGAATCCCTTGCAACGTCACGGATATCGACTACTCGTGGTGCATGTCGTATCCGAACGGCATCATTCCCACCACGGACCTGGTGCACCCGACCCCGGTGTATGAGGTCTTGTCGAACCTCCTGCTGTTCGCCCTGCTGTGGGGCTTGCGCAAACGTATCCGCCACCCCGGAATCCTTTTTGGTATCTACTGCATCGGGTCGGGCGTGTTGCGCTTCTTCGTGGAGTTCATCCGTCAGTCGGAGGGGCGTCCGGATCGATTCCTGAACCTGCGGGATGCACAACTCGTGGCCTTGGCCACCGTCATCGTGGGGATCGTGTTCTGGGTCGTGGGTCGGGTGCGCCCGATTCCGGTCGGTCAGGAATACGGGGTGCTCACGGTGACGCAAGCGCCGCCCCGGCCGGCTCGGAAGGCGCGGAAGCGGCGGGCTTCATGAAGGGCCCGAGTTCGTCGGGCAGACGGGTGGACAAGGTGAGCGGCCCGCGCCCATCCCGATCGTAGAAGGCGCGATACCCGGCAGCGTAGGCAATCACCGTTTTCACGTACATGCTGGTCGCACCATAGGGCAGGGCTTCGACAAACAGGTCGGTCGGCAGGTGATGCAGCCGTCGATAGAACTTGCGCGCTGCCCCGGAACCCGCATTGTAGCCCGTGAGCATCAGCGGCAAGTGGTCGTGAAAATGCCGGCCTAATTCGGCCAGGAGGGCCGAACCGATCAGGATGTTGGCTTCGGGCCGACGGTAGGCCCGAGCCAGCTTCGGCGCAGCGAGGACCTTGCGGGCCACCACCTTGGCCGAGGCCGGCATGAGCTGCATCAAACCCACGGCCCCTGCCGGTGAACGGGCGCGGGGCTGGAAGCGGCTTTCGGCGCGCATCACTCCATAGATCAGGGCCGGATCCACGCCTGTTGCCAGCACGGCCCTGTTGACCTCGGTGCCATAGGGCCGCGGATAGGCCCTCGCAAACAGGGATTCCGTGTCGTCCGAAGGCAGGCCCCGCAGCAGTTTCTGGGCACGGGAAACCCCGGTCGGATGGCGGGCCATCTCGATCGTGGCCAGCAATACCATGCCTTGCTCGCCCAGAAGTCCGTGTCGCGCCTTGGCCCGCAACGCAACGATTCCCTCGGTCACGAAGCCGAGCCGCCACAGCAGCAGGGGACCGAGTGCGGGCCCGCAAACGGGCAACGTGGCATCCTCGACCATCGAGGGGCCTGCGCAGGCTTCGGGTTCGAGCGGAGTGATGGCGTTGGCATGACCCGGCAGCGTTCCGGTCCATTCCTGCAGACGGGACACCGCCAGAACGCTGTAGTAGGAATGCGGGTAGTTGCGGGCGACCCGGTGCAATTGCGTCACGCCTTCATCGATGCGCCCGAGTTGATGCAAGACCACGCCCCGGAAATAGCACGTCTTCTCGGCCAAGCCCATCAGAAGGCCTTGCCCGGAATCGGCCAGGCGAGCGGCCTCGTCGAGGTGGGCGAGTGCCGCGGCAGGCCGGTTCGTCACCAGAGCGGCCAGGGCCATCTCCCATAGAGCGTCGTGGTCCAGACCGCTTTCGGGGTGACTTGCGGCGATCCCCTTGAGTGTGGCCAGGGCCTCGTCGTAATCGGCCTCGCGCATCGACAGACGGGCTCTGACGATGGCGGCTGGACCGGCAAAGGGGCCACGGGGATGCTCGAGGCGCAGGGTCTGGATTGCGGCAATCGCCCCCTCGTCGTCACCGGCCACGGCCAGGGTCTCTGCCAGAACCAGCAGAATGCCGGCCCGCAGCAGGGGATGGCGGGTGCGGTCAAGGGCCACCTTCAATCGGCTGATGGCCGCGTCGGGTTCCTTGCCGGAGCCTGCCATGGCCATGCCTGCAATCGCGTCAGGCAAACCGGGGTCCAGGCGTTTCATCGCCACTCGACCCCGACGTGCACGACGCACCAGTCGCGTGAGGTCGCTGGGGTTGCCCCCGAACAGGCTGCGGGCCATCTCGGTCACGCGGTCCACGGGAGTCGCGGTGCGCGACAAGAACAGGGCGGCTTCACGCGCCCTGACCGCATCGGTTGCCTCCAGATACGCGGTCAGGGCCGCGGCCGAGGCGCCTTCCGCATCGCCGGCTGCCCATCGGACGCGCGCCAGGTTCAGCCGGGCCTCGTGCAGGTCACGGTCGGACAGGTCGGCGGCCAACAGGTCGCGCATGACCAGGGCCGCCTGATTGGGACGCGATTCGCGCAGCAGGGCATGGGACAGGGCCAGACGCGCCCGCACCCAGTCCGAGCTGGCCCGTGAGATGGCCGCGAAGGCGACCCGGGCGGCCGATGTCTCGCCCCGTCGAAGATGGATCAAGCCCTCACGAAACAGGGCCGTGTCCGACAGGTGGGAGGTACGCAGTGATTGATAGATGGCGATGGCGTTATCCGGTCGCCGGGCATCTTCGAGGAGGCGCGCCTTGGCGAACGCGATGGCCTCGGTTGGCACCGGGGCCTGCTTATCCGGCGCGGACTGCATGGAATCCAAGATGGCGATGGCGGCATCCGAGTGCCCTGCGCGGGCCTCACGCACCGCCGCTGCATATTCTTCGCTCGACTCGACGAAAGGTCGGATGCTCGTGCGCGGGCAGGGTTGCGGGGATCCGACCGCAACGATCGGGCCCAGCAGGCATGCCATCACGCAGCACGTCAGCGTTCGCCGCAGCACATCCACCCCGTCAACGTGAACACCGTCGGATAAGGCACCGGGCAGGTGCCGGGACACGCATCAGGACCGGCCCGAATCGGTTGCGGGGCCGGAAGGATTGGATTATAGAAGGGAATCGCGTTCTTGGCAAGGTGAGCCATGTCCCTGGCAGATGCGGTGTCGGCACTCACTGGGGCGTACGAAGGGGTGACGCTTCTGGTGTTGATGGCTTCGGCCATGATCGAATACGTGTTTCCGCCTTTTCCCGGCGACACGGTAACGCTGGCTGGGGCCATGCTCATCACGGTCCATGGATGGTCGTTCTGGCCGCCGTTTGCCGCGGTCCTGATCGGTGGAATGGCCGGTGCCGCGGTGGACTTCTGGTTCGGTCGCTGGTTGGGGCAGGAAGGACGGGCGGCCCGGGTGCGATGGGCTCCGCTTCGAAAGGCCATCGCCGGCATGGGGCGGGCGTCGGCCCGGTTTGCCCGTCACGGCGAGGCCTACATCGTGATCAACCGCTTCCTGCCGGGCATCCGGGGCTTTCTGTTCGTGGCGGCCGGCATGGCGGGTATGCGTTTCGGACGGGTCATGGGCTTCGCGCTGCTGAGCGGAACGTTGTGGAACCTGGCGGTGATTGGGGTCGGGATGCTGGTGGG
>CAYRIB010000063.1:6129-8091 GCA_964424165.1 uncultured Myxococcales bacterium | reverse complement strand
TGTGGGAGGATGAAATGGCACCGAAAAAGACCGATACCGGCGCGGACGAGGACAGCGCGCGCCTGACCAAGAAGGAAGTCAACGAGTTCAAGACCATCCTGCTCGAGAAGCGCAAGGCCTTGCTCGATCAGGCTCGTGACACGCTGGCTGCCAGCGAGGAACAGGAGGTGCGCGCCCCGGACGAGGTCGATCAGGCCTCCACGGAATACGACCAATCGTTCGAATACCGGATGCGCGACCGCGAGAAGTTCCTGCTGCGCAAGATCGACAAGGCGCTGCAGCGGATCGACGAACAGGAATACGATTTGTGCGAGTCCTGCGGTAACACCATCGGCAAGAAGCGTCTGACGGCGCGGCCCGAGACCACGTACTGCATCGTCTGCAAAGAAGAGCAGGAACGACAGGAAAAGATGTTCCAAAAGAAGCGCCAGATGCGCGCTACGATGGAATTCTAGCGGTTTGTGCCGGTTAGGAACGCCTCGATCCGGGCCATGCAACCATCCTGATCGTCGATATCCATCACAACGGCTTCCGATTCGCTGCGCAGCCAGGTCAATTGCCGCTTGGCGTAGTTCCGGTGTCCCTGGGCGATGTCTGCCTGCATCCGTGCCGCGGTGATCCGACCGTCGAGGAATTCCAGGACCGGGACGTAGCTGCTGGATCGCAGAGGACGGATATCCTTAGGGAAACCGGCGGCCAGGACCGCACGCACCTCGTCGATCAACCCGTCCCGGATCATGTCGACGACCCTGGCATTGATGCGCTCGTACAGACGGGCGCGTTCCATCGCGAGTACCAGTTTCAGCGTCTGCGCTTCGGGTAGCGGGGTTTGAACCTCCTGTGCGAGGTGTTCGGACAACGGACGACCCGACGCGATCGCCACTTCCAGGGCACGGGCGATGCGCTGGGAATCGCCCGGCGCCAGACGGGCCGCGGTAATTGGGTCGAGATCCGTCAGGCGCCGGTGAAGGGCCTGCGGTCCAAGGTTGGCCAGATCCTTGCGGACCTGCTGCTTGATCGCATCGGGGATCGGCTGAAGAGGGGCCAGTCCATGCAAGAGCGCCCGAACCCAGAAGAAGGTGCCTCCCACGAGCACCGGAACATGCCCCCGACGGTCAACGTCGCGGATCACCTCGGCTGCGGCACGCGCGAAAAAGCCTGCATCGGGTGTGGCATCGGGCTCCAGGAAGGCGAACAGGTGGTGAGGTGCCGCGGCGAGCATCGAAGGCGGCGGCAGGGCGGTTCCGATTGGCAGATGGCGATAGACCTGCATGGAATCCGCGTTGATGACCTCGCCGCCGAAGCGCTTTGCAGCCCTAAGCGCGAGATCGGACTTGCCGACCGCGGTGGGACCCAGGATGCAGATGACTTTCATCGGCCGAACCATCGCAGGAGAGTGGACCAGGGCTGAACCACGATGGCCTGGCGACCATGCGGGCAATAGGCCGCCAGGTCGATGCCTTCCATGGATGCAAGCAACGCGCGCACCTGTTCTTCGGACAAGACGTCCCCGGCGCGCACCGAGGCATGGCAGGCCACGGTCGACACGACCTTGTGCAGGCGTTCGATGCCGGTGCCTTCGCCACCCTCGGCCAGCGACGCCAGTACGTCGCGCAGCACGGGCTCGACGGCACGCCCCTTGAGCACCAGGGGTACCGCGCGAACCGCCAGGGAATCGCCCGAATAGGGCTCGCAGTCGAACCCGACCCGCCCCAGCAATTCCAGGGCCGCATCGAGGCGCGAGGCCTCGGCAGGCGACAGCCGGACAATCTCGGGGAAGAGCAGAGGCTGTCGTGCCGTGGTGCCCGAAGAAAGGGCCGACCACAGACGATCGAAGTTCACGCGCTCGTGGGCCGCATGCTGATCCACGAAGATCACCGAATCTTCGCCTTCGAGCACCAGCACGGTCGCACCCAACTGCCCGACGTAGCGCAAACCCGCGTAGGTTGCACAAGTCGCCGG
>CAYRIB010000063.1:0-6029 GCA_964424165.1 uncultured Myxococcales bacterium | reverse complement strand
ATCGCGGCTCGTCGCAGGGCTGCATCGGTGACGGGACGACCGTTGACCAAGAACACGAGCCTGCCCGAATTCGGACGGGCCAACGATGGCTCCCCGAGCACGCCCGACACCCGGCCATCCCGCTGTTCATCGAAGGAATACAGGCGACCCGCTGCCTCCTTGCCGAACACGGCTGCAGCACGATCGGAGAGTTGTTCGCACGGCAGATAGTCGACCGAACGCCGTCCTTCCTGGCGCAGCACCAGATGGAGTTCGGGGTGCGCCAGCGCAGCACGTTCCACGACTTCCTGGATGGCCGCGCCTTGGCTCCGTTCCCCTTTTTGAAACTTGAGGCGTGCCGGCACGTTGAAGAACAAATCCGCAACCCGGATGCTGGTGCCGACCGGACAGGCCACGGGTTCGGTCGAAATCGCCCCGGCCTGCGCTATCACGCGGACCCCGACATCCGCATCGCAAGTCCGGGTCACGAGATCGAAGCGCGATACCGAGGCGATCGAGGGCAGGGCTTCGCCCCGGAAACCGAGCGTGCGGACGGCCAGAAGATCCGAAATCGACGCGATCTTGCTGGTCGCGTGTCGCTGCAGGGACAAGACCGCATCGCCGGGCTCCATGCCGTGCCCATTGTCAATGACGCGGATGAGGGCGAGGCCCGCGCCTTCGATCTCGATGGTGATGTGATTGGCCCCGGCGTCGATGGCATTTTCGAGCAGTTCCTTGACCACGGATGCGGGCCGTTCGATCACCTCGCCGGCCGCGATCTGGTTCACGAGCGGGTCGGGCAGCACCTTGATGCGCTTCGCTTCCATCGCGGTCGAGACTAATGCAGGCTGCGTGCGGCGTCAATCCGGGCGAGTCCGAGTCAGGCGAATGGGCATTGACGGGAAAGGGGGGCGCGTCTATCCTGCCGCCATGGTCCGCAAGCGCTTCGACCAGGATGGATCCGATGTCCCACGGCTTCAAAGCCGTCCGGGCGACGTGCCGCCACCCCACAGCCCCGAGGCCGAAAGCGGGCTGCTCGGGGCCATCCTGGTCGACCAATCTGCGCTGAGCACGGCCTTGGAATACACCCGTTCCGACGACTTCTTCCATCCGGCCAATGCCAAGGTGATGGCCGCGATGGTCCATCTGTTCGAGAAGGGCATCGGGATCGACACGATCACCGTGTCCGACCGGCTTCGCGATGCCGGGGAACTGGATGCCGTGGGCGGCCCGGTCTATCTTGGGAAGTTGGTGTCCGATGCCGCGTCACCGGTCAGTGCCGAGTATTACGCCCGGATCATTCGTGACAAGGCTGCGGTGCGGTCCATGATCGCCACGGCCAGTGCGATCGTGTCCGAAGGCTATGCGTCCGAGTTGGAGCCCCGCGAGTTCCTGGACCGGTCCGAACAGCGTCTGATGGCGGCGGGCGAGGAGCGTCGGCAGGGCGTGATGAGACCCCTGAACGAGGCCCTCGACCGTGCGGTCGAATTGATCGAGGGGCGCCGCGAGCGCGGGGACCACGTGGTGGGCGTGCCCAGCGGTTATCACGACCTGGACTCGGCCCTGCTCGGGTTCCAGCCGTCGGACCTGGTGATCCTTGCGGCCCGGCCGTCGATGGGAAAGACCAGCGTGGCCCTGAACATTGCGCTCAACGCCGCACGCGACGCGGGCAAAAAGGTGATGTTCTGTTCGCTGGAAATGTCCGAGGACCAGTTGGCCTCGCGCTTGTTGGCCATTCACAAGAACATCAATTCCAACCGCTTGCGCAACGGCTATCTTTCGGCTTCGGAAATGGCGGCCCTGAAGGAGGCCCGCGATCGCCTTCGCGGGGTGGAACTGTTCATTGACGATTCGCCGCGCATGAACGTGCTCGAGATCCGCGCCCGGGCGCGGCGCCTGCGCTATCAGAACCGGTTGGACATGCTGATGGTCGACTACCTCCAGTTGATCGACCCCACGGATCGCAAGGTCAGCCGGGAACAGCAGATTTCCGAAATATCGCGTTCGCTGAAGAGTCTGGCCAAGGAACTCCAGATCCCGGTCATCGCGCTGTCACAGTTGAGTCGTGCCCCAGAGACCCGGCCCGGCAAGGACAAGCGTCCCATGCTGTCGGACCTTCGCGAATCCGGGGCCATCGAACAGGACGCGGACGTGGTCATGTTCCTGTACAGGCCCGAATACTACGAACACGATCAGACCAAGGAAGAAGACCGCGGCATCCTCGAAGTGATCATCGCCAAGCAGCGAAACGGTCCCACCGGAACAGCCCGTCTGCGTTTCATCGGGGAATCCATGGTGGTGGCGAATCTGGCCACCGAATAGACGAAGAATTCAGCGCCCGGTGTATTCCTGGGTGCGGGTCCGCGGCCGTTCGGAAAGAACCCGCGAGAACTGTTCCGGGGTGGCAATCACGAAATCCGCGCCCTTTTCCTTCTGGGCGGCAACGACCTTGGCATCGTGACCGAACGCGCAGCCGATCAACGTCAGGCGATAGCGCTCTTTGAGCGAATTGAGGTTTCGGCCATCCATGGCGCAGTTTCCGATATAGGCGACCCGCGGGATCGTTTCCATGCCGGCCTGCTCGCGGATGCGGTCGATGGCATCCCCGACGCGCTGCGCGTAGTTGGCTTCGTGGTTTTCGGCCACCCCGAGGTTGCGCAGCCACAGGGCCTCATCGCTGGCAAACGTGTCGGTCACCCCTGGCTTGCTGCTGATCACGACCTCGATGGACTCCAGCAGTTCGGCCTTCTTCAACACGTGTTGCGCTTGCACGTGGCTTCTTCGGGTCACGGCCGCCATCGAACAACGCTGCCGGACCGAAGCCACCTCGCGGGGATCCAGCCACGGCTTTTCGAGCCCGATGGCCCCTTCCCCGGGCGCGAACATGCATGACTGCCCGTGCTCGCTTCGGAACATCTCGTCGCCGAGGTAGGCTTCGGCCAGAAGGCGTTCCACGAAATTGTCCATCAACAGATGCCCTTCGGCCATCGACAGCCATCGATTGCGCAATCCCAGCACCCGGGACAACCCGCGTCGACCGCCCCCGCGGGACCGCAGCAGTTTGTCGAATTCCGTGAGGTTCTTGCGCCGTGCCAGGTCGCCGAGGCTTTCCGTGATCCGCTTCGTGGCCACGACCTCGGCGAGCAGGTCGCGGCCCTCGGTGGCGTCGAAGTCCCGCTCGTTGAACTCTGCCTCGAATTGGTGCACGGCGTGGATCAGCAGTGCGTTCAGGATCTCGACGTCCGTGTCGAACCCCTGTGAGTCTGCAAACAGCTTGATTTCGTCGAGCGTGTACAGGGGCGCTCCCTCGGGCTTCACCCCGAGCAGTTGCACCAGATAGGCATCGACCGCCTGCACGATGGCGTTCGGGAGCGACAGTCCCTGGTCGATGAGGGCATCTTCCTGGTCGAAAACGATTACATCGTAATAGAACATGGGTCCCATGCGATTGCCGCCTCCTGGTTGATGCATGAACAAGACGTCATGGCGCCTCGCCACCGTCGGTTGGCAGCGATGCGCGAAGTATACTCCGGGGTGCGGTGGAATCCAAGGTTCCCGCGGTGTTGTGGACGACCGGCAACGAGAAATCGAGCATCGGTTCCAGGCGACGGATGGTTTTGGGGCCGAAGCCCTTGATGCGCCGCAGGTCCGCCCCTTTCCGGAAAGGTCGCCGGTCGCGCGCGGCCAGGATCCATTCGGCCTTTCGGGGGCCGATTCCTGGCAGACGCTGCAGTTCTTCGGTCGATGCCGTGTTGATCGCCACGCGCAACGCAAGCGTCGGGCCTGCGGGTGCATCCTGGTGCACGCGGTTCTGGACCGCGACCGCGGGTTGCCGCAGCGGCGCGCCATCGACGCCCCAGGCCGCCACGGACGGGACCTGACACATCCAACTGACCAGAGCCATCCACAGTGGGTTCATCACAAACGCCTCCGACCAACAGACACCTTGCTACCTGGCAAGAGGCGTGCCTGCGATTCAGTGACGTAACAACTTGGAATCATTCGTGGGTGTTGTGCGGAGCTGACGGGAATCGTTGGACGGGTCGTCCAGATTATCCAAGAAGGTCCAATTCACGGACCCGCAGCGGCACGCCCAGGTCCCCTTCCGCCAGCCGCCGGCATGCCTCGATGTCGAGCCCCGGCAGTGCCACGACGCTGGCGATCACCTCGGGGATGACCTGTGCCGCGCGCCGGATGAAGGCACACACGGCATCGTGCCCGGCCTCTGCAAACCGTGATGGGCACACGCGGGCATACGTAACGCGGTCTGGGGCATTGAGACTGACGCTCAATGTATCGACGAGGCCCGCCAGTTCCCCGGGGACGTCGCGCCCATGCACCAGGCTGGACAACCCATCCGTGTTGATTCGCACGCGCATGCCGCGCTGCTTGAGCCAGCGGGCCACCGCCTTGACCGTATCCAGGCGCAGCAGCGGTTCCCCGTAGCCGCAGAAGACGACCTCCCGGTAGCGGGCAAGATCGCTGCTTTCGATCGCGGCTTCGATGTCCTCGACCGACGGTTCGCCGTGCAACTTCAGGTTGTGGCCCTTGACCTCGAAGTCGGTCCATTTGTGGCAGAAGGTGCAGCGCAGGGTGCAGCGGTTGGTCAGGTTGAGGTAGAGCGAATCCCTGATCGGATAGGCGATTCGGGCCTGGTCGCCCGTGGTCAGGGGGATGCCGAAGAACCGGCGCGCGTTGCGCTCGGTGATGCGCGCCACGTCATCGAACGAAAGGTCCTTGATCCGTGCTACCGCCTCGATGGTATGGCGGATGAAGGCCGGTTCGTTGCGTTTGCCCCGTTCGGGGATTGGGGCCAGATAAGGCGAGTCGGTTTCGACCAGCATCCGCTCGATCGGGACCTCGCGGACTGCATCGAGCAGGGTGCCGGGATTGCGAAACGTCACGACCCCGGGGATGGATACGAAGAAGCCGAGTTCCAGATACCGTCGCGCCACTTCGGGCCCTTCGGTGAAGCAATGAATGACGCCACCGCGGGCGGGGAGAGGACCCTGGCCGAGCATCGCCAGACAGTCCTCGTGCGCCTCCCGGCAGTGAATGACCAGGGGCTTGTTCACCTCGGCCGCGAGTCCGATCTGCAGCGCGAATGCCTTGCGCTGCCCGTCCCTGGACGACAGGTCGTAGTGGTAGTCGAGCCCGACCTCGCCGAGTGCCACCACCGCGGGGTCTGCCAACAACCGTTCCATCTCGGCGTAAGAAGCCCGGGTCGCGGCATCCGCCTCGTGGGGATGGATGCCGATTGCGGCCCGGATGGCATCATGGGCATGAGCGATTTCCACGGCCTCCTGCATGGCCGATGGATCGGCCCCGCACCCCAGGGTCACGATCCCGGTCACCCCGGCCTCGAAGGCCCGGGCGATGACGGCATCGAGTTCGGTTCCGAACGAGCGTCGATCCAGATGGGCATGTGAGTCGAACACGGCTTGATTCCTGGTTGAAGATGAGCGACTAGGACTCCGGGGTCGAGGGCAGTTCTTCGCTGTCCGGACCGTCTTCTTCGGGCTCGGGTTCCGGGGGGCGCGCCTTGCCCGATTTGGGCGCCTCGACCACGATGTCCGCAAGCGGAAATTCCGCCATCTGCCCGGGTCCGAGGCTGACCCGTACGGCATTGCGCATGATCAGCTGTTCACGGACCTTGCCCTCGCCCTGGGGCGTCTTGACCATGCTGCCGACCTTGGGGAAGTTCTTCTTCAGTTCCGCGTAAACTTCGTGTTCGTAGGCCAGACAGCACATCAGCCGGCCGCACACCCCGGACACCTTCTGCGGGTTCAGAACCAGGCCCTGGGTCTTGGCCATGCGAATCGTGACCGTCGAGAATTCGGTGAGGAACGCGGCGCAGCACAGCGGCTGACCGCAGGGGCCGAGCCCCCCCGTGCAACGGCATTCGTCACGGACCCCGATCTGCCGCAGTTCGATGCGACTGTGCAGTGCCGAGGCCAGGTCCCGAACGAGCCCGCGAAAGTCCACGCGCCCAGGCGAGGTGAAATAGAAGATGATGCGCGATTCGCCGGCCACCACCTCCACCCCCGACA
>CAYRIB010000062.1:0-15181 GCA_964424165.1 uncultured Myxococcales bacterium | reverse complement strand
TCGATCCGCCGCAGCGAGTGCAATTTGGTGCGTTAGGATGTACACTTCGCCGCGCGCGGATTGGCCCGTGTTGCTTGCCCCGGGGCTCGTTGCCCCGTGATGGAGATTGCCTTTGACCACCCCTACCCACGGTTCATCGACCCTCCGGACCGGCGGCCCGATCGATGCCATGTGCAACCGGTGTGAACTGCTGCTGACCCATACGATCATCGCCATGGTCGGATCGAAGGTAGTGAAGGTGCACTGCAACACCTGCGGAACGGATCACGCCTACCGGGCAACGCCAGGCACACGGTCCGCACGAACCGCCCCTGCGGCCGCGCCGCGCCACCCCGACGTGCGATGGGAAACCCGCGTGGCGGGCCGTGACCCGGCCTTGGCGAAGAAGTACAGCCCCAAGAACACCTATCAGGTGAACGACCTGATCGATCACCCGAACTTCGGACTCGGGGTGGTCCTCGTGAACCGGTCGGACAAGATCGATGTGGTGTTCAAGGTGGGCGAGAAGACGTTGATGGCCAACCGGCCCTAGTCCCTACAGCACTTTGCCGATCACCAGGAATCCGCCGATCAGCAGCACCATGAACACCAGCGCCAGGATGTCGAAGTACTTCTCGATGAAGCGCTTCATGGGCTCGCCGAAAAGGAACAGAAGTCCGGCAACCAGGAAGAACCGCAAGGAACGCCCGCAGATCGACGACAAGACGAGCGTCCAGAACGGGACCTCGAAGTAGCCGCCCGCGATGGTGAACACCTTGAAGGGGATCGGGGTGAAGGCCGCGGTGAATACGGCCATGAACGCGTTGCGGTCATAGAGGTCCTTGACCGTGAGGAAGATCGACTGTCCGGCCGCACCCTCCGGATAGCGGAAGAACGTGAAGCCGTTCAGGTTCACGGCCTGGGCCGCCTGACCCGCCACGCCGTACCACGCGTCGCCGCCCATCAGGAATGCCATGATGCCGTTGACCGGCGAGAAGAACGCGGACCCGACCCAGTAACCGAACATGGCGCCGAGCACCGACCCCAGGGTGCACAATGCCGCAAGGTGGAAGGCCTTCTTTCGCCAGCCGAGCACGAGCGCGATCAGCAGCACGTCCGGCGGGATCGGGAAGAATGACGATTCCGCAAACGCGAGGATGAACAGGGCCAGCCACCCATAGGGGCTGCTCGCCCACGACAGCACCCAGTCGTACAGATGACGCAGCATCACGGACAGCCATTTGTACCAGGGGGCGACCTTGAGCTTGGTCGACAGCGAGGTCTTGGCGGGACTGGCCGCAACGGCCGTCCCCGGGGCATCCACATCGGTTGGCATGAATCGACTTCCCGACAAAAAGGCGGGCAGAGTATCCTCCAGGTGCCCGATGGAATCAAGGTCAACTCGGGTCGGTCACCCGCCCCATAAACAGCAAGGCACCGGTCGGACGATCCACGATCGCGAACAGGAAGGGCCGGTCCACGGTCAGGTCGAACGACTGGGTAGGCATGCCGGTCGTGTCCATCACCACGGCCGTGGCAGCCGCGGCCTCGGTACCGTCCTCGTCCACGGCCACGAAGCTCTTGTGGATTACCAGGCTGATGAAGAGGTCGTTGGGGATCCCGTTGATTCCCGAGAAGTCCGCCAGGTCCCCGTCGAACGCATCGGTCATGCCCATGCCAACCAGCGCGTCGTTGAGCACCGACGAGAACTCGAAGGTGAACTTGGGCAGGGCCAGTTTGCCGTGGGCCATGGTAGCGCCTCCGATCATCTGGCCCAGCGTGGGCCCGTCGAGCGCGGCCTCGACCGCGTCGAAGCGTCCCGCGTCGGGCACGATCAAGTACATTGCGACCTGGCCACCCACATATGGCAGCGCCACGAACTGGCAGTCCGCCGCCGTTCCGTATGCCAGGTCCTCGTTGATGTGCATCGTGGGCACCGTTACCGTGGACCCGTCGTTGCGGTGAAAGACCCCGTCCTGGGTGGCGGCCTTGTCGAACTGGTTCATCCAGTTGGCCTTGAAATAGATGACGTTGGTCAGGACCAGCCGGGTCAACTCGCTGATCGAGTTCGGTGGCAGCAGGTCTTTGATGCGGTCGTTCGACTGGTCTGCGACCCAATCATTGATCACGAGGCGCGACGGATCGGGCTGTGCAGCGAAGTCGAGCAGTCGGATGCCTGCGCCGTAGTTCAGGGCCAGCACGTCGAGGTAGCCGGGCAGGAAGGTGTAGCCCGTCTGTCCCCAGGCCGCGTTGACCACGCTCAGTTCGAAGGGATTGCCCTGGTCGTCGGGCACGATCTCGTCGCCCCGCGTGGCAAGTTCCAGGTCCAGGGCGTTGAAGGCCTCGTGGGTGGTTGTCTGGTCCCCACCAAAGCGCAGGACGTCGCGCATCTGGGTGGCCGTGTTGCCCGCTGCCCCCGCGTAGGTCATGGCCAACGCCAAGGAAATGCTGTGCGGAGACACGAACACGTTCTGGCCGGGATTGGCAGAGCCCAGGAGGCGGTACAGTTCCATCCCGAAGTCGCGGTTGCCTGCGGTCAAAGCCGCGATGCCGGTTTCGGACGGGGACATGTTGCGGCTGAGCGAAGACTGGGCCACGGCACCGGTGTCTTCCACGAACTCGCCGTCGGAACCACCGCAAGCGGTGATGGCCAGGACCAAGAAAATCGCCAAGAGGATGGAACGCATGATGAACCTCCCAAAATGCGGACATACCAAGGGTCATACACCCCACGTCTGGGATCAAGAGCAAGGCGCGTGCCAGGATGCATGGTCTTGGGATCGTATTTGAGATCATATGGTTACGATCATGCTGGTGGGGCGTGACCACGGATAATGGAGAAGGACTGCGACATGCGTGTCATGGAGGGGGGAAACGCGAAGGATCTCCGATGAGAGTGTCCAACGAAGGCCAAGGCATCGTGAAGGCCTGGGGGTCTTCTGCAGCTCCTGTAGGGCGGCATCACCAGATGCCGCCTCGCCCGCCCCCTCGCAGCCTCCCCACCCCAACGTCCCCGCCACCGTTGTCGTTGCCCTGCCTTTTATGCTACCTTCATCACAACGTTGGAGGACAACCCATGGACGAACAGAAACCCCAGAAGAAGATTACTCGCGTCGATGGCGGTGAAGGCACTTCGGCCCCGGCAGGGAGCGGCGCTGCGCCGTTCCAGGTGACCGCGGAAAGCAAGGGCCGGGCCAAGAGCCTGCGTTTGTTTGCGGCCTTGGCTTGGGTCCTGGCCATCGCGGCCGAGGTTGGGGCCATCTACATGCTGACGATGGACCCGATCAGCATGGTGTGGCTGATCGTGCTGATCGCGGTCGATCTGGCCCTGGTGATCACGGGTACGCTTCTGTGGAAGAAGTCGAACCGCCTGGACCCTGCTTCTGAAAAGGACAAGTTCCGGTTCTTCATCCAGAACCAACTCGGCGTGATCATCGCGGTCATCGCGTTTTTGCCCCTGGTGATCCTGATCTTCACGAACAAGAACATCACTGGCAAGCAGAAGGGGATCCTGGGTTCGATCGCGGTCGTGGCCCTGCTGATCGCGGGCATCACGGGCGTCGATTTCAACCCGCCGTCGATCGAGCAGTACGCAGAGCAGACCTCGCGGGTCAAGGACCTGACGGGTGCCAACCTGGTCTACTGGACGAAATCCGGCAAGAGCTATCACCTGTATAAGGAATGCCACCACATCAACAGCGTCCGGACCGATGAGATCTTCGAAGGTACCGTGGCCAAGGCCCGCGAACTGAAGAACATCACGGACCTGTGCGACACCTGCGCCAACAAGGCGGCCAAGGCCAAGGGACTGGACCCGACCAAAATAGACCTCGGCAAACTGCCCGAGGGCATGAAATCCACGGCACCCGCCACGGCCCCGGCACCCGCGAAGGCTCCGGAGCCGGCCAAGGAAGGCGCTCCAGCGAAGGCCCCAGCCGCTGCGCCCGCACCCTAGTCGTTTCTACTTGCAAGACAGGGAGCTTTTGCCATGCGACACCTCCCCCTGCCCCTCGTTGTGCTGATCGTGTGCGGCCACCTGCTCGCGGGTTGCGGCAGTGGATCGGGCGTCGGGGATGACCTGCCGGCCCCGGATGCCGCGAGCCTCGACGTGTTCACGCCGACCGATTCAGGCACGGACGCATCCCCGGGTCTCGACGCGGCCCCTGATAACCTTGCGGATACGCCCCTCGCGGATACCGACCTCGACGCGCCCCTGCTCCCAGACAGCGAATTCCCCCTCGACACCCCCGCCACAGACGATGCCCCCGCCCCTGCCGACACCGCCTCTGGCGACGACGCCGCCTGGGCCGACACGCAGGATGTCACATCGCCCGAGGACTTGCCCGCCGACACCCCGCACGAGGCCGTCGAAATCCCGGAGTGGACCCACCGGCAGTTTGGGACCGCGGCCATGGACGGCGCCTACCAGATCGCCCGGGACGCCGCGGGCAACCTCTACCTCGCGGGCCACACCCGCATGGCCCTGCCCGGCAACACCTGGGGCGGCAGTTCCGACCTGTTCGTGGCACGCTACGACCCGGCCGGCGAGGGCCTGTGGATCCGCCAGTACGGCAATGTGTACGACAACTGGGCCAACGGTCTGGCGGTCGACGCTGCAGGCCACGTGTGGGCGGCCGGGACCACGGGATCGCCCATGAACGATGCCCCAGGCCACGGCAACAACGACGCCGTCATCGTGCGACTCGACGCGGACGGAACCCTGGTCTGGACCCGCCACTACGGCAGCGCCGACGATGACGATGGCAACGCCATCGCAAGGTCCGCCGGTGGCAACCTCTTCGTTGCCGGCAGCACGCTCGGTGACTTTGGCGCCGCAAACCAGGGGGAACGCGACGTCTTCCTGTTCAAGACCGACGCGGACGGGGCACAGTCCTGGGTGCGCCAACTCGGCACCGACAAGGATGACGAAGCCCATGGCGTCGCGGTCGACGACGGGGACGGTGCCATCTACGTGACCGGCATCACGGCCGGTGCCTTGGGCGGGGGCGAGCCGGATTTGTGGGACGACCTGTTCCTGCTGAAGTACGACGCCGCAGGCGTGTGGCAGTGGACGCAACGCATGGGCACCGACGACGAGGAAAACGGAGCCGCGGTCCTGGCCGACGGGACCGGTGGCGTGTTCGTGACGGGTCATTCGTACGGGTCCCTCGACGGACAACCACACGGAGGGGCCCGCGACCTCATCCTGGTGCGGTTCGACCGCGACGGCAACCGAATATGGACCCGCCAGGTTGGCGGCACCGGTCCGGAGTGGGGCAACGCGCTCCTGATCGACGGACAAGGCCGCATTCTGGTCATTGGCGGCACGGCCGGCGACACGGACGGACACACATCCCACGGAAGCTACGACATGCTGGTGGTCGCGTTCGACGGCGAGGGCAACAAGCTATGGTCCCTGCAGCCGGGCACGCCCGCGCTGGAATGGGCCAACAGTGGCGTCATCGATGTCACGGGGAAACTGGTGCTGACCGGCGAAGGCCAAGGGCCTTTCCCGGGTTGCACGGCCGCGGGCAACTACGACGTGTTCCTGGCGCGGATGCCACTCCAAACTCGCTGACACTCCCTGGCGCCAAAAGCGTGCTAGGATTTGATCTGCAGTGAACGCACCAGCGATTGTGAACCGATGCTGACGAGGTGCTGTACATGCGGACTATGTTTGTTCCTGGTTTTGTTTTCTTTCCTCTGTTCGCCTTTGTGTTGACCTGCGGCAGCGGTGCTTCTGGACCTTCGGGCCCCCCGCAGGATGTCGTGACCACTGACGTCCCAGACCATGGCGCCCCGATGGATGTCGTACCCGACGACCTTGCACAGGTCGACGCATCCATCGATGTCATGCCTGGCGACGTCCCCGCGGACACGCTCAGCGACGCGGACCTTCCCCTGGCCCCGGCCTGGCGACTGCTCCAGCCCGCGTTGCGTCCGGCAGGGTTCACGCGATCTTCTTCGGGCCCCTGGCAGGGAACCCTGACGATCCCGTCGTCCCCCACCGGCCCCCGCATGCAATACGGCCGCAACACCCTGCGACCCGGCACGATTCCCTGAGGAGGTCATGATGCAGAAGCGCAAAAATACCCTGATCATCATTTCGCTGTTGTTGCTGGCCCCGTCGATCGCTAGTGCAGTGCCGTCGGTGGTGGATTTCTCGGGACGCCTCGACCGCGACGAGCAACCGTTCGAGGGTAACGTGTCCATGATCGTGTCCCTGTATGCCGAGCCGGATGGGGCCGAGCCCGCGCTGTGGTCGGAACGCCACGACGAAGTGACGGTCGAAGACGGCTTCTTCCACCTGATGCTGGGCGCGGACCCCGAAAACTCGCCGCCCGATGGCATGCTCGACCTCCCCGAACTATGGCTGGGGGTGAACATCGACGATGACCCGGAAATGTCGCCCCGTCTGCGCCTGGGCACCGTTCCGTATGCCATGCAGGCCCAGGACGCATCCTCGCTCGCGGGCATCGGGCCGGACGGATTCGCCGCCGCCGACCATGACCATGCGGGCAAGTACGTGGCCGTGGGGCAGTCCGGGTCCGTGACCGGCACCATGATCGCGGATGGGGGCGTGGCCGCGGTGGATCTGGCCAATTGGGGATGTGCGTCCGGACAGGTGATCGGCTGGGATGCCGCCCGCCCCGGTTGGGTCTGCTTGACGGTGTCGGGCTCGGGCGCAACCTACTCGGCAGGCGAAGGCCTGCGCCTTGTTTCCGGTACGTTTTCCGTGAACAGCACCACGATCGAGGCCTGGGCAAGGAACGTCTGCTACGATGCCCCAAGCGAGCTGTGGGGGGTCCTGGACGACCGCTACAGCGCCACGGCCCACGACCACAACGATGTCTACGCCGTGTTTGCCCACCTGCACGACGACCGCTACGCCACGACCACCCACGCCCACAGCGACCTGTATTCGACGCTCGGGCATTTGCACGACGACCGCTACGCCACGACCACCCACGCCCACGACGACCTGTACTCGGCGCTCGGGCATTTGCACGACGACCGATATGCCACGACCACCCACGCCCACGACGACCTGTACTCGGCACTCGGACACTTGCACGACGACCGCTACTACACGGCCTCGATCATTGATTTGATGCTGACGGGAAAGGCCGAGGCCGGACACGATCACGATAGCGAGTACTACCCCATGGCCACCATGGATGCCTTGCTCGCCGGAAAGGCCCCATCTGTGCACGATCACGACGGGATCTACCTGACACCGGACACCTCGTTCGCCGGCGACGTCACGGGCACTGCCGCGGATCTGCGCCTTGCCTCGGGGGTCGTGGACAATGAGGCCCTCGACGACACCACGGTCTTTTTCGGTGTCCGCGACGCAACTGGGACCACGGCGTTCGAGGTCACCGACGGCCACCCGGCGCTGCAGGTGGTGGGCTCGGGCGGCACGCTGGTGCAACTCGACGCCTCGTTGCAACGCATCACCATCTCGTCCCCCACGGCCACGGACGCGGACATCACATCGGTGTTCGCAGGAACCGGACTCAGTGGCGGCGGTACCACCGGAAGCGTCGCACTCGAGGTTGATTTCACGCAGGTGCAGGCCCGCCTGAACGGGTCGTGCAGCGACGGCAGCTTCGTGCAGGCCATCGACGCTTTGGGCAACGTCGTTTGCGGCGCCGACGCCGATTCCGGGGGCACCGTCATGGACGTGAGTGCAGGCACCGGTCTGACCGGCGACACCATCACCCGCTCGGGCACCATCGCACTCGACACCACGTACATCGACCAGCGCTATGTCAACGAGGCCCAGGCAGGCGCAATCACCGCGGGGATGATCGCCGATCGCACGGTCGGCACGAACCAGCTTGCGGACTTCCACTGCGCCACCGGCCAGGTGATCGGTTGGGATGCCGCGCAGGCCAACTGGATTTGTACCTCGATTCCCCAACCAATCACCTACCTGGCCGGGGCCGGGCTCGATCTCTTGGCCGGGACCTTTTCGGTGAAACCCGACATCATCGAACTGTGGGCCAAGGGCGTGTGTTACGACAGCCCCTCGGAACTGTGGGTGGCACTCGACGACCGCTATAGTGAAATCGCCCACGACCACGATAGCCGCTACTATCTGACCAACACCGTGGACGCCATGGTGGCCTTGCGGGCACCCATGGAACATTCCCACGCGGACGCCTATCTGCCCATCGACACCACATTCGGCGGCGACGTGACCGGCACGGCCGACGATTTGCGCGTGGCCCCCGGCGCGGTAGACCAGACGGCCATCGACGATGCCACGGTGTTCGTGGGCGTGTACGACGCGAACGGGACCTTGGGTTTCCAGGCCACCGACGGCAATCCCGCGATCCAGGTGGTGGGCTCGGGCGGCACCCTGGTGCAATTGGACGCCAGCCGAAACCGCATCACCATTTCCTCGCCCGAGGCCGGCACCGGGGACGTCACCTCGGTGTCCGCAGGCACCGGGCTTGCGGGCGGTGGCGAGTCGGGCGACCTCGTGATCGCGGCTGACTTTGCCCAGGTGCAGGCCCGCCTGACCGGCTCTTGCGGCGACGGCACGTTCCTGAAGGGCGTCAGCGAAATTGGCACCATCACCTGCGGCAGCGACGCGAATTCCGGTGGCACCGTAACTTCAGTCATCGCAGGCACCGGTTTGTCCGGCGGCACCATCAGCACTTCGGGCACCCTCTCCGTGGATCCCTCGGCGGTTCAGACCCGCGTCACGGGGACCTGCGTGGCCGGGACCTATGTGCGCAGCATCGCCGAAAACGGCACGGTCACCTGTCAGGCAGACCAAAACTCGGGTGGCGACGTCACGGCCGTGTTGGCAGGGGCCGGACTGATTGGCGGCGATTCATCGGGCGACGTCACGTTGGCGGTAGACTCGTTCGCCATCCAAGCCCGGGTCCTGGGTACCTGCGGGCCCGGCTTCTACCTGCAATCCATCGATCAAGACGGCACGGTCTCCTGTGGTACCGATGCGGATTCGGGCGGGGACGTCACGGCCGTCACGGTCGGCACCGGGATCCTTGGCGGCGGGGCCTCGGGCGATGTCTCGGTGGCCGTGGACACAACCACGATCCAGGCCCGGGTCACGGGCTTCTGCGGCGCGGGCAACTATGTGCGCGCCGTGGCTGCAAACGGCACGGTGACCTGCGGAACCGATGCGAATTCCGGAGGCACGGTCACGGGCGTCACGGCGGGCACCGGCCTCACCGGCGGAACCATCGCGACCAGCGGCACCATGGCCCTCGACACCGCCTATACGGACGCACGCTACTGGGGGCTCGGCGGAAACGCGGTGACGGCAGGACAGGTCCTGGGCACCACCAACAATCAGGACATGGTCTTCCTGGTCAACGGGGTCCAGGCCTTTCGCCTGCAACCCGTGTTGAACAAGACGCCGAATGTGATCGGAGGTCACGCCTCGAACGCGGCCAGGGCCGGAGTGAATGGCGTCACGGTCGCGGGTGGCGGAATGGCCGACTCGGGCGTCAACCTGGTATCGCACAACTATGGCACGATCGGCGGCGGCGCCGGGAATCAGGCGGGAGATGCCCTGAACACGTCGAACGAGGCCATTTTCGCCACGGTGTCCGGAGGCTGGTTCAACAAGGCCAAAGCCATCTATGCCTCGATCGGCGGTGGCAGCGAAAACACGGCGTCGGGCGATTACGGCACCATCGGAGGAGGACTGAGGAACCAGGCCGCAGGCGGGGCTGCGACGGTGGCCGGGGGCAACTTGAACGGGGCCTCGGGAACCCGCGCGTCCATAGGCGGTGGCTACTCGAACGATGCCAGCGGCGAGTCATCGACCGTGGGCGGCGGCGCGGACAACACGGCCGACGCCAACTACGCCACAGTAGGCGGAGGCAGCAGCAACGAGGCATCTGCTTCGGGAGGTGTCGTAAGCGGTGGATCGTCGAACCAGGTGTTCGGCGCGCATGGAACCGTGGGCGGCGGCTGGATGAACCAGGTCGGCAGCGCCGCGGCTCTGTATGGAACCGTGGCCGGCGGGCACCTGAACGTCGCGTCCGGGGACCGGGCCAGCATCGGCGGTGGCGAAGAAAACGTGGCCTCGGGCCTGTGGTCCGGGGTGTTCGCGGGCTGGTCGAACGCCGCGAGCGGGACTCGGGCGAGCGTGGTCGGAGGACAAGGCAACACGGCCACTGGCGACTACTCGCTGGTGGGCGGAGGCTATCTGAACGAAACCATCGGGGCGTATGCAAGCATCGCGGGCGGACGCGAAAACGACGCCAGCGACGACTATTCGACCGTGGGTGGCGGTTGGGGCAACTGGGCGGGCGGTCTGGGCGCCACCGTCCCCGGGGGCGAGTCCTGCGCTGCCACCGGGGACTACGGCTTTGCCGCGGGACGCCGTGCCAAGGCCAGTCACAGCGGCAGCTTCGTCTGGGGCGACAGCAGCGATCTCGACGTGTCGTCGACCGCGGCCAACCAGTTCATCGTGCGGGCCTCGGGTGGCGTGTGGATGGGCACTGCCAGCGCCACGCCCGCGATCCCGGCCGGCGTGTTCCTCAACACCTCGACCGGGGCCACCCTGACCGCAGGCGGCACATGGACCAACGCCTCGGATCGGGATCGCAAGGACCACTTCGCCACGGTCGACGTCCAAGACGTCCTCGAACGCCTGGCCGCCATGCCGGTATTCACGTGGTCGTACCGCAACGAGGACCCATCGATCACGCACATGGGCCCAACGGCCCAGGACTTCTTCGCGGCGTTCGGTTTGGGAGCGGACGAACGCCACATCGCGACCATCGATGCCGACGGGGTACTAATTGCCACGGTCCAGGCCCTGTACGAGAGAGTGCAGCAGCAGGACGCGCGTCTGCAGGAACTCGAACGTTCCCAAGCCATGCTACTGCAACGGCTCGAGGCCATGGAGCGTCGCCCCTGACCGTTTCGGGCCAGCGACCCTGCTTGCACTGCCTCCCGAATTATGCAACCCTAGCACCCAAGGATAGGAAACCCCGTGACCTGATGTCGATTGGTCGGGGTCTTCGCAAGCAGGGGTATGTCAAAGCATGAGTCGGTGGTGTGTCATCCTGATCGCAGTGCTGTTGGCGGGCCTTGGTGTGCTCGGATGGCTGTACTACGACTGCCAACAGCAGCAGTGTGATTCGAATCCGGCATTCGGGGATGGCCCGGCGCCGGTCGAAGACGTGTCGGGTCTGTCGGGCAGCGAGAAGGCGACCGTGGTCCGGGTGCACGATGGCGACACAATCGTGCTGGCCGACGGGCGCTTTGTGCGCCTTCTTGGAGTCGATGCCCCCGAGGGAAATCAGGGCGAAGTGCCCCTGCAACGCTTTGCCGACGAGGCACGGGACTTCCTGCGCAGTGCGGCCGAAGGCCGGGTTGTGGAATTGCAATTCGACCGGGTGCGAACGGATCACCAGGGCCGGACGCTGGCCTATGTCCATGTGGGCGAGGCGTTGCTCAACAAGGAAGTGCTGAGGGCCGGCTTCGGTTTCGTGCGGGCACCGTTCCCGTTCGTTCGCCGCGACGAGTTCATGGAGGCCGAGCGCGAGGCACGGGGCCGGCAACTGGGATTGTGGAACTACACCCTGTCCGACGGGAGATTGACGAACCTGAGTCGCCGCTACGATCAGTTGAGCCCGGACGGCAAGGCCGAGCTCGAGAAGTTCTGGGACGAACTGGTGCAGAGGGAAACCCCGCCCGCAGGGGCCGGCACAGGCATACGAGTCCTGGGGCGGTAACCGAAGTACACACCCCCGCCACGGTCAAGCGCTCACCCCACACCCACTCGCAGCCATCGATCCGAGGGCGTGGTCACCGACCGCGCCGAACGTTCGAGGCTTTCAGAAGACGATGGGTAGGGTGTTTGGGACTGCGCAGGCTTGCTTGCGCTTTCGCACGCCGGGAGGATTCGTGCATCGCAAGAGCGGCAGCAAGCTGCCGCACTCCCAAACTGGTGCGGCCCGCATCTGCGATCTTCCGCCCATGGTCTTGACTACCCGGGGGGTTACGCGGATACTTCGCCCAACGGGCAGGCATCACTCCCGGGCTTTTCCAGGCATGTTGCAGGAAGGTGACGACAGGCATGAAATTCCATTTTCCGATCATCATCATCGACGAGGACTTCCGTTCAGAGAACGCGTCCGGTCTGGGCATCCGCGCCCTGGCCAAGGCCATCGAGGACGAGGACTTCGAAGTCGTGGGCGTGACCAGCTACGGTGACCTCACGTCGTTTGCTCAGCAGCAAAGCCGCGCGTCGGCCTTCATCTTGTCGATCGACGACGAGGAATTGGCCAACGAGGGCGAACAGACCATCGCGGAACTGCGCGCCTTCGTCGAGGAAATCCGCTTCCGCAACACCGACATCCCGATCTTTCTGTACGGTGAGACGCGCACCGCACGCCACATCCCGAACGACGTGCTCAAGGAACTGCACGGATTCATCCACATGTTCGAAGACACGCCGGAATTCATCGCGCGCTACGTGATGCGCGAGGCCAAATCCTACGTGGATTCCCTGGCCCCGCCGTTCTTCCGTGCCCTGGTGCACTACGCGGCCGACAGTTCCTATTCATGGCACTGCCCGGGCCATTCGGGCGGCGTGGCGTTCCTGAAATCCCCGGTGGGCCAGATGTTCCACCAGTTCTTCGGCGAAAACATGCTGCGCGCCGATGTCTGCAATGCGGTCGATGAACTGGGGCAACTGCTCGACCACACTGGGCCCGTGGCCGCGGCTGAACGCAACGCCGCGCGCATCACCAACGCGGACCATCTGCTGTTCGTGACCAACGGGACCTCGACGTCCAACAAGATCGTGTGGCATTCGACCGTGGCGCCCGGCGACATCGTGGTCGTGGACCGCAACTGCCACAAGTCCGTGCTGCACGCCATCATCATGACGGGCGCGGTGCCGGTCTTCTTGATGCCCACGCGCAACCATTTCGGAATTATCGGCCCCATTCCCCGCGAAGAATTCGAATGGGAAACGATCAAGCGCAAGATCCTGGCCAATCCCTTCACGCGCGAGGTGTTCGAAAAGAACCCTGAGGTGAAGCCGCGCGTGCTGACGATCACCCAAAGCACCTACGACGGCGTGATCTACAACGTTGAAGACATCAAGGCCATGCTCGACGGGCACACCGACACCCTGCACTTCGACGAGGCCTGGCTGCCCCATGCGGCATTCCACAAGTTCTATCGACGCTTCCACGCCATTGGCAAGAGCAGTGTGCGCTGCAAGGAATCCATGGTGTTTTCCACCCAATCCACGCACAAACTGTTGGCCGGGCTGTCCCAGGCCTCGCAGATCCTGGTGCAGGACTCCGAAACGCGCACCCTGGACCGCGAGGTGTTCAACGAGGCCTTCCTGATGCACACTTCGACGTCCCCGCAGTACGCCATCATCGCGTCGTGCGACGTGGCCGCAGCCATGATGGAGCAGCCGGGCGGCAAGTCCCTGGTCGAGGAATCGATCAAGGAAGCCCTGGACTTCCGACGCGCCATGCGCAAAGTCGACGAGGAATGGGGCAACGACTGGTGGTTCAAGGTCTGGGGCCCCGACGAACTGGCCGACGAAGGCATTGGCGACCCGGAAGATTGGGTGCTGCGCGACGGCGACCACTGGCACGGCTTCGGGCATCTGGCCACGGGCTTCAACATGCTCGACCCGATCAAGGGCACGGTGATCACTCCCGGGCTCGACGTGGACGGCGACTTCGCAGACTGGGGCATCCCCGCGTCGATCGTGACCAAGTATCTGGCCGAACACGGCGTCATCGTCGAAAAGACGGGTCTGTACTCGTTCTTCATCATGTTCACGATCGGCATCACCAAGGGACGCTGGAACACCCTGATGTCCGAACTGCAGCAGTTCAAGGACCTGTATGACCGCAACCAGCCCATGTGGAAGGTCATGCCCGAGTTCGTGGCCAAGTTCCCGATGTACGAACGGGTGGGGTTGCGCGAACTGTGCGACCAGATCCACGAAGTGTACAAGGCCAAGGACGTGGCACGCCTGACCACCGAGATGTACCCGTCGAACATGGTGCCCGCCATGAAGCCCGCGGACGCCTTTGCAAAGATGGCGCACCGCGAAATCGAGCGCGTGCCGATCGACGAACTCGAGGGGCGGATCACGGCCGTTCTTCTGACCCCCTACCCCCCGGGAATCCCGCTGTTGATCCCAGGCGAACGCTTCAACGCCTTGATCGTGGACTACCTGCGTTTCGCCCGCGACTTCAACAAGCGCTTCCCCGGCTTCGAAACCGACAACCACGGCCTCGTCAAGCGCAACGGCACGTACTACGTCGACTGCGTGTTGCAGGACTAGGCGCCGCCCGCCTCTATCATCGAATGTGATGGGCTTAGAAGTAGATGGACCCGACCTTGTCGTAGAGGTTGTACACCCAGTGGAAGCCATCCCACTCGATGAACGTGTAGGTGAGCTTGAGCTTGCCGATCTCGAGACCGATCGAGACCTCGCCGTCCAGGGTGTGGACGTCCAGGTCGATGTGCACGCCCCAGTCCAGGCGCTCGCGACTAGGAATGATCAGGTCGATCTCGATCGGGATGTCCAGGCCGATGATCGTGATCTCGATGAACAGCCCGAACTGCACGCCATCGATCCCGATTCCGACGGATCCCGCGGCAAACACCTCGGCAAACGGGGTCGGGGTGATCGCGATGCCCGCGATGCCTGCGGTCGCCAGCAGCTTGATCCCCAGGCTACCTTCGAGCGATACGCTCAAGGTGACCGGCACGATGCCGATGATGAACGTCTTGGACAACTCGACGAACGTCACATCGAATGACCACAGGGGGTCGATGTCGAGTTCCGCGGCCAGCCGCATCGAGAAGACGTCGGCCCCCATCACGGTCAGCTTGGCCTCGGCGAACGCCGTGGTGTACGTGGCTTCGGCATTGGCCATCGCACCCAGGATCGTGAGGTCGTAGCCGAACAGGCGCGCAAATCCCTTGGCTTCGGCAAAGGCGCGCAGGTAGCTCGGCAAGTCGCCCGGTTGCGGCCCTTCGTCCATCTGGACGAACGCGCAGATGCTGTACCCGGCCCCGAAGTCGTCGTTGCCGTCATAGTCGTAGTAGCACTTGCCCCGGATGTAGTCGGTCGGATCCAGCAGCGGTCCTTCCGGGGTCTTGGGGCCAGCCTCGCAGACCACCGAGCGGTCGTAACTGCAGGGACTCACATCCCAGGGGG
>CAYRIB010000061.1:0-15490 GCA_964424165.1 uncultured Myxococcales bacterium | reverse complement strand
CGCGTCCTTATACCACAAACCCGCAATCTTTCGCAAGCCCGAAGATTGCCGGATCCCGGGTCTACTTGGGGATCAAGCGAAGTGGCACCCCATCGAAACCATAGCGTTCACGGATGTGGCGTTGCAGAAACCGCAGATACTGGGGAGGCACGTCCGCCTTGCCGCTCTTGAACAGCAGCATGGTCGGGGGATTCACCTCGACCTGCGTGAGATAACGGATCCGCACCGACCGTGTGCCCGAAGTGCTCGGGGGGTGCTGGCGGACGAATTCTTCGTAGAACACGTTCAGTTCATGGGTGGGAATGCGCTTGAACAGGTTGGCATGCACCCGGTCGACCAGGGGCATCACGTCCTTCACCCGGCGGTGGTTGAGTGCCGAGGTGAAGAGGTGGGGCGCGAAGGACACGAACGCCAGTTCCTCTTCGAGGTGCTGACGGAAGATGTCGCCCGCCTTGGGCCCCTCCTTGACGAGGTCCCACTTGTTCATCACCAGAATGATGCCTCTGCCGCGCTCGGCCGCGAGGGCAGCCAGTTTCTTGTCCTGGTCCGTGATGCCTTCGGAGGCGTCCATGATCAGGATCACCACGTGGCAGCGCTCAAGGGCCGTGATCGTCCGGGACACGCTCATGAGTTCGATGCCCCGCTCGACCGACTTGCGTCGGCGCATCCCGGCCGTGTCGACGAGCACGTAGTCGCGGCCGTCGATCGTGACCGGCATGTCGATGGCATCCCGCGTGGTGCCGGGCACGTTCGATGTCAGGAAGCGCTCGGAGCCCAGAAGCGTGTTCAGGAATGTGGACTTGCCCACGTTCGGACGACCAATGACCGCGATTCGGATGGGCCCGCTCTCGTCGGACACGGGCTCGGCATCCGGGGCGTCGAGGTCCGCGAGCACGGTATCGAGCAGTTCCGAGACTCCGGATCCGAGTTCCGCGCTGATCGAAAACACGGCGGATGCACCAAGTCGATAGAACTCGGCGGCCATGGCCTCGTGCACCGGCAAATCCACCTTGTTGGCCACGCAGTAGACGCGCTTGCCGCCTTCGCGAAGCAGTTCCCATACGGCCTGGTCCGAAGGTGTCAGGCCTTCGCGAACGTCGGTGACCATGATCAGTGCATCGGCTTCGGCAATCGCGGTGGTCACCTGCTCGCGCATCAATTGCAGCATTCCCTCGCGGGCATCCGGGTCGAAGCCGCCCGTGTCGACCACGATGAATGCCTTGCCCTCGTGGGCCACCGGGGCGTAGTTGCGATCCCGGGTCACCCCGGGAGAATCCTCGACAATGGCCTTGCGATGACCCACGATGCGGTTGAACAGCGTGGACTTGCCCACGTTCGGGCGGCCCACGATGGCCACGATCGGCTTGGCTCCAATTTCGGACACGTCAGTTGCTCCTTCTTCGCCGTCGGGCATCCATGGCCACGACCATTCCCCCCGCGGCCGTGATCAGCACGCCCGCGACGAGGATTCCGATGAACAGCCGGGGCGCCACGATGGCAACCGCCAGGCAGGCCAGGACCACGGCAAGCAGCGAGGCCATCACGCGCAGTGGCAGGCCAGGGAACAGTCTCATGGCGCCTAGCTATCCCCTTCTACAGGCCTTCGGGGCGCTGCAGAAAGATCTCGGCCGCCTCGGCGAATTCGAGCCCGTCGCCCTGTGCGAGGCCCCCGGTCAACAACACCGAGTTCGCGAGCAGCCCTGAAGGGATCCTCGTGGCCGTATGGGCCCATCGCGGCAAGGCCGCAAACTCGCTGCAGGTCAGGGTGATCCCCGTGGTGGCGTCGGTGGCTACCGTGCAGCGCAGGGCCGTCGTGAAAGGCTGACGGGACGGATCCACGCCCCCGGTGATGAGCAGGGAATCTGGGCCCAAAGGCGTGACCCGATGATGAATGCGCTTCAGAAGGCCCTTGCCCAACAAGCTCGAACCCGTGACATCCTTGAAGTTCACCTTGACCGCGGAAACCTGATCCTTGCCGCCTGCGGTCGTGAAGCGCAGTCCGGTCATTTCCACGGGGGAACCCGTGCGATCCACGCCGCCCAGGGCCAGAACATAGGTTCCCACGGCGAACAGTTCGGTGCCGAACAGGGCATTCGGGGGGGGATAGGCCGTGTCGGCCGCCACGGCTGACCAAGCGCCTTCCCGGTATTGTTCGACGAGCCCGGCGGACTGGGGGACGTTCCCCCCTACCACCACGTAGCGCTGGCAGAGTCCGGCCGTTTCCGTCAGGCAAACGCCCGCGGGTCGGAAGCGCGGCGAAACATTCGAGGCACCCTCCAAAACCACGCAGTCCGATGCAGCCTTGGCATCCGGACTGCAGAGCAGCGGCATCACCGCATTGGTCGCGGCCGAAGCCAGTTCGTCGACGGTGAGGAGCCCCGGCAGCGCCAGGATCTGCCCGGCCCCGTTGGCATCCACTACGTTCGCGGCCAGTACGATCGCCTTGGCCCTGGCCGCCAGGGGCACGGACACGGTGGCCTCGGTGTCGGGGTCGGCCAGGATCAGGGATACGGTACTTTGCGTGTTGCAGCGCGCCGGGCAGGCCCCTTTCAGGCTGGCCTCCGGACAGGTGGCCAGAAGGTCCATGCACGTCGCGTTCGCAAACATGGCGATGCGACCGTCGAGCGTCGCAACCGCGGGACCCATGGCACCGGTGACGTCCATCAGTACATCACTGCCGCGCTCCGAGAACAGGGCGGTCATGGGGTCAAAGCCTTCGACCGTGGTGGTTCCGGCCACGTTGCCCGCACTCAGCCGAGTCCCGGTTGTGCTGCCAGTCCGGGTGGCCGTAACGTTCATGCCGCCGATGAGCGCCACGGTGCCGTCTGCCAGGGGGAGCGACGCGTGGAAGGCCCGGGGCAGTCGCGTGTTCAAGGGGAACAGCGAAGGCAGGCGGCAGCGTTCTGCTTCACACACGGCCGCGGGGTGAAAGCGCACATCTTCCTTGGGATACATGCAGATGCCGGTCGCCTTGCACGGTTCCCGGCATTCGTCATGGGTCTTGCAGGCCACCACCGAACCTGCCTCTTCGGGCGAACGCAAACTCTCGGGAGGCAGGGGCAGTGCGGTCATGGCGTCCAGAAGATTGACCTGGATATAGTAATAGGCGCTGCCGGTTCCGCGATCCGTGACCGAAATGTCCCCGCGGATGCCGACGCCGATCAAGGTCGCATCGTCGCAGGTATTCTTGGAATACTGCAGAAAGACCGCCACGTAGTCGCTGCCTTCCTTGAGGCTTTGGACCGTGAAGCCATCGAGTTGCGTCAGGCATTCCGAGGCGAAGTACGGGTCGTCTGCCAGCGACTCGGGCGGCGTACGATACAGCATCAGGCGGAAGGCCACTCCCACCGGGGACTGCAACTCGAACGACACCCGGCCGGTGGCATCGGGGTCAGGCCCCTCGAGAAGGGCATCCTGGCCCGTGCCCATCGAGCAACCGAGGAGGAGCAGAAATGATGAGGCAACGAGGGTCTGCAGTCGCATGGGTTCCTCCTCAGCGGATGCCGAAGATCAGCACATCGTTCGGGGCCAGCGCCGGGTTCACGGCGAATCCCGCGGCACCGGAACCCCCGCTGCCGGGGTCGTCGCGGGAAAGCAGGTAGGCCGTTGTCCCGGCCACGACCACCGCGCCACCGACCGCGGTCCAGAACCACCAGGTGGCGTACCAAGGTGTTTCCGAGACCGTGCTTTCGGGCGGGGGTTCCTGCACGGGCGGTTCGGTTGGGCCGGCATCCCCCACGCGGGTCAGGGTGAAGGTCTGGGACAACGGTTCTGGGCCATTCACCGACAGCATCAGAAGCGCTTCGTTGTATCCGTGTTTGGCCACGCGAATCCCGTAGGCCTCTGGCTTCAGTTCGATGGTGATCGGGGTCTTGCCCACGAATCCGCGATCCACGTAGACCTCGGCACCGTCGGGAACGGAAAGGATCTCGACGCGCACCGGCGCAACCGGAGCCGTGGGCTCGAACCCAAGCACCTTCTCGATGCTGGTCGCCAATGCCTCGGCTACCTTGTCGCGGGTCACCGACGTGGGCTGAGGCACCAGGGCCTCGCGGGACGTGGTATCCACGTATCGCAATTGGACGTCCTTGCGCCCGTCCTTTTCGGTCACCTCGATCATCATCACTTTTTCTGCGCCCGCGGACTTTCCGATGGTGGCCAGACAGTCTGCATCGAGGTCCGCGCAACCGGCGTCCACGACCATGTCCATGGCATCCTGATCGGGTGCGGGCAGTACCTCGATTCGGGGATAGCGCTTGAGCTTGGCGACCAGGGCATCGGTCAGGGTCCGGACCTCGTCGGTCGACAGTCGGGCGCCGCTGACCCGCAGGGGCAGCAGTTTTGCGATCGGGCCCGCCTGCGGGGTGTCCTGGGCCCCGGCCGGCAGGGCCAGCGCCAGGGCGATCAGCAGCGCAGCGCAACCAGACAGGCGACAACAGCAGTTCATTGCATGCTCGCAAGAGACGAGACGGGGAGATATGTTATCCTCCAGCCTGGGCCGTGTCAATTTGAGGGGGCGGGCGCCATGCGCAGTGCCAGAGCCAGGGGGACCAACCGTATGGGCCTCACCCTGCTCGTGCTGATCGGATGTCTAGGGTGTGGAAACGCCGTCGGTTATCTGAAGGGACCGATGCCCGCCAGCGCATTGCCCGAACCGCGCGTCAATGTGCTGGCCGAGGTGGTCTTGCTGTTGCCGGGCAAGGCCCCGATTCCCGAAGCCCGCAAGAACGTCGCATTCCAGGGAAAGATTGTACGGATCGTGCGAGGGGTATCGCCCGAGTTCGGCTTTCGGATGGAGATTCTGCGCAGCGACGGGGCGTTGGTGGCAGTGAACGTGCGGACCTACACGCGCTGGATGCCCGATCTGGTGTCGGGCCGGACGATCGAGGTGGCCTACGAGCGGGGGGACACGACGACTCTGCGGGTCGAGGACGAGGGAGGGGTGGCGTTCTTCCTGGCCTCAGGGCCGTCGGTGCCGGGCCGGCCGAAGAACGTGCCGTTCGATGTGACGCCCGGCATGGAGCGCATTTACTCCGAGATGTTTGCCACTGAAGACGGGTGCCGTCAGACCCACGTGCACGTTCCGATCCACGTTCGGGTGGACCGCGATGACCGCCGGTTGGCTCCGGGCGAGGCGCTTCGCATCACGGTGCGAGAGCGGCCCTTTGTGGTGGTTCACGTGGATTCCCGCATGCTCGAAGAGTCGGACTGCAGTGCCCCCGAATCGACCCATGCGTCGTTCTACTGGATGCGGCTGGAGGGAGGCGGGTCCGAGGAACCGGGATGAGTCGTCGGGCATTACGGACGGTCGTTGCGGTCATCGCCGCGGTCATCACTGTCCCGATCGGTGTGCTGGCGTTCGAAGTGCAGACTCATCATGCGATGACTCGCCTCGTGCTTGCTGATCAGGACGACATCGCCATGCCCTGTCCGACAACCGCCTCGCTGCAACGACTCGTGGGCGAGATCGCCTTGGCCATGGGACAGAAACGCGTGTCGGCCTTCGTGGCGAAGGGTTGGCTCGACCTGACGCGACACCCCGACCATCCAGTCGTGGGAATCGACGTGTTTGTGTGCACTGGTGATGTGTCGCGGGGGCGCCTGATCGTGATGGGGGCAGGAATGCCCGATGAGGACGGGCGGAATCAAGAGCGCATCGCCTACGATACCGAGGGGCGAGCGCGGTCGGGCACTGCCGGGCCTCTTGTCGAGGACCCGGCCATCCTGGACATGGGCGGACTCTTTGGCCTGGCGAGTCAGGCCCATGCCCACTATGTGCTGGCGTCGGAAGTGGACGGCAACCCCCTGACCCTGTGGACCGATCCGTCACGGTTCGCCATTGGGTGGGCCGTGCCAGGAGGTCCCCTGACGTTCGGGCACCAGATGGTCTCGACCCATGTTCTGCTGGCGCTGTTGGCCGCGGGTGCGGGCGAGGATGCCTTGGGTGCGTTCCTCTTGGGCAATGCCATCCACTATTTGCAGGACGCGGCCGACCCGTTGCACACGGTTCAGGTTGGAGATGCCTGTATCGCGGGCAAGGCGATGCGGGCCTGGTCGGGACGAATGCTGGCGACCTTCGGGGGATGGTTCGGGGACCTGCCAGGCATCGTGGGTCTGGCCACTCAAATCCTGTCGAATCATCACTTGTGGGTCGAAGCGGTCTGGGGGGCTTCGGCGCCTGTTGCCGCGACTTCAGGCGGATCGATGGTGTCGTGGCCGGACGACCCGGTGCAGGTGCTGCCGCGATTCGAGGCCCTGGCCTTGGCCACGGCCGAAGGGGCACGGATGGATGCCCCGGACCTCTTCGATGCGGCGTGCGACGCAGCTTCGCCGATGCTGGGCCAGGCCGGGGTTCGCCTCGAGGACAATCGCTTCGACTGGAGGGCGTGGCAAGGGGACGATGCGGATGCCAGGACCCGGGTCGAGGATGCGGGTCGGCGTGCCACACGACGGGCCATGCAGGCCAGTCGGGAAATCATCGAGGCCTGGACGCGGCTGCTGCCCTGGGCCAAGACCCCCGAGGGACGAACTGCGATTCGGGCGTATCTGGGGCGTGAGCGTGATCAGGCCGCGATGCGGCGCGACGAACGCCTTCGTGCGTATATGGCCATGCATCCCGAGGGTGTGGCGGATTCTGCCGCACCATCGTTTCCTTACGTCGGTCTGGTGTTGCTCCTGATCGTCGTGGCGGTGGGATGGATGGCCTGGCGCCTTGCGCGTCGGCCTAGAAGACCCAGCCCCGCTGAATGAGCGATGACCAGTCCATGGCGATGGCCACCGCGGAGTGGATGAATACGCCGCCCCAGATGGTGTTGGTCCGCAGCGACAGGATGCCCAACACCGTGCCGGCAAGGATCGCGGCCAGGGCCTCGGCCATGGGCTTCTGAAAATGGATCATGCAGTAGGGAATGACCATGGCGAGCACGGCCATAGAGCCCATGCGATGCTTCATCGAATGGATCATGAACCCGCGGAAGAAGAACTCGAGCGCGAAGAACTGCAGACAGTAGAACAATTCCCAGATGATCAGGTCCCAGATGGCGATCGGGTTGTGGTAGAAGGGGTAGGTCTCCTGGAACGCCTCGGTGTAGGACACCACGATCACGGACCCGAGCACGGGCACGAACAGGACCAGATAGATGGGCAGGTGGCGGAAGAAGCCGCGCGCCGAGATGCCGAAGTTGGACAGCGGCTCGCGAAAGACGCCCTTCACGATCACTGCGGGGATAATGAAATAGAAGGTCAGGCATCCGAGGGACCATGCGATGTGTCGATACAGCGGCCGGATCCGTGTCAGAACGTCGCGCACTTCCCCGTACGGAAGGGCATCCACCCATTCGTACAGTGCGCCGGTCATCAAACTGCCCCACCGGCCACCCAAGACCCAGAAATTGAGCAGGGTCAGCATTACGGCCACCACGATCGCGGCGAACACGGCCTTGAAGGCCGGGGAGCGCAGTGTGGGGGGCGGATCATGCTGCAGATGGTCGATGTAGGCGATGGGCTCGAGCACGGCCTGATGGTAGAGTCGCTTCAACACGGGCGGGATTGTAGCACAAGGCCGGGTGATTGACACATCCGGGGCCTTGCGGCACACTCCGAGCGACCTTGTTGGGGATCGATCGATGTTCGAAACGCTGAAGCCGAGGGTTGCAGACCTGCGTGAGAGGACGGCCGTCCTCGGGAGGTATCTTTGACGCGCCGGCCGTGCAGCGCCGTGTGGCCGAGATCGATGAACTGAGCGCGGACCCCGAGTTCTGGGGAAATCGCAATCAGGCGCAGGCTCTGCTGAAGGAAAAGGCGCGCCTGGTGTCGGACATCGAAGCCTGCCAAAAACCCACGATCCTGATTGCCGAGACTGCGGACCTGCTGGACATGGCCGAGGCCGAAGGCGCCGAAGAGATGGCTGCGGAGCTCGAGGCATCGCTCGACCGCATCGAGGCCATGGTGCATGGCCTGGAGTTCGCCCGCATGATGAGCGGCGAAAACGACCGCACGGACTGCATCCTGCAAATCCACGCGGGGGCCGGGGGGACCGAGTCGCAGGACTGGGTGGCGATGCTGTTGCGGATGTATCTGCGATACTGCGAACGCCGCGGCTACAAGATCAGCGTGGTCGACGAGGTGGCCGGCGAAGAGGCCGGGTTCAAGAACGTCACGATCTCGATCGTCGGAGACTGGGCCTATGGCTACCTGAAGGCCGAAACCGGGGTGCACCGGTTGGTGCGCATCTCGCCGTTCGACGCGAACGCGCGGCGGCATACGACGTTCGCCAGCGTGGATGTCCTGCCGGATATCGAGGAGGACATCGAGATCGAGGTGCGCGACGATGACCTGCGAATCGATACGTATCGTTCCGGAGGCGCGGGCGGCCAGCACGTCAACAAGACGGATTCCGCGGTGCGGCTCACGCACCTGCCCACCGGGATCGTGGTGGCGTGCCAGAACGAACGCTCGCAGATCAAGAACCGGTCGATGGCCATGAAGATCCTCAAGGCCAAACTGTACGACCTGAGGCGCCGGGAACTCGATGCGGAAAGGGACAAGCGCGATGCCGAAAAGAAGGGCATCGACTTCGGCAGCCAGATCCGGTCGTACGTGCTGCACCCCTATCGCATGGTCAAGGACTTGCGGACCAACTACGAAACCGGGAACACCGACGCCGTGCTCGACGGTGACCTCGACCCCTTCATTTCGGCCTATCTGATTCACGCCCAACAGTAGCCCCGCTGCCGATCGGCCGTCTTCTTGGCAGTTGTGCGCAACTGGCCATACCATCCAGATCGAAGGAGGAATGCCATGCCAGCCAGCCATAACGTGTTCAAGTGGGAGGCCCGGGTATTGAAGTCCATGGGCAGCGAGGCCCGGTTGCAGATTGTCGATCGTCTCAGCCGCGGGGAGGCGTCGGTCAAGGAGCTTGGCACCATGGTGGGTTCGGACCAGTCTACGGTGTCCAAACACCTGGCCGTGCTGCGTACGCTCGGGATCGTGGAGGACCGGCGTGAAGGCGCCTCGGTGTTCTACCGTCTGGCCATCCCGTCGACCCTGAACATGATCTCGTGCGCCCGCCAGGTTCTGTCCGCGCGCGCGCTGTAGGCCGGATTCAGGCGCGGCCCCCAGGCACGCTGGGGGGGTCGGCCCGGGTGCGGATCCATTCGAGGATGCAAAAGACCACGGCCACGAGCCCGAGCGCAGCGGCGAACCGGAATACCGGGGCATAGCCGTATTGCTCGATGGCTTCGCCCAAGGCGCCGCGTCCCAGCGCCCCGATCAGGAACGTCAGAGAAGACAGCAACGCGTATTGCACGGCACTGAAGCGTCGGCTCACGATCCCGGACAGATAGGCCACGAAGGCCGCACTGGCGATGCCCCCCGCGATGTTTTCGCCGGCGATCGCGGTCATGATGCGGATCATCCTCAGCGAGATGCCCGCCCAGGCACCCAGGGTCTCCAGGCCCGTGATGCGGGCCACTCCATCGATGAACACGGCGCCGCTCGCGAGATCCGCATACAGCAGATTGCTGGCCCCGGCCACCAGCGCCCCGATGAGCATGGTTGGCATGCGACCCAGCCACACGAACAGCAGGCCGCCCAGGGCCACGCCCGTGATCGTCATGACCACGCCCACGAGCTTGGACGCCAGGGCGATCTCGTCCTTGGTGTAGTGCAGTTCGCTCTGGTAGAAGGGCACCGCGAACGGGCCCCAGACCGCGTCGCAAAGACGATAGGTGAGGATCAACCCGAGCACGATCAGGGCACCCCATCGAAGGCGGGCCACGATCTCGCCCAGGGGCACGATCAGGGCCGAGTACGCGTGATCGGCCATGCGCTGAAGCGGACCGCGCGGCGCAGGAACCGTGGCGCAGGACCCGTTGCGGGTGCGGGCATTGAGCCATGCTGCCACCAGTGCCGGCAGGATCACGGTAGCTGCCACGATCCAGGGACCGGTGAACATGATGAATTCCTGGGCGTTGGGCCGATTGCCGGCCTCGGGACTGGAGGCCAGAATCCGAATCATGAATGCGGCGATGGTCAGGATGGCCCAGGCCCAGCCCAGACCGACCAGGATCAGGGCCACGGCGCGTTCGCGCGGAGGAACGGCCGACGGACCCTCGATCGAAAGCCCGCAGGCATCGTCGGGCGGCCGGTGCGTGTCGGGTGCCAGCAGCGTGGCGATGATCGTGGCGGCCATCACCAGGGCCATGATGCCATAGACCATGGGCCAGCCGACCCGGGCCGCGAAGATGAGGGCCAGGGCACCGCCGACCAGGGCCGAAAAGCGCGAGCCGAACTGGTACACGGTCGACAGCAGTTCCAGGGTGGCGGTCTGGTCGGCCACGTCGATGCGCCAAGCGTCGATCACCACGTCCTGGGTCGCCGAGGTGAACGCCCCGAGCACCGCGATGATGGCGAACCAACCGATGGCGCGAGCCGGGTCGGTCAGGGACATCATCACGAATGCCATGACGAGTGTCACCTGGCAGGCGATGAGCCAACTGCGGCGGCGTCCGAGTCGGCCGAGCAGGGGAGGGGTGACGCGGTCGACCAAGGGCGACCAGAGGAACTTGAACGCGTAGGCCAGACCTATCCATGACAGGATCCCGATGGTGGTGAGGTCGACGCGGGCATCGTCGAGCCAGGCGTTGAGCGTGCTGAGCAGGAGCGTGTTGGGCAGGCCCGCTGCGAAGCCCAGGACCAGCATCACGCCGGTCTTGCGGTTTCGGAAGGCAGCGGCAAGAACCCGCCAGCCCTTCTTTGGGGAAGCGTTGCTCACGAATCCTCCGGTCCGGTCCGAGTATCCGTTGCCTTTGGCCCGGGAGTCAAATAGCCTATCGACCATCGGGAGGTCATGGCATGACGATGACAGGTTGGTTGATGGTGGGATCGGTGGGCGTGGCCGCGTTGCTCGGTCTTGCGGGATGCTCGGGCGAGGATGCCCAGGCGACCGACGCCGTGGGTGCCGAGGAAACGGTGTTGGATGCCGTGGTGGTGGACACGGTGGCGGACGTTCTGGAAACCGTGATCGAGGTGATGATCGATGAAGGGATCCAGGACAAAACCCAAGGCGACGATGAGGATGGAAGCGAGGATGAGTGGGCAGATGCTGCGCAGGATGAGGTGATGACCGACGGGGTCCTGCAGGAAGTCGAGGCCCCGGGCGAGGAGGTGCTCGAGGTCCTGCCCGACGGCTTCGCCCTCGAATTCAGTCGAACCCCCGAAGGGGACCCGGTGTCCGACGACCAGATGCGGGACTTCACCTGCAAGGTCACCCGGCTTTGGAAGGAAAAGGACCTGTTTCGGTGGGCGCTGGACACCAACTGGGCCTCGGACCCGATCACTGGCCGGCGTGAATTCAAGACCTGGTGGACGGGCAACGAGGCGCTCAAGACCGGTGTCCGGGTCACGTTCCGGCCGAGTTTGTGGGGTGGGCCTGACAACACCATGATTCCACATTCGCGGGTACTCGCCGGGGCCGCTGCAGGGTATCTTCTGACCGGGGATGCGGCCGCTGGGGAAGTGGCCCGCACCTTCGCCCTGGGCGAGAGCGCCACGATGCTCGGGATGGTCTGGAACGCCCAGGATGCGGTGCGCAGCATCATGGCTCGGGCCGTGGTGCCGCCCAATCAGGTCGTGTCCCTGCCCGGGGCACGCGAGGCCGCGACCGACTTCGGGCGCTGGCGCCAGGCATCGTGCGCATGGAACACCTGTTGGATCGAGGTTGAGGACAACCCCTACTGGGGCGACATCTGGGTCAAGAACAAGCGATCCAAGGACGACGTTCCGCATATCTACCGTGCGGCGGTCTGGCTGCGATTCTTGTCCGAAAGAGCGGAAGACCAGGGCATCCGCGAGGCCGCCACCGAAGCCTGGCATCTGCTGCAGGGGTTTGCCCAGGACATCGTGGACCACGGGTACGCGATCCGCACCAAGGATGACCAGGGCCAAATCTTTACCCCCAATCAGGACCTCGCGAACTTCACCATGTACATGGCACTGGACCCTCTGGCGGAATGCCCTGCACGTCTGTCCACCGCCTTGCTGGCCACGGGCACGCGACTCGGGATCGACTGCGGTACCGGATACCTGGGTCCCTACGAAGAATTTTCATTCCTCGCCAACTACTACAATCTGCACATCCTGCGGGGGTTTCACGGCGCTGCGCTGCTGCTTGCGTTGAGCAGCGGCCGCAACGAGGCCGCCCTGGCCCTGCTCGGGGGCATGGCTGACCGGGCGGATGCGGACTTCGATCGGGACATCTCGAAGTTCGATGTGACCCGGGAAACCTGGGAGGAAGACCTGGCCGTAGACCTCCTGCTCGGCGCGGCGGTCGGGCTGCCCCTGAAGTGGAAAGAGGTGCGGCTCATTCAGCAGTATTACGCGGCATCAATCGATCAGTTGCTGGTGTGGCCCTACTGGAATCTGTGGGATCCTGCGATCATGGACGGCGTGTACCCGCATCGCCCATCCACCGGAATCGATGTGTCGGACATGTTCTTCTTTCTGGAGTACTGCTACTCGCCGTTCCGCAACCCGAGCGGGGCGGTCCCGGTGGACTGCGAAATCGTGTCGGACGTCACGCGCTGGGGTTGCTTGGAGCCTTCTTCCCGAACAGGCGTCGCCACCAACTGACGTGGGGACGGGTCGCGCGGTCGAGCATGGACCAGAGGTCCTCCGGGTGACCGGCACCGACCATCACGTCCTTGACCTCGCCACCCTGGAACAAGACGAGCGTGGGGATCGATCGGATCCCCATCCGGCCGGGGACCACCGTGTTCTTTTCGGTGTCCAGTTTCACGAATTTGATGCGCCCCGCGAATTCGGTCGCCAGGGCTTCGACCATCGGGGCCAGCGCCTTGCAGGGACCGCACCATGGGGCCCAGAAATCCACCAAAACCGGCAAATCGGCCTTGATGACTTCACGTTCGAACGAGGCATCGGTAACCGGAATCACGCCAGGCATCTTGCAACTCCCGTCAAGGTCCTGGACATATATTGAAATGATTCCGTCGGGCGTCAAGACGCCTTCTTGGCCGCGCGCTTGCGGGCAAGACGTGCCTTGTGCTTAGCCTGGCGGATGCGGTGCGTGCGCACTCTGCTGCGGGAATTCTTTGCCATTTTCGTCCTCCATGCCCGTCAACGGGCTCTCGCTCGGCCGCTTGGCCGTGTCGGCGAAGCATAGCGGAGTGGCGTGGTTCATGCAACAATCAAAGGCAACCGAGCGTCAGGGGAAGGAAGAAATGTCCGTCGAACGCGGGGCGCACGTAATGCCCATTCTGCTCGCTGGACTGTTTGCCTATGGCGGGTGCGAGTCAGGCGACGAGGGGGCCGATGAGGGGCGACGCATTCCGCCCCCGCCGTCCGTTTGCGTGGACCGGTCGTTCGTGCCGATGTCGTGGGAGTCTCTGCTGACCCGGGAGGATGCCCCGGGAAGAACCCGGCGGGCGCCGGATCCATTCGAGCGTTCACGCGGCCTGGATACGCGGCGTCTGGCCGAGCCGGGCGACCTGTTGAAACGGGGGGCCGCCTTCCCGAGCGCAGCGCCCGTGCCGGACGCGGATGGGGACGGCTGGGCGGACGGCCCGTTCAACGAACGACGGACCTTGGTGATCGAAACGGTGCGGTGCAACGATTCGGACGACTTCTTTGGGGACGACTTCTATCTGGTAGCTGATGACCTCCGTTACCCGAACGGTTCTCTCGATGACTATTGGGACGACCTGGACGATGACGACGTGAAGACGCTCGGGTTGGTGGTGGCGTCAAGAACGCGGCCGTTCGGCAGTGCTGCACCTTTAGCCACGGTGGTGCTCGAAGGGTGGGATGACGACTACGAAACCTTCAACGAATGGACCGTGGATGATCTGGTCTTCGAATACGAACTGGATCTGGGTAGCTATCAGGCCGGCGAGCGCATCCGTCTGGACTCGTCACACGACGGGGCGTACGAGGTGACCCTGCGGGTGGATGTGGAATACTTTGCGGACCCGTCGCCCCTGACCGACGCGGACGATGATCAAGACGGCATCTCCGATCGCCGTGAGGCACGGATCGCGTCGGAACTCGGGGGGATTGCGGACCCTGCGAGGCAGGATGTCTTCGTGGAAGTGGATTGGATGCCGGGGCATTCGATGCGTACCGAGGTCAAGCGCCTGGTGGCAACCCAGTTCCTTCGGCACAAGATGATGCTGCACGTATGGCGTGACAAGGAGATCCGGCACGACGATTGCCTGACCGTTCCTGAAGTTCGGACCCTCTACGCCAAGCAGTTTTCCCGTCAGCGATACGGGGCCTACCGGTATCTCATCATGACCGAGCAGATCTGGAACGACGCCTCGGGCGTGGCTTGGGGCGATCTGGTGCTGATCGACGATTCGACCTGGTGGATTGATGGCCGCGTCCTGTCCCAGGCCGGTACCCTGATTCACGAACTTGGCCATACGGTGGGCCTGAACAAGGATGTTTACGGGGGCATTGATACGGTTGGATGGTTCTCGTACGACAGTGCCATGAACTACACCTACCAGCCGTTCCTGGTCGACTACTCCGACGACGGCAAAGGGGGGAGAACCTACGACCACAATGACTGGGAGGACGTGCGTGCCGATCATGCCCTGGATTTCTCGTTTGCCCTGATCCAGAGCACGGCGACCGGCATCTGCCATTGATGGGAGGCCGCCACAGACCAACTCATGTCGTGCGCCCATGGCCCGGGCCGCAATTGACACATCGGGACGTTTGTCCATAGACTGCCACGAGGCGGAAGGCCCTGTTCCATGCGAGGAGAAACGATGAAACGCGCGCTGTTTGCGGTGGTCGTCATCGGGATGGTGTTGGCGGGCCTCTCGGGCCTTTCACAGGCACGGCCCGTGTCGCTCGAAGAGGCGGTGCGGTTGGGGCTCGAACACTCACCCGAACTTCGCGTCCGCATGGCCGAGGTTCGCAAGGCGGGCGCATCCAAGGCCTCGGCCCGAGGGCGCCTGGGACCGATCCTGGGGGTCGATGCGGCGGTTCAGCGTTTCGATGAGCCACAAGACATGGCGTTCGACCTCGACAGCCTCGGGTTGGGGATCGAGATCCCGCCGTTCCGGGTTCAGGACCGGACCATCTATTCGGTGGGATTGCATGCGACCCAGGTGCTGACGCCCCTGTATTCCCTCTATAACCTGTATCGCATGGAAGGGGCCGGCGAGGAGGCTTCGCGGCTCGAGGTTGCAGCGACGCGCGACCAGGTGCGCTATCGGATCACCGAGTCGTTCTTCCGGTTGCGGCAGGCGGTGAAACTGGCCGAAGTTGCGCAGCAGGCCGTGGCAACGGTCGAGGCCCACCTGAAGTCGGCGCGCCATTTTCAGGCCGCGGGCGCCGTGGGCCGCGACGACGTGCTGCGCGCCGAGACGGCACTGGCGCGGGCGCAGGACGGGCTGAACCAGGCAACGGCCGGGGTGGAACTGGCCCAGGCGGCACTGAACATCCAGATGGGACTGCCGACCGA
>CAYRIB010000060.1:0-16210 GCA_964424165.1 uncultured Myxococcales bacterium | reverse complement strand
AACCACTTCACTTACGCTGGGGCACTCGACAACGAGTACGGCAATGTCAAGGTCAGCAGGTGTTCGTTCATCTCGAACTCGGCTGCCTACTACAAGCCGGAGGGTGGCACGGATGGCCGTGGTGGGGCGGTTCAAAATTATCGCGGGACGTCGGAGTTCATCGATTGCTGGTTTGAGGACAATTTCGGCGCGGCTTACGGGGGGGCGATCCACATCGACTATGGTGCCACTTCGACCTACAACAATTGTGTGTTCTTCCATAACGGAGGCAGCATGCATGGGGGAGCCATCAACATTGCCCGCAGCTCCGTCTCGATCCGGAACAGCGCCTTTGTCGGCAACTACACCGGCTCGTTCAACGGATACGGTTGTGGCCGTGCCGTTGCCGTGGCTAGCAGCAGCGGGATCACCGTTCTGAATACCATCTTCCGGGACAACTATGCCCAATCCGGACCGGACATCGCGACGTTCGTTGGGGTTTGGAATTGCCCGCCCATTTCCACACAGGACAACGTGACCTATTCGAACATCCAGTATCGGGGAAGCAGTGAGACGGGCTACCCGGACCCGAGCAACATCAGCGTGGACCCGCTGTTCGTCGACGCCGCCAATCCCAAAGGTCCCGACGGCATTCCCATGACGGCCGATGACGGCATGGCGCTCAAGCCCTTGTCGCCGTGCATCAACAGCGGGACCGACACAGGGGCGTCGCTCGCGGACATCCTCGGGAACACCAGGCCCTATCCCGGCTGGCCGACGGACATGGGAGCATACGAGAGTCAGAGCGCACCCTGCGTTCCAACGGGCGATGATGTTTGCAACGGCCTTGACGACGATTGTGACGGGCTCGTCGACGGAGGGGATACGGACGACGACGGAGTCGCCGAAGCCTGCGACTAGTCCGCCCATCATAATTGGTGATAGTGGTCCACCAGCGTGTGCTGACCCGCAGGGAATGAAATTCCATGATCGTGAGACGAGTCTTTTCAAGCACTTGCTTGTGGATTTCTTTCTAGCCTCCCCTTTCCTCAGAAGTATCTCTGGCTCGTTAACATGCGTGCTGGCGCAACGGCACGGCACCGCCACCAGGACACCGTTGCCGCAACTGCCAGATTCCAGGGCTTTTCCTCAGGTCCTTGCCCTGCCCAAGCGGAAGGCCGCACTCCATCTCACCCATTGGCGAACAGCAACGGAATAGATCGAGGCAGTCCATAAATGGAGGCTGTCACTATTTTCCCGCGCAGTGATGCCGCTGATTTGCGTCGGTCAGAAGATGGGGGTCAGGGTTCGTTCAGGCAGGGGCGAAGGTAGCCTACTTTCCGTCCTGGGACAGGATCGTGAACTCGACGCGGCGGTTCTGGGCGCGGCCCTGCTCGGTGCCGTTGTCGGCGATCGGCTGGGTCAGGCCAAAGCCCTTGGCGGTCAGGCGGGCCTTGTCCACACCCTTCCCGACCAGGAACTTCATCACGGACTCGGCGCGCTTCTGGCTCAGCTTCAGGTTGTAGGCGGGCTTGCCCTTGTTGTCGGTGTGGCCGTCGACACGGACCTGCTTGAGCTGCTTGTTCTCGTTCAAGACCTTGGCAACTTCTTCGAGCAGGTTGAAGGATTCCTGCTTGATCGTGGCCTTGCCGGTGTTGAAGAACACCATCTCACGAATCACGACCTTTTCCTTCGTGACTTCGACGCGCGGCGGCGGGCAGCCCTGATACTGGGCAACGCCCTTCTTGTCCGGGCACTTGTCCTCGCCGTCGATGATGCCATCGCCGTCGCGGTCCGGGCAGCCGTCGAGGGCGGGCAGACCGGCTTCGTTCGGGCACTTGTCGGTGCTGTCGGGCACTCCGTCACGATCCGTGTCCGGGCAGCCGCGGAATTCGGCCACGCCTGCCACGTCCGGGCACTCGTCGTCCTTGTCGAGGATGCCGTCGTTGTCCGTGTCCGGGCAGCCCTTGAGTTCCTTCGGGCCGGCCTTGTCCGGGCAAGCGTCTTCGGAGTCGATCACGCCGTCGTTGTCGCGGTCCGGGCAGCCGCCCATGGCCTCGGTGCCGGCGTCGGTCGGGCACAGGTCGATCGGGTCACAGATGCCGTCGCTGTCCGGGTCGGAGCAGCAGTCACGGTCGATTGTGGGCTCCCACGCCGCGTTGATGGTGGCACGCGCCTTGGGGCTGCCGAAGCCCTTCATGAGGCCAGCGCCGCCGGCGGCCAGCATGGTCACGTTGCCCGCGCGGAAGCGCAGACCGCCCATCAGGTCGAGGGCGTTCTTGTACTCGTCGCCCCACAGGTCGTCGATCGCGGTCCGATGGTCCGCGGTTCCAATGAATTCGAGCTTGCCGCACATCAGCGGGACCACGAGGCCGGCGCCGAGCAGGAGTTCGTCATCCACCTCGGTGAGCGAGATGTTGACGGCCTTGCGATAGCGATACCCGGCGTTCAGGGCGATCTGCCAGCCCTTCTTCTGGAAGTCCAACACGAGGAAGGTGCTGGAGGTCAGGCCGTCGTCGCCGACGAAGTTCGTGTCGGTGGCGGTCGGCAGGGTCAGGTCTTCGGCGATGGCGATGCCGAAGCCGTGGCCCACTTCGTGGTTCAGCAGGGTGGCCTTGAGGCCCACGCGCAGGTCGCTCAGGGCCGCGCCCTTCGCTTCCTCGAGGTTGACGCCGGCAACCGGCTTCTCGCCCGTTTCCCAAAGGAGCACGGGGAGGTCGACGGCGATGCTGAGGAACTTGAACATGTTGAAGCTCAGTTGGGCATCGACGATCAACTGGTTTTCGATGGCGTTGTACAGAGCATCCCCGTTGTTGTCCACGAGGCGCAGGGGCTTGTAATTGTAGGTCAACCACAATCCACCGCCGAGGGTCCAGGCATCCGGCTGGCTGGCCGTATAGATCGACATGATGTCACCAGGGTGCGGCGAAGGCCGGAAGGTGTTCATGTTGATCTTCGGGTTGTCGGCGAACGCCGTAGTGGCCGCGAACATCATCGCAACCGACAAGAGCAGGAACGATTGGAACCGTTTGTTGAACATGTTTTTCTCCCAAGTAAGAAACCCGGGGGATTGATAATCAATTGGGGGCCGTTCGTCAAGTGAAACTTTGGCTGTCAGGGGCATTTGGCATGTTTGGGGGCGCCACTGCGGACACAGGAATGACCGACGTGGCACGAACGTTCACCACCCCGTCCCGGCTGGACAGAACCCCCTCTACGAGCACCATGGACGCTACACTGAGCTGTGTCCGGTACGTCTGGAACACGTCGGGAGGAAGTACCACGTTAGCCAAGCCCGTTTCGTCCTCGAGGGTCAGGAAACAAAATCCCCCGGCCGTGGCGGGGCGCTGACGAATGATGAGCAACCCGGCGATGCGCGTGCGGACCCCATTGCGTAACGAAGCTAGGTTGATCGCAGTGGTTACGTCGAGGGATGCGAGTTGTGACCGAAGAAACGATACGGGATGGGGACCGGTCGTGACCCCACTGGTGCGCAAATCGGCCATCACCTGATCGGCCTGGGACATGGGCGGCAGGAAGGGGGCGGTGCGTTCGTCGCCCGCACCCTGCAACAGGGGCGCATTGCGGTTCACGGACAGGCATTGCCACAGGGCATCGCGCCGGCGTCCCCCAAAAGAGGCGCATGCACCGACCTCGGCAAGGGTAGCCATCTCGTTTCGTGAGGCCCCGGTGCGGAACGCGAGGTCATGAATGTCCACCCATGGGCGGAGCCTGCGTTCTCTCACGATGGCCTCGATGGTCGATTGCGCGAGCCCCCTGACGAAACGCAGGCCCAGGCGCACCGGCCCGTTCGAGCATGTGCAGTCGCGTTCGGATGAGGACACGTCGATGGGAAGGAAGGCAACGCCATGACGTTTCGCATCCTCGATCAGCGTGGCCGGCGCATAGAAACCCATGGGCCAGCAATTGAGCAGGGCTGCAAAGAAGGCCGATGGGTGATGCACCTTGAGCCACGCGCTGGCATAGGCGATCAGTGCGAACGAGGCTGCGTGGCTTTCCGGGAAGCCGTACATGGCAAAAGACTCGATCGAACGGACGATGTCAGCCTGTGCATCCTGTGCCAGCGACCGAACCGTCATTCCTTCCCGCAACTGCAGGATCATCTTCTGCATCTGTTCTTGCGAACGTCGCGATCCCATGGCGCGCCGCAGTTCCTCGGCCTGGCCGCCCGTGAAACCACCTGCGGCCATGGCCACGCGCATAATCTGTTCCTGAAACAGGGGCACTCCCAAGGTTCGCGCCAGGATCGGTTCCAGGCAGGGCGCCGCGTAGCGTACCGGCTCCCGGCCTGCCCGGCGCGCCAGGTAGGGATGGACCATTTTGCCGAGAATGGGTCCGGGTCGGATGATCGCGACCGACACCACGATGTCGTAGAAACGGGTTGGGCGCATCCGGGGGAGGGTGGCCATCTGGGCCCGCGATTCGACCTGGAATACGCCCACGGTATCTGCGGTTTGCAAAAGCCGGTAAACCGCGGGGTCGTCCGGCGGCAACTGTCCGAGGTCGATGTCCGGTCCGCCCCCTTCCCGCACCAGACGCAACGTTTCCTTCAGGGCCGCCATCATTCCGAGCCCGAGCAGGTCCACCTTGATGATGCGCAAATCCGCGATGTCGTCCTTGTCCCACTGGATCACGGTGCGCCCCGCCATGGCCGCGGGTTCCAGGGGTACCACGCGATCGAGGCGTCCCCCCGCGATGACCATGCCACCGTTGTGCTGACTCAGGTGGCGCGGCAATCCCCGAATGCCCGCCATCACCTGCAAAAACAGCCTGACCCCTCGATCTGCCGGGTCCAGTCCCGCCTCTCGCGCCAGCACGGTCGCATCCCGGTCGGAGTCCTTGAATTCGTAATGCCCGTATGCCCTTGCCATCCGGTCGAGGGCCAATGGCGCGATGCCCAGGACCTTGCCTGCTTCGCGAATGGCCCCACGGTTGCAAAACGTGTTCACGGCCGCGGTCATGCCCACGCTCTGCGCTCCGTAGCGCCGGTAGACGTATTGCAGCACGGTTTCGCGGTCGTTGCCCGAAGGCAGGTCCAAGTCGATGTCCGGCCATTCGCCGCGCTCTTCGGACAGGAAACGTTCGAAAAGCAGATCGTAGGCAATCGGGTCGATGGCCGTGATGCGAAGGGCATAGCAGACCACCGAGTTGGCCGCGGACCCTCGTCCCTGGGCCAGGATGTCGTTGTCTTCACAGAAGCGGACGAGGTCGTGCACCAGCAGGAAGTACCCGGCAAGCCGCAGCTTTCGGATCAGCGCAAGCTCGTGTTCGACCTGGGCGAGCACCCGCGGGGTCGGGTTGCGGTATCGTCTGCGAATACCCTCCAAGACCAGGTGTTCGAGCAGGTCGTCCATGTTCTGACCGGGTGGCGTCGGATAGACCGGAAAGCTGTAGTCGATTTCGGACAGATCGAAACACAGCGATGCCGCGAGTTCCTGAGAGCGCTCGATCAGGCCGGGATGGTCCGGGAACCGGGCGCGAACGATGTTTGGGGCATGCAGAAATGCCTGATGATTCACGGGCAGAGATTCGCGTGCCGCATCGAGCCTACACCCGAGGCGCAGGGCATTGAGCACGTCGTGGATGGGACCGTTTTCGGGGCACGCGTATCGGACGTCCTGGCTCGCGACGAGTGGAATGCCGAGGTCCGTGCCCAGATCGGCCAGAAGGCGATTGCCCTGTTCCTGCGTGGGGATGCCCTGGCGCTGCAGGTCGAAAAAAAGGTTGTGCGGACCGAAGATTCCGACGAGTTGGCCCGCAATCCCCGCGCCGGCCTTCTTTCCGCGGGCGCGGGCCGTGGTCAGCACGGGACCATCCATACCCCCGGCCAGGGCCACGAGCCCTTCCCGATACGTGGCGAGGTCATCGAGGGACACCGAGGCCTGGCCCTTGGGATGTTCACGATGCGCCCGGGAGAGCATTTCGCACAGATTCTTCCATCCTGTGGCGGATCGACACAACAGCAGCAGGTTCGTGGGTCCTTTGAGCCCAGGGCCACCAATCCCCTCGTCGAGGTCGATGCGAGCCCCGACCAGCGGCCGGACGCCCGCATCCTTTGCGGCCTTGCAGAATCGTGGGATGCCATAGACCCCGTTGCGGTCCGCCAGGGCCAGGGATTCGTACCCCAGTCGTGCGGCCTGCCGCGCCAGGTCCTCGGGCAAACTGGCGCCCTGCAGAAAACTGAAGGCACTCATGGCCCGCAGTTCAGTCATACACGCCCTCGAGCACCCATTGGCCGTTCGCACGCGAGCGCCACAGCCGAAAGATCCCCTGTCCCCGTACCTCCACGTCGAAGGCCAGGCCCTCGATGGGCTGGTCGGACCACCAGGCCTCATCGCGGTACCAGGGACCGGCCGAATGCGCGACCGGCCAGTGAAATCCGCGGCCCTGCAGGATCATGGGACGATCGTCCCGGGTCACCACGGACAAGGGCAGGGGAGGACTCAGATGGCGAAGCACCAGTCGTGCCGTGCGACGGTTGGTCCCGGTCGGGGGCACGCCCGAAGCAGGCGCGGGCTGGAAACGGGCATGTGCGGCATCACCCACCCGATCGAAACCGGCCAGGGCTTGCAGACGGGCGATCAGCGTGGCCGCAGCCAGGGGTTCCATGACCGGCGGTGCAAAGAGTTCCGCCTGCTGATGTGCGATCGGACCGGAGATTGCGCTCAGGGTCAGCCCGCGCACGGGCCCCGGAGGAGGTCGTTGGTCGAGGGACAGGCGCAACAGGGTCAGTAGCGCTCGATGATCATCATGGGGCGTCGGGGGTTCCAGGGTCACAAAATGTCGGCCTGTGGGGTCGAGGTCCAACACCAGACGCAGGCGGGCGCAAGCCAGGGAACGTGTTTGCAGACGTGCCATGAGTCGCTTTATGGCAGCGCCGAGCAGGAACGACAGGGGTTCGAGGCGATCGATCGTGTAGTCGAAGGCCACGCTTTCTTCGAAGAGGTCTTGGGGTCGATCCGGCGTGAAAGGGCTATCATCGATTCCCCGCGACAGCGCGTGCATGATTGCGGCTTCGCGCCCAAGACGCGGTTCCAGGGTCCGCACATCCAGGCGTGCGAGGTCCCGGATCAGGGTCAGACCCAGAAGCGCGAATCGGTTGGCCAGACCCTCGGAAGGTTGCAGAAGGTCCAAGGAGTGGGGAGCCAGGATCGAAGGCTCCAGGCCGGGCGGGATGACCGTAACGTCCTCGCCCATGCGTGCTGCCACCCGTGCCAACTGAGGTCCGCCTGCGATGCCGATACGCGCATGCAACCCCAGACGTTCACAGGCGGTCTGAAGGGCGTTGCCCAGGGCCGCGCGGGAGGGATGAAGAAAGGTGCTGCCCCGCAAATCGATCACGATCGTGCCCGGCTCCAGGGTCTGCACGTTCGGCGAAAAGCGCCAGGCCGCGTCCACGAGCGCCTGATGGGCGGCATGCACGACCCCTGGTGCGACCTCCCGGATCAAAATGGACGGGAGGATGGATCGGGCCTGAACGGGCGTCATTCCGGGGCGGACCAGACGCTTTCGGGCGGCCGGGGAGACGTGTGCGAGGAGTTTGTGCGCGTGCGAATCCTGCGATCCGCCGGCCAGCACGGCCAGGGGTTTGTCGGCCAGGTCGGGTTCGGCGCGGATGAGCGCCTGCAGCGGCAGGTCCGGGGCCAGGATGCAGGCGAACTCGCGGTGCTTTTCGCGGTGTTCGCAGGGACATGGGGCGCGATTCACGCGAATTCCTCCAGGGCCGGGATCCAGATGGGGGCATCGCTGCCGTCGTATCGGGCTTCGGTTTGCGCCCCTAGCAGCAACCCAGGACCGCCCTCGGCCCAACGGCCCAACAGCGGGGGGAGGTCCAGGCGGTCGCTGCCGGGAACAACGAGGCTTCCGCCATGGTCCAGGAACAGAAGAACGTTGGTGGTTCGCTCGACCACGCGGCACAAGCGCACCCACGACGCGGTACGTCCCGGTGGGATGCGCCCGGGCAGATCGGCCACGACCAGCATGAATCCCCCGGATTGCAATACGCGTTCGATGCCTTCCTGCAGAGCCGGATACGTCATGGGTCCGCGAACCCACAGAATGCGTGCAAGCTCCAGGCCCGTGTCCCGGAAGCTTTCCGTGTCCAGGGCGTTGCCAGGGTCGAACCAGGCGGACATCCCCCCTTTCCGGGTCGCCTCGCCCACGGTGCCCAGTGCCAGAGTGGTCAGCCCGCTGCCCCCGGCCGGGGCGGACGCGGCCAGACTGTGAAGGATGGTGGCATGCCCCGAACGCCATCCCCCCCCAAGCAGACGATCCAGGGCCGAAAGCCCGGTCGAAAGGGGGGGGCGACGTTCGCGGGGGGCGGATGCGCGATAGACCAGACCCGATGGAAGGTCGCCCAGGATCGTCGCGATGTCGGGTCGCGCAGCCATGTCCAATCTCCTGGTTCGAGGATACTGAACAAATGTTCAGGTGTCAAGAAAACGGACCCGGTTGCAATCCCGTCCGGATAGGCTATTCTCCGCGCCAAGCGAGGTCGCGATGCACGCCACACCCGAGCGATCCGTATTCCACCCCTCCCGTCGCCTCTATCGCTTCACGGTGCTGTTCTTCGCCAGTCTGCTCACGTTCGGGGGATACTTCGCCTACGACAGCATCGGGGCCATGGAAACGATGCTGATGGCAGACCTCGGGATCGGGCGTGACACGATCGGGTCGATGTACACGATCTACAGCGTAGCGGCCATTTTGTCGGTGTTCCTGGGCGGCATCCTCATCGATCGCATCGGAACCCGTCGCGCGAGTTTGCTGTTCTCGCTCATCGCGACGTCGGGCGCGGTGTGGGTCGCCCTGTCCCGGGACGTGTGGTCCTTGCACGTGGGCCGGTTCGTGTTCGGATGGGGCGCCGAATCCCTGATCGTGGCCCAGAACGCGATCCTGGCCCGCTGGTTCAAGGGCCGCGAGCTCGGGTTCGCATTCGGGTTCGGGCTCATGATCAGCCGTCTGGGCACCCTGCTCAGCTTCAACACCGAGGCCATGCTCGCCGAACGGTTCGGGGTGATGCCGGCACTGTGGATTGCCGCGGGATTTTGCGGGTTCAGTTTGCTGGCCAATCTGGTCTACGCCCGGCTCGACCGCCACGCGGAGCGGACCCTCGAGCAGCCCTGGCAGGATGGCGGACAGACCTCCTCGTTCGGGGATGCCCGGCACTTCGGCCCCTCGTTCTGGCTCGTGTGTCTGCTGGGGTTCACCTTCTATTCGGGCATCTTCCCGTTCACGGCCCTTTCGACCGACTTCTTCCACGACAAGTGGGGTCTGCCGCTCAGCGCGGGCGAGCGCGGCGGGGGCTTCCTCGCCGATCTGCTGTCCAACTATCGCCACATGTTCTCGTCGGCCCCGGGCACCACCTCGATCATCATCTTTGCATCGATGGTCTGTGCCCCGTTTGCGGGCGGGCTCGTGGACCGTTTCGGGCGGCGGGCCAGTTTGATGCTGATCGGCGCCCTGCTCATGATTCCCTCCTATTTGCTGATGGGCTTCACCCATCTGACCCCAGCGATCCCCATGGTGGTCCTGGGGCTGGCCTTCGTGCTGGTGCCCGCGGCCATGTGGCCATCGATCCCGCATCTGGTGGACAAGCGTCGGATCGGCACGGCGTTTGGCATGATGAACACCCTGCAGAACGTGGGCCTGGCCATCTTTCCCTGGGTCAACGGCGGACTGCGCGAGGCCAGCGGGGGATACGCGGCCAGCATGGTGATGTTTGCGACGCTGGCCGTGGTCGGGGCCGTCCTGGCGTGGATGCTGCTGATCCAGGATCGGCGCAACGGCCGGGTGCTCGAAGGGCACTGATCGATAAAACTACGGCGCCTCGGCAATCCCGATCACGGCACCGCTCGAGTAGGCGGCGAATTCCGGCGCGTACATCGGCTGGAGCGTGGCAGGCGCCACCTTGAACGTTCCGGGCAACGCGGCCCGCACCCGATACCGGAAGGTGTACTCGCCTTGGGGCAGTCGTTCGAAGAAGAAGTTCGTGCCGCTGTCCCGGATCTCTTCGTACCAGTAGATCCCCATGTCCCACCGGTGGCGCGACACCGCGTTCTCGGGCTCGAACCCGGCGCCGCGCGGATCCCGCAGGTGCACGTATTCCATCGGGTGCTTCGAACGCAGCGAGATTTGGACTTCGAGTTGGTCGCCCACCTGAATCGTTGTTCCTTCCTTCAGGGGCGACAACACCCACTCGCGTCCGTCGTGCGAGCGCTTGAAGTAGGTCCTGGACACGTTCAGGTAGTCGCCGCGGTCCTCGGAGGGCATTCGCTCGGTCGAGAAGTGCCACGTGGCCGACGCGAAGAGATGCCCCTTGGTGTCCTTGGAGACCGTGATGGTCGACGTGGTCTTGGGATCGACATGTTCGCCCGGGATCACGATCTGGTTCTTCTTGCCCGTGTACTGATCCGGTTCGAACACGAACCGGGTGGTCTGACCCCCGACCTCGACCGTGGCGGTTTCGCGGATGGCCAGTTGCCCGGTCTTCTTGAGATAGTGAGCCAGGGAGTAGATGACCTCGGCCGTGGCCCGGGTGGACTTCCAGTGATTCATCTTCTTGTTGAGGAAGAGCCACAGCACCAGACCGTCGAGTTTCGTGCTTTGCGGGTCCATTTCCATGAGGGTGCGCAGGGCGAAGGCGTGCGTCTGAATGGTGTCGTTGTACCACAGCCAAGCGCGGTCTTCGGGCGCCCAGAACGTGCCCTGGTCCATCAGGGTCTTCGCCGAATCCATCACGCTGTCCCACACCAGGCGGGCGTCACGATCGCGTCCCGCCCGCTTCAGGGTCAGGGCGAGGTAGCCCTTCAGGTACGGACCGGTTTCCTTCCAGTGCCCAAACGAAAACGCCAGCATGGCCTGACGCTCGGCCGCGGTGAACACGTCGTTGGACCACGAAACGTCCGGAAAGCACGACAGCACATAGTTGAGGTACGTCACGAACTCGTGGCAGCAGCCCTTCGCGATGGCCGCGTCGACGAGTTCGGTGAGATAGTGCCGGTGAAGGTAGGACCATGCCCGCTGAACCATGGGCTTGGGCACGTCAACCCCGAATTCCAGGGCCTTGGCGAATCCCTCGACCAGGTACAGCGTCATGTAAGGGGACGGTGGTCCGCCTGGGAACCAGGGGAAGCCCCCGCTCGCGGTCTGGGCCTTGGCGAGCTTGGCCAGGGCCGCGTCGCGCTGCGCCCGGGTGATGCGTGGGTCCAGAACATTGATGAGGTCTTCTTCCGCACGGGAGCCGCCCTTGGCCTCCTGGAGCCAGGGGGTTTCCTCGAGCGCCATTTTGCGGTTCGGGTCCGTCTGGTCCCAACTCTCGAACTGCGTGGTGCGCTTCGAGAACTGCTCGGCCATGCGGGCGAGCGCGGGGTAGTCCTTGTAGAACGAGGCCATGATGCCCGTGGACAGGAATCGGTTGAGGGTCTGCTCCACGCACTCGTAGGGGTAGTTCACCAGATAGGGCAGGGCGGTCAGCACCGAATAGAACAGTTGCGCGTCCACGGTCACGACCATCTGCTCGTTGACGAGGCTCGGGTCGTCGTTCTTGGCCAGGTCCGCGAAGGTCATGGTGCGGCTGGATGGATCCTTCAGGGTCACGAAGCGCGACTGCGCCAGATGCATGCGCCCGGGCAGCACCGGAAGGGGCCGCAGTTCCCCGTCGGAGAAGTCCCCGGACCGGGCCGTGACCTTGACGGCGATGGGACCGACGCGTGCCGGGGTCCGGATCGGGAAGGTCAGGGGCGTTCCCCCCGTGGCCTCGACCGTGAACGGCCGATTCGAGGCGGCCTCGCGGGTCAGGCCGAAGACCGACAACAGACTTTCGCCCGAGTCCGGGTCCAGGATGTCGAAGTCCAGGGTTCCCTTGAGTTCGTGGTCCGAGGCGTTGTTGATCACGACCTTGAGCGAAGCGGCGTCGCCTTCGCGCAGGAACCGGGGGAGGTAGGGCCGCACCATCAATTCCTTGACCGACGCGGCCTCCTTCTTCAGTTTTCCGGACTTCATGTCGGTCGTGATGGCGTGGACCCACACGTTCCAGGACGTGACCGAGTCCGGCACCGTGAACTCGATGGTCGCGGAGCCATCCGGCCCGGTCAAGAGAGCGGGCTGCCAGAACGCGGTTTCCGAGAAGTTGCTGCGCAGTTCGACCGGGGCTTCGGCGCCCCCACCGCCTGCGTTCGCTTCCGCCTCTGCAACCGGGGCGCCGTCCTTCATGGCACGCTGGCCGGGCGCAGGGGGAGGCATCGGGGATTCCGCCATCCTCGACGCCATAGGCATGGCCGCGCTTTCGGCCACGCCCTCGTCGGCATCCATGGCCACGGCCCCGGTCATGGCCCTTCCGGATTTCCGCATCCCGCCATACCGGCGCATGCCGGGGCCTCCGATTCCGTAGCCGTCAAAAAACTTCAGGGCATCGCCTGACAGCGCGGCTACTTCCACGAAATCCGGGAACTCGCCCAGAACCCATTCGGAGGGCGCCATGCTGAGATTGGTCCTCAGCCACGGCATTTCGGTGAACGAGGGATACAGCCCCGACGGATTCGGGGGGTGGTGCCCGACGAAGGCGTCGAGGCTGCGGTCGTACATGTAGGCCAGCAACTCGGCGGCGGCCACGGCCTTGTCGGAATCGCCGGGACCGGTCACGGTCACCCGCCAGGTCTCGGCCGTGCCCGGGCGAAGGCGGTCCCGGAAGGTGGCAAACGAGACCTTGAGCTCTTTGTCGTCCCAGGGCACGTTCACGGGAATCGAGAACAGCATGGTCTGGTGGTCGCGGACCGCGCTCAGGGTCAATCCGAAGCCTCCGCGGTCCTGTTCGCGGATCGGGAACTCGATGAGCGTCGCGTCGCGCCCTGCATCGATCTGACGGCGCTCCACGAGTTCGCCGTCTCGGTAGCGGTCCAGGGTCATGCTCTGTCCGGACAGTCCGGACAGCACGAGCACCCGGGCCTTGTCGCCCACCGCAACCATGCCTTTTTCGACCATCATCAGGGCAGGCAGGGGAACCGGGGTGCGTGTCCCGGCCACCACGAACTCGCGGGCCAGATCGAAGGTGGCACCAAAGGCATCGGTGGTCGTGTAGCGCAGGCGGTACGCGCCCGCGGGCAGGGCGGGAAGGGCCACTGTGGCCTTCCCCGTCGCATCGTGGGTCACGGTGCCGTTGCCGAACAGTTCGCTGTCTTCCCAGGCGCGCATCACGGCCTCGGGGCGGTAGTCGGGCGCCCACCGTGGCCGGAGGCGGTCGCCTTCGGTGGTCACGACCGGGTTGTTGTCGGGCAGCGGGGGCATGGGTTGATCCGCGGGAAGCAGGGCCGTGGCCGGTCCGCGCAGGCCCATCAGGCGCCATGTCCCGCTCCCCGGTGCCGGAACCCCGTCGAGGCTCGTGCGCATCAGGGTCACGGACGCCGCCTGCCGTTCGCGCAAAAACGCGCCGTCGAACGTTGCGGCCGTTTCGACCGCCACGAACCCCAAGCGAAACGCGCGGGCCGCGGACCGCGTCTCGCCGCCTTCGTCGGTGACGTCGACCGACAGGTGGTAGCGGTAGGTGACGTCCTTTTCGCGCGTGGCAAGACGTTCGTCCACCTGGGGCGTGAAGGTCACGCTGAAGGTTCCGTCCTGCTGCAGGGACGCCTCGCCACTGGCCACGTTCTGGGTCCGCACGGGGGCGGCGCTCGCGCCCCACCACCATGCCCAGTACCAGGGATAGACCGGGACGCGGGTCACCTTCCACTTCACGGTCCCGGTGGTCACCGGCAGCCCGAAGTAGTACTTCACCTCGCCCTTGAGCGTGGCGGGCCGATTCAGCCGCAGCGGGGCGGGCGGGTCCATGATCTTCGCTTCGAAGGTCGGTCGCTTGTATTCCTCGACCTGCAATCGCGCGTCGCCGGTCATGGAACTCACGATCCGCCAGGACCCGAGCAGGCGTCCCGCGGGAACGACGAATTCGCCCGCGGCCGAGCCGTGGGCATTGGTAACTACCTGGAGCGTGTCCACGACCTGGTGGTTGGGGTCCATGAGCGATAGCTTCAGGGTGCGGTTGGACAGGGTCTTCCACGTGGCCGACCGTCCCGTGTACACGATCGCCTTGAAGAAGACCTTCTGCAGCGGCCGGTAGATGCTGCGGTCCGTGAAGATCAACGTGGACGTGGCATCCCGTTCCTGGTCCCGGTCCGACAGGTACACGGAGTCGTCGTCGACCGCAATGTCCGAGTCGTGCCGCGCCACCAGGAAGTACGAGCCCCGTGGCTGATCCTGCCGGAAGGTCACGACTCCGGCCGCGTCGGTGCGCTCGCTGGCGACCTTCTTGTGATGCGAGCGCCAGTCGAACTGGTACAGATCAACCGTGGCCCCTGGTATCGCCTTCCCGGTGCTGCCCGAACGAACCGTCACCTCGAGGGTGTCATTGGCCGGACGGGACAACAGCACGAGGTCGCCCACGATGATACGGGTTGCCAGCACCTTGTTGTCCCGCTCGCCGAAGTCCTCGCGGGCCGACGCTACCACCACGTAGAAGCCGGACTTCTGTATCGGGGGTGTCACAAAGGTGCGGTGCATCCGGTAATCCGGGGTCGCGGGAAGGTCCACCTTCCAAACGAGCGTCGGCTTGCGACTGGCCACCAAGGCGTCGAGGGCCCGTCCGGAGGGGTAGAAGCGGTACTCGTCGCTCGACGCGATCAACTGCAGCAGGTCCATGGCATAGGCGCGGAAATGAAGGGCCTGAAGGTTGCGATGCTCGACCCCGATCGAGCGCTTGCCCGGCGCGTCGGTCGACATGGCCTGCAAACCGAAGTCGGGCGCCCGGATTTCCTGGGCGATGCGCTGGCACCGAAGGCCTCCGGGGGAGGGGGCCCCGGCGCATTCCTCGGCCAGGGCCAGCGCCCGGACCTGGGCATCCGGGGTGTCCTCACCGCGCACGAATTCGGCCAAGGTGGCCATGCCCATGGCCCACCATGCCTTGCCCTTCACGGCAGGCAACCGGCCCTCGAGGTCCTTGCGGATTGCGATGCGGTCCTCGGCCTCGGTGAAGCTTCCCCAAAGGTGACTGAGCCGGGTCAGGCGGGCTTCGAGGGCCGCTTCTGTGCGTCCCGCAACGACGTGCCATTGTTCGAGGTCATCGAGAGCCGCGGCGATGCGCGTCAGTGGATGCACGGCCGGGTCGGACAGGGAAACGTTTCGCAGCGCGGCGCCATCGGGCTTGTCCGCACTGGACAGCAGACCCTTCAGGTCGAGCCGGTACACCTCGTTGGAGTGATCCGGGCGCCAGCCCGTGGTATCGGCCAGCAGCTCCACGCGCAGGTAGGAAACCGCGTCGCGCAAGGTCTTGCGGATCTCTTTTGGGTAGGTGTTCTCGTTGATGAACTCGCTCAGCACGGACACCGATTGGTTGCCGAGCTGATCGCGAATCTGCCAGACTTCGTCGCAGGCCTTCTGTGCGTTTGCAAAGACCTCGTCCATGGTCCACGCCTTGAGGTCCACCACATCCTTCGAAGACACCTTTTCGCGCTGATGGATCTCCCACGAGTACGCATGGGCGTAAGTGGTCAGCGAGTGGGCGTAGAAGAGATTCAGCGACACGCGTGACAGCAGGTCGGTCGGCCAGGGCTCGTCCTTGAGGAAGCGGACCGCGGTTTCATAGCCGTGCAGAGCCATGCGAATTTGCACCGTGCGGATGAGCGCCCGGGTCCATTCTTCGCCGTCCTTGGTAGTCCGGGCGCGCTCGAGGATCTTTTCGACCACCTTGGCCGCCTCTTCGTACTTCTGCTCTTCGCGCAGCCGGTCGAAGTCCTTCCAGGCTGCTGCCTTGCGTCCGGTCCAGGCCACCACCAGAAGGGGACCGGCCGTGTCGGAGGCCTGTCGAGCCGCGGGCAGCGTGTCCCCGCTCGCGTCCTGACTCGAGCACGCCACCAGGCACGTCACAAGCAGGAAGCTGGCGCGGGCAAGGAAGCGACGACAAGTCGACGCGGTCATGATGTCCTCCGATGCCAGGGAGAATGGCCCCTGCGTAGAATAGGACGGGAGTGCGGTCGTTGCAATGTGGAGTGCCAAGCTTGGTTGCGCTTTTGACGCGCCTGAATGGTCCGAACTCCAAAAATCGCTCCTCGACAGGCACCCTCGCTCGTGGACCAGCGGTCTGGGGCGCCCGGCGCCCGTATTCCAATATTCACCGTCCGGCCTCCGCCGGCCGGGGGGCTGGCTCCGGGGCACGCGTCGCGGG
>CAYRIB010000059.1:1398-16827 GCA_964424165.1 uncultured Myxococcales bacterium | reverse complement strand
GTCGCCCCGACGTTTGAAAGCGCAAGCAAGCTTGCGAACTCTCCACAAGCGCACCGCGCGCACTCACTGCCGCCCGAATTCTGCGCTATAATTTTGCGGTCCCGGTCGCCGGGGCTTTGTGTCATGCGTGGAAACGACTATGTTGCGGGTCGACCGTCAACTGAGGTGGAGCGCGCCCCTTCTGGTAGCCTTGCTGGCCGCGTGCGGCAACGGTTCCTCCGATTCCGACGCGGATTCCGAGGTTCTTGACGAGGACGTCCTCGCGTCCTCGGCGCTCGATGCGCTCGACCGCGATGCCGCGACGGGTCTGGGGCACACCGACGTGGCCGCATCGCACCAGGATCTTCCGACCCCGGTCGACTATCTGATGTCCCCTCCGAGCCCCTGCCACAATCAGTTCTGGGTTCCTGGGTGCGAGGAAGGCAACGAGGACAGCCCCTGCGAGGGGGTCTGCACGGTGGCCAACGCCTGCTCGCCCCCCGAAGAACCCGACAAGGCCCGTTTCCCCATGACCTTCCTTTGTCCCCGCTTCATGCTGTTCAGCCGCGAGATGCTGCAGGCAGCCCGCGACGACACCAGTCGTTACGGTTGGGGCAATCCGTCGGATCCGCCCTTTTATTATGGGGTGGTCGGCCACGACGCGGACCTCGTCGAAGGCGGGATCGACGACCATCCGAGCACCTGCTGCCAGTGCTATCAACTGGTCTTCGAACTGCCCGAGTCCACGTCGCCGCAACCCCCGCAACTGCCCCTTCCCAAGCCCCTGATCGTGCAAAGCTTCAACACCGAGGCCGGCTCTCCGAGCAACTTCGACATCTTCGTGGGGGCCGGCGGGTACGGGGCCTACAACGCCTGCTTCGACGACCCGACCTACCCGTTCACTTCCGACTTCGGGGTCTTCATGTACGATACCTTCCCCTGGGAAAACCCGATGTCCGGCGGCATCTCGTTCCTGCGCTATCCGGAGTGCATGGATGGCACCCGGGCAACCCCCGCCAGCGTCAAGTCCTCGGCCTGTCAGAACCGGATTGAGGGCCGGTGCCGCTGGACCGAGCGGCAGGACCCACCGGCCTCGATGGCACGGGTGGTCGAAGACACCACGCAGTCTTGCATTCGAACGAATCGGTTCGAGTCCCTGTACCACCAGAACTGGTCCGTGCGAGTGCGCAAGGTCATCTGTCCCGTGGGGCTGACGCGGGTCACCGGGTGCCGATTGCACGAGGACGCCGTCTGGCCGGCGCCGGGTCATCCGCGGCTGCCCGCCCCCCAGGTCCAGACCCCGGAGCAAGCCGAACTCGCGGGTAACTTCTCGGACCCTGGCCAGTATGCCACCACGACCATGCAGGACTGCTGCAAGCCATCTTGTTCCTGGACACACTGGGTGCAAGGCCATGGCCTGACCCCGGACGGGCCATGGGAATCCTTCTATTCCTGCGATCGCGACGGTCTGCCGCTGGTACGATGAATCTTCGCGCGTGGTATCAAAAGGCCGTGGTGAAGGGGTTGCCCGTCTGGTCGCACGAGTAGAAGGCACGCCAGTCCCCAACCGGCGTAAGGCCGAGGTCGTACTGGCCATCTCCGACCCAATCCGCCCACGCGCACGAGGGTTTGCAGCAATCCTGCATCGTAGTCGTGGTGTAGGCCCCGGGAGCGGTGAACCCACCGGCCGCGGTCGCATCCGCCGGGGTCTGCACCTGCGGCAGGGGCGCCGGTTGATCGGTGTCGATGATGCGGCAGCCGGTGACGCGAGTGAGGTTCTCGGGACAGGACACCCGCAAGGCCCGCACCTTCCAGTTCTGGTGGTACAGGGACTCAGGCTCGTTACCGAGCACGCACGAAAGAATGGTGTCCTCGGTCATCGGCTCGGAACCACCCCAGGTCATTCCGCAGGCCGTCGCAATCGCACCCTGACAGTCGCTCGACGCCAGGCTTTCCATCGTGACCACGCCCCCACCCGCGAAACATTCGGGATACCGCAGGAAACCGACCCCCCCTGACCAATAGTTCACCGACGGGAAGTCCGAATACATGAACACCCCGAAATCCGACGTACTGTCGAACGATGGGTCGTTGTAGCAGGCGTTATAGGCCCCGTATCCGCCGGCTCCCATGAACAAATCGAAGTTCTTGGCACCGCCCGAGGCCGTGTTGAAGCTTTGCACGATCACGGGTTTCGGATAGGGCAACGTCGGCGGTTGCGGGGACGCTGTTTCAGGCGTCTCGAACACCAGTTGGTAGCATCGGCAGCACGAGCTGTTGCTGCCCAAGGGGTCCACGCCACCCGGGTCGGGGTCATGTCCCACCACCCCGTACACGAACGGCGGGTCGTTTGGGTCGCCCCATCCGTACCGGTTCGTGTCGTCCTTGGCGGCCTGCAGCATTTCGCGGCTGAACATCATGAAGCGCGGGCACGCGAACGTGAACGGCATGGTCCGTCCATACAGGTTGTAGTAGTTCGACACCTTGGACAGGGCCTCGGGCGGCGAACATGCGTTGGCCACCTCGCACATGCCCCCGCACACCGACTGGTCATCGTAGGGATCGCAGTCGGGCACCCACCATCGGCTGTAGCAAGGATCGGGCGGCTCCAGATAGTAGAACGGCAGTTCGTCGAGGCCGTCGGCTTCCGGCCCGACATCGGTCGCCTCTGGCACGTCCGCGACGTCCACAACGTCCGGTTCCGGCACCACCAGCAGGCAGTCCCCGAGGTACAGGTCGTAACCGTCCGCGCACTCGGTGCACACCGTGGCGCTGCTGCACGCCGTGCAGTTCGTTTCGCAGCCTGAGCAGACCCGGTTCGGCGCATCCGAGAGGTAGGACCCTTCGGGACAAGCATCCGCGAAACAGTCGCCCTGGTAGAGGTAGTACCACTCGTCACAGGCCGTGCAAGTCACCGCGCTGCTGCAGGACGCGCAGTTCGCCTCGCATGCCGAGCAGATCCGGTTTTGCGCATCCGAGAGGTAGGACCCCTCGGGACAAGCATCCGCGAAACAGTTGCCCGCGAACAGGTAGTATCCGGCACTGCATCCCGTGCACGTGAAGGCGTCGCTGCAAGCGGCGCATCCGGATTCGCACGCGGCGCACACGCGGGCGACCGGGTCCGCGAGGAAGGTGCCCGACGGACACCCTCCGACATGGCAGTTGCCCTGGTACAGATAGTAACCAGACGCACAGGCGGTACAGGCCGTGCCGCTCGTGCACGCGGCGCAGTTCGCTTCGCACACCGAGCAAACGCGGTTGACCGGGTCCGAGAGATAACTGCCCGACGGACACCCTCCGACATGGCAGTTGCCCTGGTACAGGTAATAGCCGCTCGTACAGGCCGTGCAGGCCGTGGAACTCCCGCATGCGGTGCAGTTTGCTTCGCACGACGAGCAGATGCGATTGACCCCATCGGACAGGAAGGAACCCGACGGACAGCCGTCCGCATAACAGTTCGCCTGAAACAGGTAGTGGGCCGCCGTACACTGGGTGCAGGTCGCCGCGCTGATGCAGGCGCTGCAGTCGGTCTCGCACGCCGCACAGATCCGGTCGTCGATATCGTCAAGGTAGGTACCCGCCGGGCACACCCCGGCGTGACAGTTGCCGTCGTAAAGATAGAACGAGGTGGAACAGGCCGTACACGTCGCCGCGTCCGAACAAGCGTCGCAATGTCCCTCGCAGTTCGAACAGACCCGGTTGACCGGATCGGACACGTACGTCCCCGTGGGACAACTGCCCGCGAAACAGTTGCCTTGATACAAATAGCTCCCGCTCGAGCAGGTGCTGCACGTGGTGGCATTGCTGCACACGTCACAGTTGGCTTCGCACGCCGCGCACGTGCCTGCGTCATTGAAGAACCCCGTCGCGCACTTCGTGCACGCAACCGCGTTCGTGCAGGCATCGCAGTTTTCGGCGCATTCCAGGCAGTTGGTTCCCTGTGCGAACGTGCCCGACGGACACGCCCCCGCAAAGCAGTTGCCCTGATACAGGTAGCTGCCCGAGATACAGGCCAGGCAGGTACTGGCGTTTTCGCAGGTTGCGCACCGGGATTCGCAAGGCAGACAGTTGCCATTGCTGACGTAGAAGCCCGCCGAGCACTTCGTACAGGTCGTGGGGTCGCTGCACAGGATGCAGGATGGCTCGCACGCCAGCACGTCATGACCCACGTCAAGGACGGCCCCCGGCAGGACATCGGCGTCCGCATGGGCATCCTCATTGGCCACGTCCGGCATATCGAGCGCCACGTCCGGTACATCGAGCGCCACGTCCGACGCAACTTCTTTCCCATCGGCGTCGATCGCGGCAGCATCCCCGTCGGGCAGAGTCGATCCGTCCAGGGCGTCCAAATCGACGGCCTCGGCGTAGATGTCAGTCCCGACCGTATCGGGCTTCGTGGCATCCGTACCGGGTGTCACATCATCGACGTCCGCCAGAACTACGAGGGGATCCTGGCCGCAACCAGCCAGCATCAGAGCCAGGATGCACCCGCCCCACCGAGCACCCGCAAAGCCCCTGCGTCTTGTTGCCGTCATGAATCCACCTTGTTCACTGTCCATCCAGGAAATCGTCGATGAACGCACCCCAGGCCGTCGCCGCCCCCCACTGCGCCACATCCTCGCCGCCCCCGTTGAACATGTTGGGCCACCAGAAGTTGTGGAACGTGAATCCCGTGGCCGACAATCCATGCTCCCGGATCACGTCCGCAATCAACCCCATGTAGTAGGGGTCGTCCCCGCCCCACTCGGTCAGAAACACCGGATAGGCCGCCTTGCACGTCGCGATCTGCTCGGCCACGCTCCAGCCGATCCCTTCGGGGTCGTAATGGAAGTCGTACAAGTGCCCCACGTAAACGATGTTCGTCCCGTCCACGGGGTTCGTGGCGCAACCGGCGATGTTCTGGGTGTACTGCGGTCCGCTGACGAGCAGAATGTTGTAGGGCGCGTGCGTCCGGATCAGGTCCACGAACTCCTGCACGATCGGCTTCCAATCGTCCCATTGCTGGGTGCCCCCCGTGAAGATCGGCTCGTTGTACACCTCGAACAGGACCTGATGGTCGTTGGCGTACCGGGGGGCCATGTCGTTCCAGAACGCCCGGACCGTGGCATTGTTCGAACTGGTGGCCGAGATGTCCTTCATGTAATGCAGGTCCACGATGACATAAAGACCCTGGCTCTTGGCATACTGCACGGCCGGATCCAGATACGTGGCGAACAGGGTCTCGGCATTATCGGTGTTCCAGGGACCGATGGGCTTGGTGTCCGAGTGCAGGAGGTCCGTGTCCCACGGGTAGACGGGCATGCGCACGATGTTGATGTTCGGGTTGAACGCCACGATACGGTCTATTTGCGCCGCGTACCCCCCGTCCGTGGACACGGTGGTGATGTCGATCAGGGACACGCCGCGCAGGATGATCTCGGGATCCTGCTCGGGCCCCCGTACAGGGTCGTTGCGCAGTATGCGGTTGCCCGAGGTGTAGAGCCACCCTTCGGGCACGGGTTCGTCGCTTGCATCCGCGTCCGCGGCATCGAGGTCCGCGTCGATGACGTCCTGGGGCGGGGGTGTGGAAAAGCAGTCCCCGAGTTCCAGGTAGTAGCCGGTGCGACACGCAGTGCACGTCACGGCGCTGGTGCAACGGGCGCAGTCGGCCTCGCATTCCGAGCAGACCCGATCGGTCGTGGGCGTGCATGCGACGCTTTCGTAGGTGCCCACTCCGCAAGCCGGGCGACACGTCGTGCAGACACGGTCCGTGTCCCCCTCGCAGAGCTGGCTCAGGAACGTCCCCGGTGCGCAGGGTCCAGAGCAGGCCACGCACTGATTCCAAGCCACGAAGAACCCGTCGTGACACCGGGTGCATCCGCCGGACCCGGCCCAGGCACAGGTGACACAAACCGGGTCACAGGCCATGCAGACGCGGTCGTTGTTCGAGGTGCAAGGCACGTTTTCGAACCAGCCGTCCGCACAAGGCGCTGCGCACGCGCTGCAGATCCGGTTGGTCCAGTCCGTGACGTGCGACCCGGCCGGGCACGCGTTCGGATAGCACTTGTTCGAAAACAGGTAGTAGCCGCTGCGGCACACCCGACAATCAGCGCCATCGCAGGTCCCGCACTGAGGATCGCACACGGCGATGACCTCGGGAGGCACATCGTGCACATCGAGGTGATCATCGACATCCAGTGGCAGTGTGTCATCGGGCATATCCCCAATCACCGCATCTTCCGGGGCATCGATGAGGACATCGGGCATCGGGAGATCCAACGATGGGAGATCCGGCAGCAGGATTTCGGACGTCACGGCATCTTGTGTTGCGTCGAACAACGTGATTTCAGTGAGTTCCCCAGCAGTCAGGTCAGACGACACCTCGGAGACGTCGGCCAACGTCAATAGGTCCTTGGGCACGGTTGCGTCCTTCGCATCGGTCACGGTTACGTCCCAATCGACCCCTGCTTCGGGCACGTCCTCGAGCGCGACCCGGTCGGGCGTCCCGCAGCCCCAGCAAGTCGATACGAGCACCATCAACCACCATCGACGGTCACCGAATATGCAAGAACGATTCATCACCCGCAGCATCCACTTCGGACTCACCAAGCATCGCTCTGACCGGGGACTCGCCGCGGTCCCGCAATCGAACGAATAGTTTAGCAGAATGGCAGGGGTACGGCCACCCGAGGCATGTTGCGGGGCCTGTTGTTGCCGACCACCGCCCCCCACCGCCGAGCACTTGCTTCCAATCGCACTGCCAAAGGGCTAGACTGGATTCGAAATATGGACACCGAGGGTCAATGACATGGGCCTTCGGGAGGAGAACACCGTGCCAGTCGGTTGGAACGGCATTCGTCATCTGGGGATCCTGGGTGTGGTGTTTTTGTCCTTCCCGGCGCAGGCCGAGTACACGATGGGCCACACGTCCATGAGCGACCTGAGCCCGACCGAGAGGGCAGCGCGCCTGTCCCCGGGTGTGTGGATGCCCCCTCCCGAGGTACTTGCGGCTCTTCCCACCGAAGAACCAGCGCCATCGCGGGCCACCTACCCTGCCCGCCTCGACTGGCACGACATGGACGAACAGGACTGGTGCTCGCCCGTTCGGAACCAAGGCTCGTGCGGCGCCTGCTGGGCCTTCGGTACCATCGCGGCCATGGAGGCCGCCATCAATATCCACTTGGGGCAGCCCGACTACGACATGAACCTCTCGGAACAGGCCATGGTCAGTTGTGGCACCTGGGGTGGTTCGTGCGAGGACGGCGGCATGTCGGAACAGGTTCTTCCATATGCCGAAGACCCCGGCATCCCGGATGAGGCATGCTTCACGTACTCGGCCTCGGACGAGGATTGCGACCGTCGATGCGCGGACTACGCAAGCCGAAGTGTTCGGGTCGCAGACTACGGCATGATGTATCCCATCATCAGCGGCCTGAACGAAGAGAACCTGAAGGCGCGACTTCTGGACGGTCCTCTGGCCGTGACCATGAACGTGCCCGACGACCTGACGTTCGACCGGTACACGGGTGGCGTCTACGAGCACGATTGCCCGGGCACGTTCGCCACCAACCACATCGTGTCCCTGGTCGGATGGGACGACGCCACCGACGCCTGGATTGCCAAGAATTCCTGGGGCAAGAACTGGGGCATGGACGGCTACTTCCACATCCAGCGCGGTTCGAGCTGCTTCGCAACGTTGTCCGCATACTGGCTGACCATTGACCCCGCGAGCTTGCCGGTGCGGCGCGCCACCCTTTGTGCCCCCGCAGCCCCGCGGGTGTTCGATCTGCCGGTCGATGGCAAGGGCGTGCAGGCATTGACCTTCAAGGACTGCGGCGACTTTGCGCTCGAGTGGCAGGCATCGAGCGACCGTTCCTGGTTGACGGTGAGCCCGACCGACGGAAGCCTGGACGCGGGGGCAAGCGCCACCGTGGACCTGCACGTCGACGCAACCGGGCTCAGCGGCACCCAGACCGGCCACATCAACATCCATTCCAGTGGCGGATTTGCAAGCGTCCTGGTCCTGCTCACCGTGGCCGGGGGCGCCGAGGAGACCACGACGGACGTGGTCGATGAAATCGAGGCGGATGCGGGCGATGCGATCACGGTGGAAACGGCCGACGGGTCGTTGGATGTGGTCGACAACGTGGAAGACCTCGCCATCGAAGTCGTGTCGGACGGATCCGACGACCAGGAACGGGAAGGAATCGAAGAAATGCTGCAACCGGACGGGTTGCCTGACGAGCAGACCGAACCCACCAAAGATGATGGGGAATCCACTGGAATAAAGGACCTTTCAACGGGCTCCGAGACCGGTTCAACCGGTACCGATTCACCCATTGATACGGAACCGGACCGAGCGAGCAGCGGGGGCTGCCGAGCAGACGCGGGTGTGGCACCCGTCACCGGCTTGGTGACGTGCGGACTGATTCTGCTGCTGATGACGATGCTGATGGCATTGCATCGCCGGGGAACCGCTTGATTCGGTCCATCCCCTTTGGGACAATAGTAGGCCGTGTCCTTTCCGACATGACGCGAACAGGAGGTTTTCATGAGGCACAGTGGGTGGCTTGGAGCCGTGGTGGCCCTGGGATTGGGTTGTGGCGGCGGTGAAGGCCTCTATGAGATTTTGCCGGACACCAGCATCGTCCCGTTCTGCGGGGACGGAACCAAGGACCCGGGCGAGGCCTGCGACGAGGGGCCCGACAACGGCGTCTACGGCCACTGCGCCGCGGACTGTTCGGGCATCACCCTGTGCGGGGATGACCTTGTCGATGCCAACGAAGCGTGTGACGAGGGAACCGCGAACGGCACTTATGGCCATTGCGCCACGGACTGCAAGGGCGTGCTGGTCTGCGGAGACGGCGTGACCACCCCGGGTGCCGAGGCGTGCGACGACGGCGAACTGAACGGTCGCTATGCGCAGTGCAAGGCGGACTGCTCGGGACCCGGCCCCCGCTGCGGGGACGGCAACACCGATCACGGAGCCGAGGTCTGCGACGAAGGCCCATGGAATGGCGTGCCAGGACACTGTCGCGAAGACTGCACGGGCCTGATGGGGGGATGCGGCGACGGGCATCAGGATTCGGGCGAGGCCTGCGACGACGGGACCGACAACGGCACATACGATCACTGCAAGGCGGACTGCTCGGGACGTGGTTCGCACTGCGGGGACGGGGTCCGGGACGGCGAGTACGAAAAGTGCGATGACGGCACGGACAATGGCACTTATGGCCATTGCGCCATGGACTGCCAGGGAACGGCCCGCTGCGGGGACGGATTCGTGGCCGAAGGTCATGAGGAATGCGACGACGGGGACGACAACGGCCGTTATGGCTTCTGCGGCACGAACTGCACCCCACAACCCTTCCCCTTCCCGGGAGGAATCGTACCTGCGGGCATGGTGCCCGACGCCTCGTGGCTGGACAACCCGCCCCCCTGCGATCGCGATAACCTCCTGGTCAAGTACCTGAACTACCGCAAGCGCTTCCGCGGCGACGGCACCGCGCAATACCCCGGATTCGTGGTCCTGGGCCTGGACTCCGGAAACAGCATCCCAGCCACCAAGCGCCACCCCGAGGTGACATGCAAGGGCCAGTGGTGGACCGACGGTTGCGAGAGCGCAAACCACGACTACCCGGATGCCAAGGGACACTACGGATGGGGGGACTCGACGATCTGGCTCGGCACCTATCTGTCGCTGCTCGCCACTGAGTATCAGGCCTTCAAGCTGATCGGCCTGCCCACGGACCAGACCGTGCAGGACCTCTACTACGCCATCATGGCGTTCAACCGTGTGGACGAAGCGGCAGAACCGTTCTACGGCGCGGCGCCCAAGCGCGACGGGTTCTTTTTGCGCGACGACGTGCCTGTGGGATTCGAGAAGAAGGCTGACGGATCCTATCGCTGGCTGCGTGACGACGGTTACGCGGGCTACGAGTGCGTGACCGCGGTGGTGGCCTGTGGCAACCCCTGCACGGACTGTGGGGACGTGATCAGCCAGGACCAGGCCATTGGCATCATCTATGGCATGGGCATGATCAACAAACTGATCCCGGACGACATCGTGGTCGACGGACTCGATCTGCGCTACGGGGCCCGCGAGATCATCCACCGCATCGTAACCAAGCTGCGCGACGACAACTGGATGGTGATGGACCCCACGGGCGACCATCCGCCGGACGCCTGGGGCGGCTATGCCATCGGGTTCAGCTATCCCATGACCCAGGTCGCGAACAAGGTCTGCGCCCCGGACTTCGGCGAACAGGACTACGCGGACCTGGCCAGCGCCACCGAGGGACTGGCCGCATGGGAACTGCTTGAAGGCCCGGGATGGGGCGTGACCCTGGACTACAACCACAACATGGCCTACAAGCTGGCATCGGTCGCCGGGTTCTGGGACGGCCCGGAATTCACGCGACGCACCATGGAGGATAGCAAGGAATCCTTCGGGTTCGCGCAGGCCATCCTGGCGGATCGCGAGGTCGGTCCGGCCATCTCGATGTGGCACATCGAGTCCGTGATGCGCGACGCGCCCTGCGGCGGCCCCTGCTTCAGGACCGCGGACTGCGAGAGCGTCCCGGGCTGGATGGGCGAAAAGCGCTTCCACTCGCCGGCCAGCCGCATCGGTGGCAAGCATTCGACCGGCGCCGAAGAGGAGAACGGCATCGACTACATGGAGATGTTCAATCTGTACGTGATCTATCGTCAGGGACAGATCGAGCCGCAGTTCCCGGCCCCGATCGACACGGCCTCGTGCGTGGGCACGAAGCGTCTGGCGGACCTCATGGAAGGCGCAGCCTATGGGGACACCATCGATCCCCTGGACCCTTGCGTGCTCGATGACCTGAAGACGCGGATGTGCGGATGGACCCTGGCCGAATGGATCGACAACGCCTACCGGGGCAATGGGTCGATCTACCTGGGGGGCCGGCGGTGGAGTTGTCTGTGGCCGGAACCGTGCAAGGCCGCCGAGGTCAGCAACCGCGGCGAGCATGGGGATGACCTCATGATCGGCACCCTGGGCGCGGATCAGCTTCTCGGTTACGGCGGTAACGACTGCATCGTGGCGCGGGGCGGCAACGACACGGTCCAGGGTGGCGAGGGCGCGGACGAGATCTGGGGTGGGGACGGCGACGATTTGCTCGACGGCGACGGCATCATTGCGGGCCTGCTGCCCGGACCCGACACCATCTGGGGCGAGGCAGGCAACGACACCATCGACGGTGGCGGGGGCGAGAACCTGCTGCTCGGCGGCGAGGGCAACGACGACATGGAAGGCGGAGGCGATCACGACCTCATGCAGGGTGGCCCCGGCAACGACACCATGGTCGGCGGCGGCGACGAGGACTATCTCCAGGGCGACGACGGGGACGATGTGGCTTACGGGGATGCGGGTGATGACGCCATCTGGGGCGGACCCGGACGCGACAAGCTGGCCGGAGGCTCGGGCGGCGACCGCATGTGGGGTGAAGGCGGCGCGGATTTCCTCAAGGGCGACGGTGGCGGTGACTTCCTGGCCGCAGGCTTCATGGGCGACGGCATCGACCGTTTGTGCGGCGGCAGCGGGGACGATTCCATCTGGGGCACCTGGGACGGCGACGAATGCCTGGGTGGCGACCCGCTGATCGGCACGGCGGACGATCAGGTCAACGGCTGCAAGCCCGAGTCCCTCGATGAAGACGACTGCACCGACGCTGCATTCGAGGCGTGGTAGGTCGACACAGGCCTCATTCGAAGCGAACGAACCTCCCCACCAGACGGAAATCCGGGCTTGGCCCCTCGGACCATGCCGCAAAGTACACGTCATCCGAGACGCGGGTCAGGGCCGGCCCGTAAACGCCAGGCGCCCCCTCTTCGTCCGAACTGGTGTCGTTGAGCACACGGGCGTTGCCGAACACGGTGATGGTCGTGCCGTCATCTGCGAAGCGCTGGATCAGCACGTCGTTGCGGATGCCCGAGCGGACCCGGTACCACAACACCGCACCGCCCCCCTCGCCAACGGCTAAGACCGGCGAATGATCGATCTCGCCGTTGCTGCCCAGGAAGGCCCCGCGGGCATCGGTTGCGGTCACCGTCGCGTCCCGCAGCCAGATATCCGAGCGGCTTTTGCTGGTGCCGAACGCCAGGTAGGCGCGACCGTCCCCGACCTGCGAGGTGGCCAGGGCCGCACCCGTACCGGGCAGGGACGCATGCGCCAACGCCGGCGGGCTGGCCAAGGGCAGTCCGTCGGCGGACAAGGGCGTAAAGACCACGCGATCCACGTCGTCCGCGCCCGTGGCCGTCCACGCGACCATCCCGCGTCCGTCGGGCAGCACGGCCAGCGCAGGATAGAGCTGCGTAACCCCAGGCTCGTTCGAGGCAAGGCGCAGGTCCGCCGGGGTCCCGGGCACGGCCCCGCCAAGGGCGTGGCCCGATGCGTCCAGGTCCTGCAACACCACCTGGAAGGCACCAGCCTCCTCAAAGGCCCAGGATGCCGCAAGTCGGAAGCCCGCATCGGGCAGGGCGGCAATCCGCGTCATCCACAAGCTGGCCGGGGTGTCGACGCCCCCCGTCCAGGTCACAACCGCCTGGGGCTCGTCGACCGGATTGCCGTCCGCGCCGACCACTCGAACCCAGCCGTGCAGGTTGACCGGAAACACGCCCGTGTCGGTCTGCCAGATCGCGGCGATGCCGCCATCTGGTGACAGGGCCAAGTCCGGGTCCACGGAATTGCCAAGGCCCGGGGTATCAAGTCGCACCGGTGACACGATCAGCGACCCGTCGCAAGCGATTTTCGCCGCGAAAACACCGAGTTCCTTGTCCTCGGCCTCGGGGTTGCCCACCATGTTGAATACCATCCAGATCCCGTCCCCGTCCCACGCCGCGGCCGCGTGGATCTGGGTCGGCGGTGCGTCCGGGAAGAGGGGGAAGGGCTGCTCGGGCATCCCGGGGCACACGGCGACCGTTTCGACAACGCCCAAGTCGGCAACCACCACCTCCACGGTGTCCATGGCGTCGGTCCCCACAACGTCCGCGTCCGTGGCGCCGTCGGACGAAGACCCGCCGCACCCCATCGCCAAGACAACCAGGAGCCCAGAACACCGTTCAAACCAGCGTTGCACACGCATTGATGACCTCCGAGGATGGCTCGCCCACCGTGTCAGGATAGGAGGGAGCGCCGCACGGGTCAACCGGCCTCTTCAATCGTGGTACCATACGTCCCGTCTCGCACCGGGCAAGGGGGAAACAAGCATGCTCTCGGACAAGACCGTCGGCGTTCTGGGCGCCGGAAACATGGGAGAGGCCCTGATCGCGGGGCTGGTGAAGGCCTGCATCCTCGAGCCCCGGCAGATCCTGGCCAGTCGGCGCTCCGAGGTGGCGTTGGCCTACCTCACAGACACCTACAACATCCGAACGACCCGTGACAACACGGCCCTGGTCGCCGAATCCGACATCGTGGTCCTGGCGGTCAAGCCGCAGATGATGGCTACGGTGCTCGAGGAAACGGCCCCCTTCTTTCATCACGGACAGGCCGTGATCTCGATCGCGGCCGGCATCACGACCGCGTTCGTGGAAAGTCACGTGGGTCAGGACATCCCGGTGATCCGCGTGATGCCCAACACCCCGGCCCTGGTCGGGGAAGCGATGTCCCCATACTGCCTGGGGCGTCACGGGGCCGAGGCCGAGGCGTTGATGGCATCGCAACTGTTTTCCGCGGTCGGGGTCACGGTGCTGGTCGAGGAAGCCTGGATCGACGCCATCACGGCCCTGTCCGGCACCGGCCCCGCCTATTTGTTCTATCTGCTCGAAGGGCTCATCGAGGCAGGCAAGGCCATGGGACTGCCCGAACACCTGTCGCGGGCGTTGGTGCGCCAGACCGCGTTCGGGGCCGCCAAGCTCGTGGCCGAGACCACTCGGTCCCCCCGGCAGTTGCGGGCACAGGTGACGTCACCGCAAGGTACGACCGATGCGGCTATGCGCTATCTCGATGAACACGCTTTCCAGGAAACGCTGAAAGAGGCGGTGCTCAAGGCCCGGGACCGAGCCCGGGAACTTGGGCTCATGGCCCCAGAACGAACTGTTCGAACACCGTGCCCGTAGTATCGTCGAACACCGTGAAGGTCGCGTTCGTGCCATTCACCGTCACGGACAGGTGGCACTGGAATTCCCCGACGCTGATACGGTTGGCTGCCAGGGCCGGGTCGTAGTTCCAATCCGGGGCCGTGGGCCAGCCGCCGGCACGTCCGACCACCAGATGATGCACCCCGTCCACAAGAAAATGTTCATACAGGTGGCTGTGCCCGGCTAACACCGCGTCGACCCCGTGTTCCCGGAACACCGCGGCCAGAAGATCCCGATCCGGCGCGCTGTCCATCGAGAAGGTGTACAAAGAGCGGTGCATGGACACGAAGATGAAGTCGTAGCCGGCCGCCTGAAAACCATCGAGCGTGGCCACAATCCAGTCAATCCGAGGAGAGTGCGCCAGATCTTCCTCGGTACTCAAGGTCAAGAAAGCCGCATTGCCATAGGTGAATGCGTAGTTGCGGCCCACCGGAGACCACCACCATCGATCGAACCACCGCCCCCCCGAATCGTTGCCCGAGGCGATGTTTCCCTGCGTCCACAAATCGTGGTTCCCGATGGCCGGGAACAAGGGTGCAATAGCCAGAAGGTCGCGCTCGATGTCGAAGAAGGCCTGCCACAGGGCCGCATCGTCGCCGGATTCGGTCAGGTCCCCGGTGTGCACCAGGAAATGAGGCGCAAGGTCCTGCTCCAGGATCCGCGAAACCACCAGCGCATGTCCATCCGGTTCGAACGACTGAGTGTCCCCGTACTTCACGAACGAAAACGGCGCATGCGACAGGGGTTCGGGCGCGGTCGTGAAGCTTGCACAGACGCGATGCCCGTCGACCTCGATACAGTAGTGATAGCGAGTGTCCGCAAGCAGGCCTGCGATCAGGGCGCTGCCCATCCACGCAGCAGGCGACGCCTCCTCAAAAAGCGCGTCCTGCCAGAAGCTCATGCCCGCCTCGAATCCGAACTGTTCGGTCGTCCCCCACTGGACCCGCGCCACGTGTGGCGCTGCATCCACCTCCACCATGACGCGCATCGAATGGTCGTTCGGGCTTTGCAGGTAAGGTCCCTTGAGGATGCGCGCAGTGGGGACAGCGACCGTTTCGGCTTCGGCATCCGCGAAATCAGTTTCCGGCGTCGCCTCGTCCCAAGTTGCGGCGTCGGGCGACGTGGCGACATCGAGGTCCGAAGACGTTGCCGTGTCCGAATCCTGTGGCAATGCGTCGTCGGGAATGCCGGAAGCGATCTCGTCTGCAAGCAAGGTATCCGCCTTTGGCAGTTCGCAGCCGCAAATGGCGTCGTCTGACGTCACCACCCGTTCGTCCGACCCGGAGCAGGCCACCAGAAGGCCAACGAGGCCACACATCATCCGCATGGGCAAGGCGACCGGCGTGCGCAAGCCACGTCCCGAGCAAT
>CAYRIB010000059.1:0-1298 GCA_964424165.1 uncultured Myxococcales bacterium | reverse complement strand
CGCTTGGCCCGCCTCCCACCGGCGCGCTACAATTCCGATCAGCCCCCTGCAGGCGAACATCGATGAATGAACTTGGCTCGTGGCTGTCCACGATCAGCGGCATCGTATGGGGATGGCCCCTGCTCATCCTGCTGTTTGGAACGCACATCTTCCTCACATTCCGCCTGCGCTTCGTTCAGCGTCACCTCGGAACCGCCATCCGCCTGTCCCTGAAGCGGTCCGAGTCCGGCGTCGGCGACGTCAGCCCCTTCGGGGCCCTGACCACGGCACTGGCTGCCACGATCGGGACCGGCAACATCGTGGGCGTGGCCACGGCCGTGGCACTCGGCGGTCCCGGAGCAGTTTTGTGGATGTGGCTCACCGGGGTGTTCGGGGTCGCGACCAAGTACTCGGAGGCCCTGCTCGCGGTGAAATTCCGCGTCCGCACATCAACTGGAGACATGGCGGGCGGTCCGATGTACGTGCTCGAACGAGGGCTCAAGAGCCGCACCCTTGCGGTGATGTTCGCAGCCTTCACCGCGATCGCGGCCTTCGGCATCGGAAACATGGTCCAGGCCAACTCCATTTCGTCGCTGCTGTTCGAGGAGGCCCGCATACCCACCTGGCTATCCGGTCTGGTGATGATGATCCTGACCGCAGTGGTCATCCTTGGGGGCATACGTTCGATCGCGCGGGTCTGCGAGCGATTGATCCCCTTCATGGCCTTTTTCTACGTGGCAGGATGCCTGACCCTCCTGATCATGGGCTGGCGGACCCTGCCCGATGCCGCATCAACCATTCTGTCCACCGCATTCACGGGCCAGGCCGCGATCGGGGGATTCGCGGGGGCGGGATTGCGCGAGGCCCTTCGCTTCGGGGTGGCACGAGGCCTGTTTTCAAACGAATCCGGCCTCGGAAGCGCACCCATCGTGGCTGCAGCGGCTCAAACCCGAAATCCCGTACGCCAGGCCCTGGTGTCGGCCACGGGCACCTTCTGGGACACCGTGGTGGTCTGCGCACTCACCGGACTCGTGGTCGTCAACTCAGGCTGGTGGACCTACGGACTCAGCGGCGCTGCCTTGACCTCCGCGGCGTTCAACGGACTCGGGGTCACCGGCTCGATCGTGCTGAGCGTGGGGCTCTTGACGTTCGTATTTTCGACGATCCTCGGATGGTCGTACTACGGCGAGAAGGCCATCGAGTATCTTTTCGGGCCGCGTGCGATCCGACCTTACCGCTGGGCCTGGGTCGCGGCCGTGATGGTCGGGGCCGTGGTCCGCCTGACCATGGTATGGGACTTCGCGGACATCTTGAACGCC
>CAYRIB010000058.1:15444-17156 GCA_964424165.1 uncultured Myxococcales bacterium | reverse complement strand
TTTTTGTTTCGGGCACACGGTGTCATCGAACCCGGCGGCCGTTTGTCCGTCCGATGCGCTTGTATTGCCATTTGCGATTAGACTAGAATGCTTTTGGCCGTCGTTTCACGGGATCCGGGCGGGTCATCGAGCACGTCTCGCAAGGGTGGAGTGGACATCATGTTCGGACCAGAGTTCTCGGCGCGATACGACTTCGATGCACAAACCGGCGAGGACCAGTACGGGAAACATTCGTCGGGGCGGCGCCGGTCCGATGACGCCCCGATGACGCTGTCGCTCGTGCCGGGCCCGGGACGGCTGGAAGCGGCCATCCTGGCCACGTTGGTGGACCTGGCTCGGCGGCTCGCGACCACGGGACAGGCGGGCATTCTGTGCCCCGTCGAGGTCGGGGTTACGGCAGACCAGGAAGCTTACGTGGTGACCGAGGCCTGTTCGTGGCCCACGCTCAAGACCCTGATCGCGCAACGCAAGGGCCTGTCCGTTCCCGAAGCGATGTCCGTGGCCTATTCCCTGGCCGCAACCTTGCTGGGAGCCTCGGGAGTCGGGGTGAACCATCTCGATCTGAGCGCGTCGCGCATTCACGTCCTGTTCGAGGACGGGGCCGCGCGTGTGCGGGTCGGGGGATACGGGCTGTCCATGCTGCTGCCGGGGTATGCCCCGGCGCGGCGCAACGAACCGTTTGCCGGGACCGCCGAGTACATGGCCCCCGAGATGTGTTCGGGCAATCCTGGGACCGCGGCTTCGGACCTCTATTCCCTGGGCATCCTGATGTACGAGATGATCTGCGGGAAGCCGCCGTTCGTGTCGTCGAACCCGCTGACCACGATCAAGCGTCAGGTCTATGAAAAGCCGCTGCCCATGCACCTCGTCAAGCCCGGGGTGCCGCGGATCGACCCATACGAAAAGCTGGTTGCAAACCTGCTGGCCAAGGACCCCAAGGCACGACCCACGGATGCCAAGGAGGTCCTGGATGCCCTGGCCACGATGCGCGAGGAAGGCGTCGAGGATGCCAACTTGCGGATCGAGGATGGACGCACCGTCCTGGCGCACGTGACGTCGACGATCGACACGGCCCTCCTGCCTGCTCCGCGTGATGCGGTCAACGTGAGCCGCGAAACCCTGGATTTGACGGGCCTCAGCGAAGTGGTTCGGCGAGTCCAGGCCGTGAGTGCACCGGTGGTGCAACCGCCCCAGGAACCCGCGCCGATGGCGGAACCTGAACCGGCGCAGGTGGCCGCTGAAACCGCGGTCTGGTTGCCGGCGTCGCCGCCTGCGGACGCGGCCGCGGCGGACCAGACCCCGTCCGCACCAGGGGCGGACCTGGCCCATGTGGTGGGTGTGAAGGACCTGGAAACTGGCGAGGCTGTTGCGACTCAGGACTGGTTCGTGGCCTCGAGCGAGCGCATTCCTGAAAACCTGTTCCCCAGCGAGGACGTGCCTCCGAAGGGCCGTTCACGCCGGTTCGTGATCCTGGTCAGCGCGGCCGTAGTGGCGGCGGCATTCATCGGCATCCTGGCGCTGCTCGGATGGTACTTCAACGTGTCCGGGAAAGGCCGCGAAAACGTGCGAGGCACCGCGGTGCACGCGACTGCGGAGTTAGCGGCCCCTCAGCGTGCCGAGGCGGTGAGCGTGCCCACGAGGCCCTCGTCGGTGGTCACCGATGAGGCGGCAGCCAAGGAGGCCGCGGCTCGGGAAGCGGCGGCTCAGGAGGC
>CAYRIB010000058.1:2956-15344 GCA_964424165.1 uncultured Myxococcales bacterium | reverse complement strand
GGCCAAGAAGCCGGTGGTCAAGGCAGCCCCCCGCACCCGCAGCGAGCCCAAGGAGGAACCAAAGCCGCCCGAGGACCCGCAGGAAGTGATCAAGCGCTATATTCGGGCCGGCCGTGATGCGTACAACCGCGGCGAGTATCAGCAGGCCATTGGCAACTACAACCGCGCCCTGGCCATCGATCGGAACAACACCCTCGTGCAGCGCCTCCTCGAACAGGCGCGTGCCAAGGCTCAGTAGCGCTCGACCATCCTCCTGCCGGTTGCTTTTGAGACCGCCGTGTTGTAGGCTCCCCATCGGTTTCTGGAGTGGAAAATGTCAGACGAAATTGCGCGCCAGATCATTCCGATCAACGTCGAAGACGAGATGCGGTCCTCGTATGTGGATTACGCGATGAGCGTGATCATCGGGCGAGCATTGCCCGATGTCCGTGACGGCCTCAAGCCGGTCCACCGTCGCGTTTTGTTCACGATGCACGAGTCCCGCAACTTCCATAATCAGGCCTACAAGAAGAGTGCCCGCATCGTCGGAGACGTCATGGGAAAGTATCATCCCCATGGCGATTCCGCGATCTACGACACGATCGTGCGTATGGCGCAGGACTTCAATATGCGCTATCTGCTCGTCGACGGGCAGGGGAACTTCGGGTCCGTGGACGGCGATGCCGCGGCCGCCATGCGTTATACCGAAGTGCGCATGAAGTGTTTGGCCGAAGAGATGTTGACGGACATCGAGAAGGATACCGTCGACATGTTGCCCAACTACGACGGGTCCCTCAAGGAACCCGCGGTCCTTCCGACCCGCGTGCCGAACCTTCTCGTCAACGGAAGTTCCGGCATCGCGGTTGGCATGTCGACCAATATCCCGCCCCACAATCTTGGCGAGGTGGTCGATGCCACGGTGGCGCTGATCCGCAAGCCGGACATCACGATTGCGGAATTGATGCAATTCTTGCCCGGCCCCGACTTCCCCACCGGTGGCTTCATCCAGGGCACGGCAGGCATCCGGGCTGCCTACGAGACCGGGCGCGGCGCCATCAAGATGAAGGCCAAGGCCGACATCGAGGTGGACAAGCGCAACGACCGCCCGGCGATCGTGGTCACCGAAATCCCGTATCAGGTCAACAAGGCCAAGCTCATCGAACGCATCGCGGAACTGCACAAGGACAAGCGGGTCGAAGGCATCCACGACATGCGCGACGAGTCCGACCGCGACGGGATGCGGATCGTGGTGGACCTGAAGAAAGACGCGGACCCCCAGGTCCTGCTCAACCAGCTCTTCTCGCTGACCGCCCTGCAGACCTCGTTCAATGTGATCAACCTGTCGATCGTGGACGGGCAGCCCAGGGTCCTGAACCTCAAGCAGACCCTCGAAGAGTTCATCCGGCACCGCAAGAACGTGGTGACGCGCCGATGTATCTTCGAACTGAGCAAGGCGCTCGACCGGGAACACATCCTGCTCGGCTACCAGATCGGTCTGGCCAACCTCGACGAAGTGATCGAACTGATCAAGCAGTCCAAGACGCCCGAGGAGGCCCGCGACGCCCTGTGCCGACGCTTTGAACTCAGCGAGCGGCAGGCCAAGGCCATCCTCGAGTTGCGCCTCGAGCGACTGACCCGCATGGAGGCCCAGAAGATCCTCGACGAACTCGAGGAGATCCGTCGCTTCATCGCGCGCATGCGGGAGATTCTGGGTTCCGAGGCGGTGCTGATGGACGTGATCGTCGAGGAACTGAGGGAAATCCGAGAGGGCTACGCCGACACGCGCCGAACGCAAATCACCGAGGACGAGGGCGAGATCTCGCTCGAAGACCTGATCCCCGAAGAAGACGTGGTCGTCACCCAGACCGCGGAAGGCTTCATCAAGCGGACGCCGGTCGCACAGTACCGGGCGCAGCGCCGCGGGGGCAAGGGCAAGCTCGGCATGGTCACGCGCGACGAAGACAACGTGGTGAACATGTTCGTCGCGTCCACCCACACGCACATCCTGATCTTCACCAGCCGCGGGCGCGTCTTCCGCGTCCGGGTGTTCGACGTGCCGCAGGGGTCGCGCACCGGCAAGGGCAGGGCGATCGTGAACTTCCTGAACCTGTCGGGCCAGGAAACGGTGCAGGCCGTGCTGCCGGTCAAGGATTTCTCGCTGAGCCAGTCGATCATGTTCGCGACGCGACAGGGGCTGGTCAAGCGCACGGAACTCGCGCTGTTCCGCAACATCCGTTCGAACGGCATCCTGGCCATCAAGCTCGACCCGGACGATGACTTGATCAGCGTTCGACTCGCCAGCAGCGAAGACAACGTGCTGTTGTTCACGACCCAGGGCAAGTCCATCCGTTTCCTGGTGTCGGACGTTCGTGCCATCGGGCGGGACACGCGGGGTGTTCGTGGCATGCACCTGAAGGCCAAGGACACCGTGGTAGGCATGGAAATCGTGAAGCCCGGTTGCCAGATTCTGGCGGTGACCGAGCGGGGCTACGGCCGTCGTACCGATGCCGAGGAATACCGACTGCAGCGGCGGGGCGGAACCGGGGTCCTGGCCATGCGGGCGAACAAGAAGGTCGGCTTCGTGGTGGGTATGCGTTCGGTTACCGACGATGACGAGGTGATCTTGAACAGCGCCCAGGGCACCATGATCCGCATCCGGACCGCGGACATTCCCCTGATCGGACGCGTCACGCAGGGCGTTCGCCTGATGAATCTCGATCCGTCGGAACGGCTCGTGGCCATCGATATTCTGGTCGATGCCGAAGAAGGGGCCGCCAGCGTGGAGGACGGGGGCGACGATGCCTCGGTGACTTTGCCCGCGCCCGAGGTCGATGACACCGTTGAATAGGGAGGGCCTCCGATGAAGACCGCAATCCGGGTGCCGTTCCTGGTCGTGATTCTGCTGTGCAGCGTTGCGGCCCTGGCGCAACCACAAGCCACTCGTGAGGACCGTCGTTCCGTGTTCGATCCGGCCGCACTGCGGGGCTTGCGGTTCGAAGTCGCGTCCCGTGGGCCTCTCGAAGGCTTTACCAAGCCGTTCGAAGTGCTGGTGCTCACCCGCGCTGTTGCCGAGGGCCAGGAAAAAGGGATTGGGCCGGTATCCCGCGTGGTGATCCTCGACGGCAATCGCGTGGAATTCGACAGCTTCACGTGGGACAAGGTAGCGGATACCGTGGAGCCGAGCCTGGACACCCGGACCTTCTTCAATGTGCGGGTGAACGTGCTCAAGGCGGCAACCAAGGGCAAGCCGTCGTATCTGGTGCTCGCCGGGTTGGTGCCATTGCAGGACATCGGGCAACCGGTGCACACGGCGAATCGTTTGCTGGTGCTGGGGCATACGCCTGGGCATGGGTTCTGGGAAGCCGTGGATGCCAAGAGCGCAAAGTCGGCGATCGTGAACTACGGGAACGTGCGGATCGACTACTGACTCCGGATTGGGGGAATGGCAGATGGCCCAAGGCAAGCAGAAGCATCGGTTCGAGACCTACGCCGAACTGGAAGCCGCGGCATCGGATGGGGAATTGAAGGAAAGCCTGGTGCGTCGCCTGGATCTGGCAACGCTGCGCATGGAAGGGTCTCGCTTCCTCGACCTGGATTTCGAAGAGGTCGGACTCGGAGGGGCCATGATGCGCGAGGCAGTCCTGGTGGACTGCCGGTTGTCCGGGGTGGCCATGCGGGGCGTGCGCCTGGATTCCTCGCACATGGAGGCCACCACCTTCCGGTCGTGCGAAGGCATGGAGGCGTCGTTCCAAGGGGCGGAACTGGTGAACTGCCGCTTCGAGGAAACCCCGCTCGGCAACGCAAACTTCTCGGGGGCCGAGGTGATCGGGGTGGTGTTTTCGGCAGCGGAACTCTACGGTGCCCACTTTGGTGGCAGCGTGATGGTCCGGTCCCGCTTCGAGAACCGTCGCCTGGGTAACGCGATCCTGTCCCGGGCCGACTTTTCGGGGGCCATTCTGCTGGATGTGGACTTCTCGTCCGCGGACCTGGCAGGGTGCAGTTTCCGGGATGCCCTGCTGGTGCGGGCGAACTTCTCGGACGCGAACCTGGTTGCTGCGGACTTTGCCGGCGCCCGCCTGGTGGACGTGAACCTGACCCGAGTGGGCACCGATGAATCGGCGCGTGCGGGGCTCAAGGCGGCCCTGGTCGGGGGGGCCGAGGAACGTTCGGCCGTTCTTGGGTTCCTTTCGGCCCGCAACGACCGGATGATCCCGGTCATTCACGCGCTCTTGGTCGGCTACGTGCTGGGACGGGTGACCTTGGCGCCGGCCTCGACCGAAACGGCGGCGAACAACATGGAGGCCCTCGAGGCGCCGGTGGTGGTGGCGAGTCAAACACCCCCCGCCAGCCCGGCCTCGGACCCCGCCATCGCGCCTGCCGGGACCCCCTCAAAGACCGAACCCGAGTTATGCGAGAAGGTCAAGAAGACCGCGCACGAATCCAAGGAACTCTACGAGCGCTTCAAGAAGATCGAACTGGACTGACGCAGGCTTCGGCAGGGACCAGATCGTCAAGACGAGGAAACCATGTGCGGTATCGTGGGTTACGTGGGGCCACGCGCGTGTCAGGACATTCTGGTGGGTGGCCTGAGGCGTCTGGAATATCGCGGTTACGACAGCGCCGGCATCGCCCTCCTCGAAGATGGTGACTTCGCCATTCGTCGTGCCTCGGGCAAGTTGTCGGCCCTGGAAACCGCGCTGAAGACGAATCCTGCCCGGGGGAATCTCGGCATCGGGCATACCCGTTGGGCGACCCACGGACGCCCCAGCGAAGAAAACGCGCACCCGCACCGCGCCGGCGACGTGGTTTTGGTGCACAACGGCATCATCGAAAACTTCCTGCTGCTGCGACAGGCTCTCAAGGACGACGGGTGCGTGTTCGCGTCCGAGACCGACACCGAGGTTCTGTCTCATCTGATCGATCGCGAGGTGCAGAGCGGTTTGACGCTGCTTGCGGCGACGCGTGCGGCCCTGGCCCGGGTCCAGGGGTCCTATGCGATTGCGGTGATGTCGCTGCGCGAACCCGACCGGATCGTGGTGGCCAAGAACGCGTCGCCCCTGATGATTGGCTTGGCCGATGGCGAGACCATGGTGGCATCGGACATCCCGGCCATGCTCGGGTTCTCGAAGGACATGGTCGCCCTGGATGACGGCGAGATCGGACTGGTGCGGGCCGGGTCCTACGAGGCCTTTGATCTGGGCACCGGCGAGGCGCGAACCAAGAAGATCATCCGCGTGGACATGACCCCGGCCATGGCCGAGAAGGGCGGGTTCAAGCACTTCATGCTCAAGGAAATCCACGAGCAGCCCCAGGCCGTGATCGATACCATGCGCGGCCGGGTCTCGCTCGAGGCCGGCGAAGTGGTGTTCGACGAAGAGGGACCCTCGCCAGATACCCTGGCGCGGGTCGGGCGGGTCCATCTGGCGGCTTGCGGCACATCGTGGCATGCGTGTCTGGTCGCGCGACAGGTGATCTCGGCGCTGGCCCGCATCCCGGTCGAGGTACACCTGGCGAGCGAGTTCGATGCGGACGTGGCCTTGCTGGGGGACCATGACCTGTTCGTGGCCGTGACCCAGTCCGGCGAGACCCTGGATACGCTCCGGGCGTTGCGGCAGGCCCGCGACAAGGGATTGCCCACCTTGGCCGTGTGCAATGCGGTGGCGTCGACGGCTTCGCGGGATGCCCGTTACGTGCTCTATACCCACGCAGGGCCGGAAATCAGCGTGGCCTCGACCAAGGCGTTCATCACACAGATCGTGCTGCTGCACCTGCTGGCCATTGCCATGGGCCGTGCGCGCGACACGCTGGATCGGGATGTGGCCAGGGCCCACATCAACGACCTGATGGCGGTGCCGGGCTTGATTGACATCGTGCTGCAGCGCGAGGCCCAGATCCGGGCCATGGCTCAGAAGGTGATGGGTTACGAACACATGCTCTATCTGGGACGCGGTCTGCTGTACCCCGTGGCCCTCGAAGGGGCACTTAAGCTCAAGGAGATTTCGTACCTGCACGCCGAGGGTTACGCGGCCGGCGAGATGAAGCATGGACCCATTGCCCTGATCGACGAACGCTTCCCGACCCTGGTCGTGATGCCCGAGGGGCCGGGGCATGACAAGGTGGCGGGCAACCTCGAAGAGGTCCGTGCGCGCGGCGGTCGGGTATTTGCGGTGGCGACCGATGGCGATCGTTCGCTCGACGGGCGAGCGGACGATGTGATTCGCATCCCGGCAGTCCCGTTCCTGATGTCCCCGCTGGTGGCCACGATCCCGTTGCAGTTGCTGGCATACCATGTGGCGGACCTGAAGGGCACGGATGTGGATCAGCCCCGCAATCTGGCCAAGAGCGTGACCGTGGAATGAGTGACCTCAACTTGCACCGCATTCTCGAAGGACTGAACGCGGATCAGTCACAGGCCGTGACCCACGAACAGGGGCCGCTGCTCATCCTGGCCGGCGCGGGCAGTGGCAAAACCCGGGCCATCACACACCGGATCGCCTGGTTGATCCGTGAAAGGGGGGTGGCACCCTCGCGGATCCTGGCCATGACGTTCACGAACAAGGCCGCTGGCGAAATGCGCGAACGGGTCGAAGGCCTGCTCGGGATGGCGGATGCACCGCGCTGGATGGGGACGTTCCATTCGATCTGCTTGCGGATCCTGCGCCGCCATGCGGACTTGCTCGGCTTTCCCCGGTATTTCGTGATCTATGACGATGACGATCAGGAACGGGTGCTGCGACGCATTCTGAAGGAACGAGTCGGCGAAAAGGCCCCGGTGCGCCCGTTTTCGGCCTGGATCGACGCGGTCAAAAACACGGGCGCCCTGCAAGCCCCAAGCGTGGGGCGGCGGCCACGGGATCAGGAATTCGTCGACGTTTTCGAGGCCTACCAGAAAGAGCTGGCGTCGGCCGGGGCCATGGACTTCGGGGACCTGCTGTGTCAGGCCCTGCGCCTGTTTCGTGACCACGAGGACATCCGAAGCTTCTATCAGGACCAGTTCGAACATCTGGTCGTCGACGAGTTCCAGGACACGAACGAGGCCCAGTACGAGTTGCTCAAACTCATGGTGGGGCCTCGGCGCAATCTGTGCGTGGTCGGGGACGACGATCAATCGATCTATTCGTGGCGCGGTGCGCGCGTCGAAAACATCCTGAACTTCACTGACGACTATCCGGACGCGACCGTGGTGACTCTGCGCGCGAACTATCGGTCACAGGCGGCGATTCTGGATGCGGCCAGCCGGGTGATTGGGTTCAACCGGGGGCGGCATGACAAGGATCTGCGGGCGATTCGCTCGCAAGGCGCGGCCGTGACCGTGTATCGGGCCTTCAACGAACGCGAGGAGGCAGGGTTCGTGGTGCGCAAGATCCGCGAGTTCCACGCGACCACGCCCTATGCTGCCATGGCGGTCTTCTACCGTACGAACGCCCAGTCGAGGCCCATCGAAGAAGAGTTGCGGGCGACACGGATTCCGTACCGCGTGGTCGGGGGGATGCGCTTCTATCAGCGCAAGGAGGTCAAGGACGTCCTGGCCTATCTGAAACTGCTGGTCAATCCCGCGGACCTCGTGGCGTTTGAACGCGTGGTTAACGTGCCAGCCCGCGGGATTGGACTTACCACCGTGGCCAAGGTGCACGAGGAAATTCGCCGGTCGGGGCTCGACCCGCTGTCGGCCTTGGCGCGGGTGGGTCAGGGCGCGAGCCCGGGTTCGGGTCGCAAGATCGCGGCCTTCTGCAACACCATGGCGGCACTCACCGAACTGGCTCGAAGTCAGGATGCCCTGACCGTGCTGCGCGAGGTCATGGTTCAGACGGGGTACGGTGACAGCCTGGAAGATGACGATTCCATGGAAGGCCTTTCCCGCCGCGAAAACGTGGGGGCCTTGGCGGTCTCGGTCGACGACTTCGTGGGCGAGGGCGGCGAGGACATCGGGGTGGCCGCGTATCTGGACCGTGTGTCCCTATTGCAACCGCTCGACGAATCCGGGCCCGAGAATGCGGATGCGGTGAACCTGATGACCGTGCACGCGGCCAAGGGACTGGAGTTCGATGGCGTATTCGTGTGCGGGCTCGAGGAGGGTCTGCTGCCGCATGCCAATTCCCTGGGCTCTGCCGAGAGCCTCGAAGAGGAACGGCGTCTGCTGTACGTGGCGATGACGCGGGCGCGGGACTGGCTCTATCTGACTTGCGCCAGTTCGCGCAAGCAGTATCAGGGGGTCACGGTCAACCGTCCGTCACGATTCTTGTTCGAGCTGCCCAAGAGTGGCATCCAGGTCCTGTAGGGCCATTCGACCTACCATGCCTGATCGAGCGCGTGGATGTCCACGGTCCCCAGGATCACCTGGCCTGCACGACAAGTCCCGCCTTTGCCCCTTTTGCCTTTCTTCTTGGTGTTCACGCACAACAGAGCCGTATCGCTCTTGGAACCACTGCCTCGAACGAGTGCCGTGGACCCCCGGCGAACCGTGCCCCCAACCGGGGCCACGAAGTGTGCCCGACTGCCCGAGACCGCGTCGATCACCCCGAAGAGAATCCGGTTCTGGTCAACTTGACGCGAGCCGGACTTGAGCCCGAACAGCACCAGATCGCCTCGGCGAGCCTTTGTTGGCGAGGTTCGCACGAGTCCCTTGGCAACGAGGCGTCGTGCCAGCGCCGATGCCCAGTTCTCCGCAGGAAACGTGTCCTTGCGCGCCAGGTCGTTGACGTAGAGGATGTGCCGAATGAACGATTGTTCGTCGAACGACCCCTTCATGCCCACGAGTCGATGGGCGGACACCACAACCTCGGAACGCAGCGACCCGTCGCCGAGTTGAACACGTCCCTTGGGCGGCCATCCAGCGAGGCGTTCGGGCACCGTGGCGGCGGCCCGTTTGGCTGGGGCCTTGCGGATCGGGCGCGCGTCCACCCCGGTGGCGATCGTCGCAACGAGCAGGAGTCCGAGCACCAGACTTGGCAGTGTCCGTGTCATGGCTTGATAATAGCCGGTGATGATGGGTTCTCGCCAAATCGGTGCATCGCGCGCCTTGTGGATCGGGTTGCTGGCCATGCTCGGATGCGCAGGGGCGCGGCCGCTGCCCGAGCCGAACGTTCAGGGTGGCGCGGTTGCACCAAGGCTGTTTGCCTGCCCGACCGACCAGGTCTGTCCGCGGGATGCGGAACCAGGCGACCTTGTGGGTCCTCGATGCGAGGTCTTCCGACCGTTGTTCCAGCCGCGGCCCATGGCCTGCGAGCGTCTGGCGGTCCTCGCCACCGAAGCGGCCGCCCGCGAGGGGCTCGAACCTGGTTTGCTCATGGGCGTGATGCGGGTCGAAAGCGCGTTTGTGGCCAATGCGATGTCCCCGGTCGGGGCCGTGGGGCTCATGCAGGTGATGCCGCTGTCCGGGCAGCGGGCTGAGTGCGGGGAACTTCTGGACCCAGCACAAAACGTGGCCTGCGGTGCCCGGATCCTTGCGCGCTTTTTGCGCTACTACAAGGGCAACCTGACCCTGGCGTTGTCGGGCTACAATGCGGGGCACGGAATGCCCAACGCGGCCCAAAAGGAGTCTCGCACCCCGCGCAACTTCCAGTATGTCGAAGACGTGCTTCGGGCACGCGCCCGCTTCGTGCGTCAGGGCTGTGCCGCCTGGTGACGCGGACGGATCGACATTGACGTGCCCCGTCGCGCGTGCCTATCATTGCCGCGGTGAAACTGTTGGCGAACATGGCAAGCAACGCCGAAACCGCACAAAACGTGATGGTGGTACTGACCACGGTGCCGGGCGAGGGCGTCGGGCGGGCCATGGGGCGCCAACTCGTCGAGGAGCGGATCGCGGCATGTGTGAGCGTCCTGAAGAACCACACATCGATCTATCGCTGGGAGGGACGGGTCTGCGAGGACGCGGGCGAACTCCTGGTGATCAAGACCTCCGGCGGGACGCTCTCGGCCCTGATTGAACGTCTTGGCGCGCTGCATCCGGACACGCTGCCCGAGATCATTGCGCTGCCCGTTGAGCAGGGTCTGCCAGCCTACCTGGAATGGGTGGCGAACGAGGTGGTCACGCCCCCGGGCGCACCGGGAGGCGACGTTGGCCAGCGCTGACGGCTACCGGCCCCGCATCCGCAAGAACATGGGCATGAAGGGCGCGCTGCCCTACATGATCGGCGCCGCGGTGTCGTTCGCCCTCATGGGGGTCTGCGTCAAGGCCTCGGTCGCGGCGCTGCCGTTTCTGGTCGCGGTCGTGTTCCGCAGCCTCGTGAGCTTCGTTCTGTTGGCCGGTTACTTCGCGCTCACCCGGACATCGGTACGGGCACAGCAACACGGACTGCTGTTGCTGCGAAGCATCTTCGGTTTCACAGCGTTGATTTTGTACTTCTTCGCGCTCGAGCACCTGCCCCTGTCGACTGCCGTGGTGTTGAATCACAGTTCGCCGGTGTTCGTGGTCGTGCTGTCGGCCCTGTTTCTGTCCGAACACCGAGCAGCGCTCATGATTCCCCTGGTGATCCTGGCCTTCTTCGGGGCCTCGCTTCTGATCGCGCCCGACCTGTCGACCGTGAACGTGGCGGCGGTGCTGGGCCTGACCTCGGCCCTGTTCGCGGCCATGGCGTACCTGATCGTGTCGCGGGTGTCAAAGACCGAGTCCTCGCCCACGATCGTGTTCTACTTCACCATGTATTCCACGATCTTCGCCTTCCTGGTGCTGGGCGGGGCCATGCTGCTGGGTCTGTCGGACCTCCGCTTCCCGGCCCTGGCCCAGGCCCTGACCGACCCGGTTCAGCTTGCCTTGCTGTGCGGTGTTGGGGTCGCAGGCACGTTCGGACAGCTCTTCATGACCGCGGGTTACGCCCGCGAACGGGCCTCGGTGGTCAGCGGCTTCTCGTATCTGACCCCCGTGTTTTCGTATCTGCTGGGATTATGGTTGTTTGATGAAGTGCCCTCGGCGTCGAGCTTGATCGGGGGCGCGATCATCATCGCGGCATCCGTGGCCATCCTCATGCTGTCGCGGCCGCGGGTGCCGCCCGCGACCGGGTCCGAATGACCCGTGCCTCAGTGCGTCCTATCTGCGTAGAACTTGACACCAGAGCGATAATCCGTTAGTAGTTTCGCAGGGTTGTTCGAGGGGTGCAGATGAAGCGATGCACGGGCGTTCTGATGGTGGCGTTGATGGTGGCCTTGCCCCTTGGCACGCTGGCCAAGGGTAGTGGGACATTTTCTTTCGCGGTTTCCAAGGCGGGCAAGGTGACCGGACGCATGGACGTGCGGGTGAGCCGGCGCGACGGGGGCATCTTTGCGACGTCGGCCTTTACGCCGGGCGTGGCGGCCGTCAAGGAACACAAGAAGGGAAAACTGACGGTCCGAACCTACGCGGAACTGGGTCGTGACGGGACGATCGGAAAGTTCAAGCGGTGGGAGGGCGAGCAGTACTGGTTCGCCTTCGTGTACGACAAGGTGCTCAAGGTGCGCTATGAGAAGACGTCGGGCGTGCCGGGCTCGGTTCGTGACCTCGGTGCGATCAAGGCCGTGCCCCTCGACACGGAGCAGCCTCATCTGGCATGGCTGCTCGCCGACTCGGGACAGAATTCGGTTGCGTGCGTAGGGCTTCATCCGACCAGGACCGGGCAGGCCGCTATCCAGAAGGCTGGTGCCGACGAGGAGATCGATGTTCTGAATGGGATGAAGGCCCGGGTGACCCGGTGGACCGTGAGCGGCGACTGCGGCGAATACGTGGTCTACGTGGATCCGGATGGTAGCCCCAGGGTCATGGTCGCCGGCGAGGCCCGGTTCGATCGCATGCCCTGACGGATCACGCCTTCCGTGCCTGATGGATGGCCTCGACGAGTTCCGGGACGATCTTGAAGGCATCCCCGACCAGACCGTAGTCTGCCACCGAAAAGATGGGTGCCTCCTCGTCCTTGTTGATCGCCACGATCACCTTGGAGTTCTTCATGCCCGCAAGGTGCTGAATCGCCCCGGACAGGGCAACGGCGAAGTAGAGATTGGGGGCCACAACCTTGCCCGTCTGCCCGATCTGCAGATCATTGGCCAGCAATCCGCTGTCGACCGCAGCACGGGTACCACCAACCGCGGCTTTGAACAGGTCCGCCAACGGGTTGAGCAGTGCAAACCCATCCTTGTCCTTCAGGCCGCGTCCCCCGGCCACTACCACCTGGGCCTCGGTGAGTTCCGGTCGCTCCGAAACCGTGGGCGCAAAGGCCACGAAGCGGGTGTTCGTAACTGCCTGAACGGCCAGTTGCAGAGCCTGGATCGGGGATGGGGACGGTGCCGGGGCAGCCGGTTCGAACTCGGTGCCACGAATGCAGAACACCGCGGACGGGGTCCGCACGGCCACGGTGGCAACGACGTTTCCTGCCCACATCGGCCGCTTGAATCGGACGTCAGGCCCTGTACCGATCAGGCCCAGCACCTCGCTGACCAT
>CAYRIB010000058.1:0-2856 GCA_964424165.1 uncultured Myxococcales bacterium | reverse complement strand
AGTGCACGGGCGAAAGTGATCGAGGCCAGGGTGGCCTTTCGCAGCGTCTTGTTGGCCTGTTCCGCAACCACCAGGATGTTCGACATGTTGCTCCTCTCGCCTATAGGGCCTTGGCCTCGTCCTTCAGCTTGCTGACCAGTTCTGCCACGGTCTTGACCTTGACCCCGCCCTTGCGCTGGGTCGGGGCCTCGTAGGCCGTGGTCTCGACCTTGAGGGTCAGGTCGACCCCGAGGGCCGAGGGGTCCAGCACCTTGATCTCCTTGCGCTTGGCCTTGAGCACGTTCGGCAAGGTCGGCAGGCGCGGCGTGTTCAGGCGCAGGTCTGCCGTGACCACGGCCGGCAGGGTCAATTCGAGCGTCTCGATCCCACCGTCGATCTCGCGCGAGACCAGCACATGGCCATCTTGTACTTCGATCTTTGATGCAAAGCAGGCTTGGGGCAGGTCCAGGTAACCGGCCACGAGTTGTCCGACCTGATTGGAGTCACCATCCACGGCCTGCTTGCCCAGGATGAAGAGATCGGGCCGCTCGTCCTGCCAGACCCGGGCCAGCAGGCGCGCGGTCAGGTCGGAATCCAGGGTCTCGTCGGTAATTTTTACATGGATGCCGCGTTCGGCGCCCATGGCCAAGGCCGTGCGAAGATTCTGGACCGCATCGTCGCCGCCCAGGGTCACGGCCACGACCTCGCCTTGGTGCTTCTCTTGGAGGGCCACTCCCGCTTCCACGGCATTCTCGCAGAACGGGTTGAGCTTGTATTCGAGCCCCGCGGTTTCGATGCCCGTGCCGTCCGGGCGCACCCGAATGCGGGCATCTGGGTCGGTGACGCGCTTTGCGGTGACAAGAATCTTCACGATGGTTCCTCCACGTTGATGCGGCCTGCCCAAGAATTCGGATCAAGGCTTGTTTGGTACCCTGATTCCAACGGACTTGTCAAGGACGTCGAACGCTCCGAAGCGCAAACCGCAGGGCATTGAGCATGCTCGTCGAATCGGCCCGGTTCGTGCCCGCGAGGTCGAAGGCAGGCCCGTGGTCCGGCGAGCAGCGGATTCGCGGAAGGCCGAGCGTGATGTTGATGGCGTCGGCAAAATGGAGCAGCTTGAGCGGGCCTAGCCCCTGATCATGATACATGGCCACGAGCGCGTCGAAGTCCCCGCCCGCCGCGCGGTGAAAGGCGGTGTCCGCCGGAAGAGGGCCTTCGATCATCAGGCCCGATCCCTGCAAATATGCGATTACCGGAGCGATGAGCGTGGCCTCCTCGTTTCCGAAACGGCCTTGGTCCGAGGCGTGCGGATTGAGGGCCAGCACGCCGATCCGCGGGTTTTGAAGGGCTTCGAAGCGCTGCAAGAAGTCCGCGGTCAGGGCAACCGTGGATGCGATCGATTCGCGCGACAGGCGGTCGGGCACGTCGCGCAGGGCCAGATGCGTGGTCACCAGCGCGACCCTCAGGCGCGGCCCGGCCAGCATCATGGCGAAACGGGAAACCCCAAGGACCGATGCCACCCATTCCGTCTGCCCGGGAAAGGGCAGGTTGGCATCCTGCAGCGCCGTCTTGCACACCGGGCCCGTGACCAAGGCACCCACGATGCCGCGGGCCAGGTCGTCGAAGGCCGCTTCCAGGGCATTCACCGAGGCCACCCCGGAGGCCTTGTTGTAGCGGCCGATCATCACGCCATCGAGGGTGTTCGTGGTGGCGATGGGGATCACCCGCGCGAACCGCGAGGCCAGTTCTTCGACCATGGGACGTGGCCCGTACGTGCGTATCGGGATGTCCAACGGCATGACCGAGAGTGCGGCCGTGGCGACCTCGGGCCCGATGCCCGCAGGGTCGCCCAACGTGAGTCCAATGGGGGTGGGTTCGCTCATGTGACGCAGGATACACCGTTGCGCAGCGGGTTCCCAGTGCGTGCCCGGCCCGACGCATTTCCCTTTGCCTGTCATGTCCGTTGTGGCTATGATGCCGTGTCGCGGGTGGGCCGCGCGAACCGATTCGGGATTTTTTGAAATGGTTGAAGACTTTGTCGCCATGCTGTCGGGACATGCCCTTGGGGCGGCCGCTGGGGCGATGTTTGTAGGCCTGATCCTTTGTGGCCTGGGCCTGCCGGTTCCCGAGGACGTGGTACTGGTGACCGGCGGCGTCCTGACCTGGCTGACTTCACCGCTGGAACCGCTGACCTTGGTCGGGATGCTGACGCACCCCCAGACGCTCATCATGGTATTCACGGGCCTGCTGGGAATTCTGGCGGGCGACTCGATCATCTTCTTTGCGGGGCGACGGTTTGGCGGTCAGATCAGCCAAAGCCGGTGGCTTCGCCGCATCGTCAAGCCTGCCAAGCAGAAAAGGGTCGAACACCTGTTGCGCCAGCGCGGAAACGTGGTGGTCATGATCGCTCGCTTTCTGCCGGGGTTGCGTGCACCCACCTATTTCACCGTGGGCCATGCCCGGGTCCGCTACACCACCTTCCTGTTCTTCGACGGTCTTGCGGCCCTGGTGTCCGCTCCGCTGTGGGTGTTTCTGGGCTTCTGGTTCGGGGACGACATCCGCAAGGCCGCGACGACCGCGAGTCGCTTCAGCTACATTCTTGCCGGGGCAGCCGCAGCGATCGTGGTTGTGTGGTTGGTCGTGCGTTACTGGCGCAAGCGCCGACTAACTCAAGATCCTCCGGATGCGGATTCCGGAAACGAGCACTGATCAGTTGGCGGGCTTGTTGCCCGACATCTGCGCTGATGGCAGCCGCACCCTGGTCAATCGCAAACTGTTGAGCACCACGGTGATGCTCGAGACGGCCATGGCGCCGGCCGCAAGGCCCGGGTGAAGGCTGCGCAATGCCTCGGGCATCGCGGGCACGGCATGCAAAAT
>CAYRIB010000057.1:3554-17207 GCA_964424165.1 uncultured Myxococcales bacterium | reverse complement strand
CGGCGTGGAGGTCGTGCGCGTCGTGACCCCGGGCGTGCTGCTCGACTCCGAGATGTCCGACCCGGCCGGCGCCAACCATCTCGTGGCCGTGGCACGCGACCAGCGCGGTTTCGGGGTGGTGGCCCTGGATGCGTCGACCGGGGATTTCACCGGCTTGTACGCCACGGGTCTGGCAGACCTGCGAAACGCACTCGGCCGCTTGCTGCCCCGCGAGATCGTCTGCACCGGTGCCGAGGACCCGGAACTTGCCGGGGTCCTCGACGAAACCCGAGCCCTTCGATCGATCCCGAAGGCGCCAGGGCCCTTGTCCGCCGTGGTGCCCGACGCCCGCATCCCCGACTCTCCGATGGCCATCCGCGAGGCGGGCGAACGGATCATGGCCTACGTGCAACAGACGCATGGGGCTCTGCTGGCCACGGTGCGTCCCCTGCGCGTGGTCACGGCCGGCACCCACGTGCTGTTGCCGCAAACCACGGTGCGAAACCTCGAACTGGTATCCACAGGCGTATCGGGACGGGCGCCCGGCACCCTGCTCCACTTCCTGGATCGCACCCGCACGCCGCTGGGCGCTCGGCTTCTGCGCGAGTGGCTTTTGTCGCCCCTGACGCGCATCGAGGCGATCGCCCTTCGCCAGGCCCGTATCGCGGCCCTGGTGGGAACTCCGATCGTGCGACAGCAGATCCGTGATGATTTGCGCGGCATCGTGGACGTGACGCGGGTCTTGACCCGCTGTGTGGCCGGGGGCGGCAATGCCCGGGACCTGGTTGCCCTGGCGCGGGCCGTACGCACCGTTGAAGGGATCGACCGTGCCGTGACGGCATCCGGGCGTCCTGATTTGACGGGGGTGGCCACGCCCGATCCAGCGCTGAGCCCCCTGGCCACGGACCTGCTCGCCGTGTTCGTCGACGAACCGCCCACGACTACCTCCGAAGGTGGCATGGTGCGCACCGGCGTGCGCCCGGACCTCGACGAGGCCCTGGATCTGGCCTTGAACGGCCGACGCTACATTGCCGAATACGAGGCTCAGCAGCGGCAGCGCACGGGCATTTCCACCCTCAAGGTACGCTACAACCGGGTGTTCGGCTACACCATCGAGGTCAGCCGCAGCCAGGTCGCGCGGGTCCCCGCGGATTACGAACGTCGTCAGACGCTGGCGAGCGCCGAGCGCTATGCCACCCGCGAACTGTCCGAACTGGCTGCCCAGGTGCTGAGCGCCGAGGAAGATGCGCGCACCATCGAGGCGGATGTCTTCGAATCCCGGCGATCAGCGGTGGCCGCACTGCGGGAGGCCTTGCAGGACCTGGCGGACCGCATCGCGATGATCGACGTGCTCACCACGCTCGCGGACGTCGCACAGACGCAAGGCTACTGTCGCCCGACCCTGACCGAGCACCGGGCGATCCGAATCCGCAATGGCCGTCACCCGATCGTCGAGGCATCGCTGCCGCCCGGGACGTTCGTGCCCAATGACTACGAAGTGGACGGGGACACCGTCACGCTCGACATCATCACCGGACCCAACATGGCGGGCAAGTCGACCGTGATGCGCCAGGTGGCAATCATCACGATCCTGGCCCAGATGGGTGCCTTCGTGCCCGCCGATGCGGCCGAGATCGGGATTGCAGATGCCGTGTTCTGCCGGGTCGGCGCCCGCGACGAACTGGCCAGCGGCCGCAGCACCTTCATGGTCGAAATGTCCGAGGTGGCCGAGGTTCTGGCACGGGCCACGAACCGCAGTCTGGTGATCCTCGACGAGATTGGGCGTGGAACGTCGACCTTTGACGGGGTGGCCATTGCCTGGGCCGTGGCGGAATATATCCAGGCCGCGGTTGGTTGCCGCACCCTGTTTGCGACCCATTACCACGAGCTCACGGACCTCGTGCGCGCCCTGCCCCGCACCCGCAATCTGAGCATCGCCGTCAAAGAATGGGGCAACGAGGTCCTGTTTCTGCGCAAGCTCATCGAAGGCCCGGCCAGCAAGTCATACGGAATTCAGGTTGCGCGCCTCGCGGGCCTGCCGGACGCAGTGCTGATGAGGGCCCGGGAGGTCCTGGCCAATCTCGAAGATTCGGAACTCGACGTGACCGGGGTGCCCGTGCTGGCCCGTGCCCGACGTGGGCGCACCGGGCGCGGCGCTCGCGACCAACTCGACATGTTCGGCATCGCACCATCCCTCGACGACAAGGAAAAGACATGAATGCACGCTTCGAAGAGGGCCTCAATGCCATGCGCGAGGGCCGGATGCTGATCATGGTCGACGATGCGGACCGCGAAAACGAAGGCGATCTCGTGGTGGCGGCCCAGCACGTAACCGAGGTTCAACTGGCATTCATGGCACGTCAGGCCCGGGGTCTGGTCTGTCTGGCCCTGGACCACGATCTGTGCGATCGCATGTCGCTCGAACCCATGGCCGCCGTGAACACCGCCCCCCTCGGGACCGCATTCACCTTCTCGATCGATGCGCGCGAAGGCGTTTGCGACGGCATCTCGGCCCGCGACCGCGTGACGACCATCCGCAAGGCCATGGAGCCCGGCGCTACGCGGGCCGATTTCATGAGCCCCGGGCACGTGTTCCCCCTGCGTGCGGTGCCTGGCGGCAGTCTGGTCCGCGCGGGCCAGACCGAAGGGTCGGTGGACCTCGCTCGACTCGTCGGTTTGCTTCCGGGTGCCGTGATTTGCGAGATTCTGCGCGAAGACGGGTCGATGATGCGCACCAAGGAACTGCTGGAATTCGGTGAGCGCCATCACATGCCGATGATCGCGGTCGCGGACGTGATCGCACACCGGTTGCAGACCGAACAACTCTTGCACGAGGTGGCCCAAGCCGACCTTCCAACCGACTTTGGTCCCTTCCGTGTGCATGCCTTCCAGAGCACCCTCGATGATCGTGCGCACCTGGCCCTGGTGCTCGGAGACGTATCGAGCGGCGAACCCACGCTGGTTCGGGTCCATCGCGCCAACTTCCCCGGGGACACCTTCACCTTCTCGGATGGCCGTGGACGGGCCGACGTGGAAAGCGCCCTGCGCAAGATCGCAGACGAGGGCCGGGGCATCTTTTTGTACCTCAATCGCGAAGAAACCGGCAGCGATTTGCTGGAATCCCTGGCTCTCAGCAGCCGCGAAGGCGACCCCGCAAGCGTGGTATCACGGGCCGTGCGAAACGAAAGCCGCATGAATTTTCGCGATTTCGGGATCGGGGCCCAGATCCTGCGCCATCTAGGCGTCAACCGCCTCCGGGTCCTGACCGATCACCCGATGCGTCTGTCGGGACTGGCCGGCTTCGGCATTGCGGTCGAGACGTATCTGCCCCTGAGCTGACGACGAGGAATCATGAACCGTGCCCGTGCGGATTGGGCTTTCTGCCTCGCGCTGGTCGCGACGTTGTGGTGCGCCCGATCAGCGTGGGCAGGAGGCGATCCAGCCCTCGAGTGGCGCACGATCCGTACGGAACACTTCCGGATCCACCACACCCAGGGAGGCGAAGCGGTCGCGGCCCGGGTAGCCGCCATCGCAGAAGAGGCCCGGGTGCGATGCCAGGACCTGCTCGGATTGGTGCCTCGTGAGGTGCTGGAAATCGTGCTCGTCGATGACGTGGACAGCGCCAACGGCTGGACCCGGGTGTACCCCTATGACCTGATGTGGCTGCAGGCCTTTCCCCCTGGTGCCGAGTCCGAGCTCGCAACGTACGAAGACTATCTGCGATCACTCGTGTATCACGAGTATGCGCATGCCATCCACATGGACGAGGTATCCGGGCTGCCGGCCTTGGTCAATTCGGTTCTGGGCAAGACCGCGGTCCCGAACGGCGCCACGAACACCTGGTTTCTCGAAGGAATCGCCACGTTCGTCGAGACCCGTCTGACCCGGGGCGGGCGCATCGGTTCGTCGCTGTATGCCATGTATCTGCGCACGGCGGCCCTGCAGGACGGGCTTCTGGATCTGTCCGAGATGACCACCACGCCGATGCGGATGCCTCGCGGGGTGGCACCGTATCTGTATGGTGGCGCCTTCGTGGATCACCTCGTCGATCGACACGGGGTCGAAGCCGTCACGCAGTTCATCCGCGACTACGGGCGCAGGCTCGTTCCGTTCGCCATGAACCATCTGGCACGCCGGCATTTCGGCAGCGACTTTCCCACGCTGTACGCCCGCTTTCTGGAAACGGTCCGCGAGCAATCCCAGGCCGTGGCAGCAAGCGTTGCACAGCAGGGTCTGGTCGAGGGCACGCCGCTGACCGTCGAAGGCGAGTTCCATCGTCATCCAATGTTCACCCGCGACGGCCTTGCCATCTTGTATTCGCAATCCGACGGTCACGACACGCCCGGCATCTTTCGCCAGGATCGTGCCACGAAGCGCATCTCGCGCGTCATCGACTGCAAGGGCGGATGCGGTCAAGTCTCGCTGTCCCCGGATGGGCGTTACGCCTACCTGACCCATCTCGAATACCACCGACTGTACTATCTGTTCGGCGATGTGTACCGTGTGGACCTGTGGACCGGCGAGGAGGTGCGCCTCACCCGGCGCGCCCGGGCCCGGGACGTGAGCGTGGCGCCCGACGGAACCATCCTCTTCGTGACCAGCGAATACGATCGCGTGTCGGTGGTCCGTCTGGACCCGGTCACGAACCGTCGATCGACCGTGATCGAGGCGGGCCTCTTTTCGGTGATCGACCATCCGCATGCCCTGGGGGACGGGCGGGTGGTTTTCGCGGCGGCCCGCAACGGCCAGTGGGACCTCTTTGCCGCCGTTCCCGGCCAGGCCCCGGTGGCACTGACGAACGACCGGGCCATGGACCGCGACGTCCATCTATCGCCCGACGAACGCACCGTGTTTTTTGCCTCGGACCGGGGGGGCATCTTCAACATCCACGCCCTGGATCTGGGCACGGGCGACGTGCGAAAGTTGACCAACGTGCTGACCGGCGCCTTCTGGCCCGCGGTGAGTCCGGATGGGCACACCCTGGTCTTCGCGCTCTACGGTAGTCAGGGATACGACCTGGCCCTGATGGACCTCGATGCAGCGGGCAACCTGCCCCTGCCCGGCGCCGCAACACCAGAGGCATCTCCATCCCCACTTCCCGCGCTCGCATTGCCTCCCGCGACGGTCGACGACTACTCGCCGTGGCCGTCGCTGCGGCCCCGTTCCCTGCGACCACGATACGCGTTCTCGACCCGGGAACTCGCCCGTCTTGGGGCCGAAGTCCGAGGCTCGGATGCGATCGGGCGTCACGCCTTCTTGCTGTATGGTGAATCCACACTCGATCGCTGGTCGCCAACCTATGGATTGAGTTACGCATACGAGCGATTCTTTCCGTCGCTCGGCTTGGCCTTCGCAGGCTATCCGGAAATCGCCTTCGTGCCCGCGCACGAAGGGTGGGCCCTGGCCACAGGCCGTTCGTACCTGCTGTCCGCCTCGGCCAGACTGCCTGTGTGGGGACGGAACCGTTCGTTTTCCGCGTCGCTCGGCTATTCGATTCGCTGGATTACGGACCTGGACCCGGTGCCGGGGATCGCGCCAATCACCGACATGCCCGACGGACCTGCAGACACTCGGAAGGCTGGCTTGACCCTTGCCCTGGCGCATGATTCGCGCGAGTCTTATGCCTGGTCGATCAGCTTCGAGAAGGGCTTCTTGGCCGCACTCTCGCTCACCGGCTATCATCCGTTCCTAGGGTCGCGCGGCATGGCCCTGACCACCTCGGCATCCTACTATCAGTATCTACCCCTGCCTTGGGGTTCGAACCACGTCCTGGCCCTGCTGGCCTCGGCCGCGATGTCGACCGGCGATGGGACCTTCGAGGATGCCTTTTCGGTCGGCGGTTTCCCTGAAAGCAACCCGTTCCAGGACCTGGTCAATCAGCAACCCCTGGACGGACGCTATCTGCGCGGGTTTCCGACCGGCTTCCGAAGCGGAAACGGTTATGCCCTGTTCAACGCGGAGTATCGCCTGCCCTTGTGGTACCTCCACCGCGGCCTCGACACCTTGCCTTTGGCGGCACGTCGCGTATGGGCCACGCTGTTTGCGGACGGGGGCTCCGCATGGATGGACATGCCCACGGCAACCGACTTCCACTGGGACGCGGGCGCGGAAATCGCGCTGAGTACCAGTCTCTTCTTCTCGTTCGATTCGGCCTTCCGGTTGGGCTACGCCCATGGGTTCGGGGCCGGGGGCATGAACACGATCTATCTGGTGCTGTCCTCGTCGTCGTTCTAGAGCGCGGCGCCCTCCAGGAAGGCCCGTGCCATCTGGCGAATCGCCTCGGATCCGTGCGTGGACCAGGTTCGCAGCGCGGTCGTTCCGATCGGATCCCCCAGACGATGCAAGGCTGCTGCCGCAAAGAAACGCACCGGCTCGGCGGGGTCGTCGAGCGCCTCGACGAGCCGGGCGGAAACATCCCCGCGAGGCAGTTCCCCGAGCACCAGGGCAGCCCGACCACGCACCACGGGATCGCCATCCGCATCGTCAAGCACCGCGCGCGCATGGCGCAGTAGTTCCAGACGGATCACCGCATCCCCGAGCACGTCGCGCAGCGATTGCGTCGCCCTCACCCGATCCGGCCACGCGGCACAGGTCAGAACGCCCAGGCAGCGTTCGAGCACGCACACGCGCGTCGCACAGTCGCGGTCTGAGCGGCACTCGTTCCCGCCGATGAGCAGGGCCTCGGCCGTCATCAGGGGCGATGCCGTCTCGGGCACCGCGGATGGGGTGGCGTTGCACGCCGACACCACCAGCACCAGCAAGGTCGGGCACCAACCAGGGCGCATGGGTTGACCTCCATTCCGGCCGACACTATACTTGCGAGTTGTCCGTTTGGGAATCGTGGTTGCCTCTCGAACTTCAAGGAGTTGTCATGCGTCGATGCCGGTTGTTGATGATCGTTGCGGTTGCGTGCGTGCTGTCGGTCGCTGCCGGCGCAGGATGCAAGAAGGGCACTCCGACCACGTGCAAGGGTTGGGCGAAGTATCTCAAGAGCCCGGTCCGGGCGCGCGATGCCATCAAGAACCTGGGTGATTTGCGCTGCAAGGAAAGCCTGGCCGATCTGGAAGCCATCTTCCCGACCAGTCAGTACAAGGACGACATCCTGACGACCGTCAAGGCCATCAACGACCCGAAGGGCTCGCTTTCCCTGTTGAAGAAGGCCCTGGCAGACCCCTCGGCCGCTATCCTTGCCGCTGCGGTCGCCGAGGACTTCGCTGCGCCGGAGCTGCGGCCGGCCCTGCTCGAGATCCTGTCGACCGACAAGGCCATGAAGGCCCGTCTGAACGCCCTCAAGGCCCTGGCCAAGCTCGATCAGGCTTCCCTGAAGGCGGACGAGGACCTGCTGATCCAGCTTCTGCGCAACGACCCCAATCTGCAGGGCTTCGAAGTGAATGCCCTGGCCGCGGAACTCCTGGGTCATCTGGCCTCGGAAAAGGCGGTGCCCGATCTGGTGGTCGGCCTGTTCGTCCGGGCCCAACACGGGGGCGCGCTGTACTCTTCCTGCCGCAAAGCCCTGGTGCGGATCGGCAAGCCCGCGGTCGATGCCATCGTCGGCGTGATGACCAATGACCCCAAAGCGGCCGATCTCATCAAGGCCCTCGATGACTCGGCCAAGCGCATGGGTATCGCGAGTTGGCAGTGGCGCGATGGGCCGGAATTCATCCAGGTGCTCGGGGACCTGCGTGACCCCGTTGCGGCCAAGGTCATTGCCGCCAGTCTGGCCAAGCCGCTCGTTCCCCCGGTGGGCGTGGATCAGCGCGTCATGCAGACGTGGCAGATGGCCCAGCAGAACCGCATCGCCATGGCCATGATCGGTTTGTGGAACACGGGCGATGCCTCGGTAGCCGCGCTTCTCGAAGAGGTCGTGCTCACGGTCGACAACGATGCCAAGCAGCGTCTGGACACGGCCACCACCATCTCGTTGCTCCCGAATTTCGCGGGCATCGGCCCCCTGCTCGATATCTACCGCAAGTCCTCCGAGGAAGGCTTCCGCGCCCCCTTGTTGAAGCCCATCGCCCTCGGCCTCGACTGGGCGCATCAGGATGCGTTCATGCGGCTGATCGCGGCCGACCGGAGCGACTTCGTCAAGGAGCGTGCCACGGGAAAGGACGCCGATGCCGTGGAGTTCAAGGCCATCGTGAACGTGCTCAGGGACTGCAAGGAAGGCGACACCGACTGCCTGATCGCGAAGCTCAAGGGGGACGACCCCGTGATCAGCGGCAAGGCGGCGGTGCTTTTGGCCGGCATGAAGGGTGTGGATTCCAAGAAGGCCCTGGCCGCCCTGTTCGAGAAATATCCGGCCACGGACCCCATCTCGATGGTGGATTTGCGACGCTTCATGCTGCTGGCCATCTGGCGGCTCGGTGATGCGACGAACGTCCCGGACGTCGAGCGGCTTCTGCGTTCGGATCGGGATCGCAAGGGGGCCGGCTACTGGATCGACGAACTCGAGACGTTCATCCCGCCGCTGTCCAGAAAAGCAGCCCGCTGATCCGGTCGAGAATCGCTTCCGAAAAGAACATCCATTCGAGCGCACCCAAGGTAATGAACGGACCGAATGGAATCAGCATGCCTTCGGTCCCCTCGGGTCGCCGGCGCGCCTTGAACCATGCAGGCAGGCTTATCAGAATTCCTTGCAGCGAGGCAGCCATCAGCACGAAGGGGATCGCCTGCCAGCCCAGCGTGGCACCCACCATGCCCATCAGCATGGCATCCCCATAGCCCATGCCCTCGCGACCAAAGACCCGGAACCAGACCTCGATCAGCACCACAATGGGCAACGCCCCGGCCACCAGGCCCAGCAGGGATTCGGTCAGCGACACGCCGGTCAGGTTTCCACCCACCGCGGCAGCCACCAAGCCGCAAACGATGCCCACCAGGGTCAGCACGTGTGGAATCCGAAGGTGTTCCAGGTCGATGAACGTGGCCGTGATCAGCAGCCAGCAGAAAACGAACGGAAAGAACCACACCGTGATGGCAACCCAGGGTGTCAGCGAGTCGAGGACCCGCGAGGCCCCCAGCAGCAGGCACGCCAGGCTCAGCACGGCCAGCAGCAGTTCGATCAGCGGATAGCGCAGCGAGATTGGTGTCCTGCAGGCTCGGCACCGACCGCCCACGAGGACGTAACCCAGGATCGGAAGGTTGTCGTGCCATCGGATCGGGGTCTGGCACCCTGGACATCGGCTCGCAGGACGGACAATCGATTCACCGCGAGGCAATCGGTACACGACCAGGGCCGCGAAGGATCCGAACACGCCGCCCAGCACCAGGGCCAACACCTTGTACCAGACGAACAGGCCGTCATCGGGCATCATCACTCCACGGTCAGGACCCCGATACGCACCCGGTTCTGGCCGTCGTGCTTCACCTTGGCCGAATCGAACGACCGGACCGGGAGCCGGCGGTCGTCACCCGGCGTGTAGAAGCCCATCCAGATGTCATAGGGGCCCGACGGAGAGCCGATAGGCACGTCGATCGCATAGGTGTCGACCACAATATCGTCCTTGAGCCAGTGACTCGTCGCGAAGCAACCCACGCAGTTGGTCTGTTCTTCGGTCTCCTTGGCCAAGTTCAGGATCCAGTGGTCTCCGTGAATGCGCGACGAGGCCCCCTGTCGATCCACGTGCATGAAGATCCGGTACGATGCCGGCAGTTTGTCGAGCACCTTGAAGTACATTTTCAGGATCGCCTTGCCGCCCCGACGGACCGCCGGTGCGTCCAGGCTGTAGCCCACGAGCTGAAGCTTCTCGTCGAAGTTCACGGTCTCGCGGATGACCTCCGTGTGGGCTTGGAACTCGGCCTCGGTCATCGTCGCCTCGGCAAGCCAGTTGTGGTCGTCCTCGCCCGGGGCCAAAGACGATGCGATCAGCACGAATCGCGACGAGCGATCATCCAGCACCGGGATCGACCGCCCCCCCATGGCCACACGGAACGCGGAGTTGAGTTCGCTCCACTGGTTCTTCGGCACCATCAGGAAGGTGCGTCGTGAACCGTCCTTCATGCGCTCGACGGCCTCGGCCCGGTTCGTGAGGTCCGGGATCTGTCCCGTGTAGAAGTTGACGTCCTCGCCACCGCGCGACGCGAAATTGCCATGGCGGAAAAGTTCACCGGGCAGGCGGGCCGACGACTCCTCGTAGGTCTCGATGATGTGCTTTTGCGACAGATGGTACGACAGTTCGGGAATCAAACACAGATTGACCGCCAAGAACAGGATCGCACCCCCAATCCCCATCAGAATCAGCGTGGCCCGAGGTCGCTCGAGCCAAAGGACCGCACGCCCCAGGGCATCCACGCGCGATGCCCCGAACCGTTGATCCAGCCAGGCCCGAATCCGCCCCCAGTGGCGCAGCACGAGCGTCAGCAGCAGCACGGCATACAGGGCCGCGATGTCCGGTCCGGTCAGGAAGATCCGCAGCAACACGTCCCCGACCGCGGCCCCGGAATCCGAACCACTCGTCAGGGTGTCCCATTTCAAACCGATGAAGATAACGATGTCCAGCAGGATGGCCCCGACCACGCCCCACAAAACCCAGCGCCACACGCTCCGCTTCTGCAGCAGCCCCGGCAGCGACCACAAGAAGGACACCAAACGCCCACCACCGATGAGCACCGCCGCACCTGCAAGACCCGCGGCCGCGGTTCCGACGATCCCGAGACGCACGGCCGGGAACACCACTTCCCCCTTGCCGGGTTCCGCGAACATCGGGTCCGTGGTCAAGTAGGACAGCAGGTGCATCGGGCTGATGGTCAGGTCCTTCATCATGACCAGGAAAAGGCCGAACCCGAAGAAGGCCATCAGGCGGGATTCCACCCCGTCCTCACCCCTCTCACGCAAATAGAAGGCCAGCAGGATGCACAAAGCCGGAAGGCCCGCGAACAGATAGCGATGCAGAGGACGCACCGCGATCATCAGGATGACCATGGCCACCAGGGCCCACAGCATCAGCACCAGGCGGCGCGGGCTCGGCTCCTGCGGCTTTGCAGAGGCATCGTGCTCGGGTGACCGCGATGCCCAGACCGCCACGGCCAGCAGTGGCAGAAGGGCGCTCCATGGAAACAGGCCAAAACCGATCTCGCGAATGACCAGATCGAACGACCGCACGTCCGACTTCAGGCCCCCTGCAAACGTGGCCGCCGTAAACCGGAACTGCCGGAAGAAAGCGCCATCGGGCAGGAAGGTGATCAGCGCCAGCAGCGCGGCCAGCCCAGCCGTAACTGCCACCGCAATCACCAAGGGGCGCTGGAAATCACCCCGTATCACCAGGTAGCCGAGAACCAGCACCGCCAGCATCAGCACGCCGATCATGCCCGCCGACAGGAACAGCAGGAGCTCGGCCCCAAGCAGGACAGCAACGGCCCTTGCCAATCGCCCTCCCCCAGCAAGGTCCATCAGGGCAAAGGCCCCACAGGCCAGGAAGAACATGGTCGACAATTCGCCGCCCGCGAAACGGGCCGACAGAAACAGCAGCGGTGAAGTGGCCAGGATAACCAGAGGCAGGAACCGGCCCTCGCGTGCTCGTCCAGCCCACAGTCCGACCAGCACCAGCAGCAAGACGCTCCACACAAAGTTCGGCAACCGCACCGCGAATTCGTTGCTGCCGAAGGTGCGCATGGACAGGGACATCAACAGCGGGTCGAGCGGCGCCAAAAAGAGCGTCTTTCCCGACGACTTGAACTGCGCCACGAAGGCATCCCCGCAAAGCGCGGCACGCACCCGGTCACCCAGGTCCGAGGTCGAGGCGATCGGTTCCATCCGCGCCTGCATGGCCGCGGCGTCGTCTTCCGCCTCGTCACTGCTGCGCGACTCGACGGCAGTGACCGCCGCAGTTAACGCTGCCTCCGGGTCGAACGAACCCGAGGCCGACACGAGCAAGAACCGGGTCGACGCGTTCTGCGTTGCCATGGCGCGCAGGACATCCGCCAGCGAACGGGATGCCTCGGCCGCGGTCGCCCCCTGCAGCTTGGCATCGATGTCGATGACCACCGCCCGGTACACCTTCTCGGTGACCATGCTGCGGGCGCGTTCGATCATGGCCGAGGCCGCGGAACCGTCGGCCGTGGATTCCACGACCGCATCGTCAGCCAATTCGGCCGCGAGCGACGAGGCGATGGCTCCGGCCTCGGATCGAGGCTTGGATTCGGCCACCAGCACGCGCGGGGCCTGCGCCATCTTGCGGGCCACGTGCGCACGGTTCATCTCCCAGGGGTCCCACAAACCGGGTCCACCCAGGCCCACCAGCAGGACAAGGGCATAGACCGCGATAAGGATGATCCAGGCGTGGGGCTTGAGGCGTTGCATGCATGGCCCTCCGGTCGAAACTGCGATAGAGTAATCGCGGTGCGGGTATTTTTCAACCCTGGAGGCTTTGTGTCCGACCGCTCGAACGTCGTACCATTGTATTCGCCACTTGGAAGTCTGGCGCGGGCACACCGGTTGCCAGCGGGCTTCCAGCAATGGTCGCCGACCGCCCAACTGAAAGCCCTGCTCGATCTGCCGCGGCCGGACCTGACGATCAGGGCCTTGCGCCCCGACGAACTCCACCGAATGATCAAGGGAATCGGGGTCGAGGATGCCTCGGATCTGATGGCCTACGCGACCCCCGAACAGCAGGTTGCTTACGTGGACCTCGAGGCGTGGAACGGGGGCGATTTCATCCCAGCGCGTTTCGACCAGGTCCTCGAGATGACCCGCAGTATCTCGCAAGACCATGCGACGCGCTGGCTGCAGCGCGTGGACCCGGAACTCCTGGCCCTGCACCTGCTCAAGTCCTGCACCATCTCACTGGCGCGCGACGTGGAAGAAAACGAGGTGCCGGACACCTCGTTCGTATCGCCCGACGGCTGGTTCCTGATCGCGGCCAAAGAGCCGGAACGCCTGCGTGAGGCCCGTTCGCTGCTGGATCTGTTGTATGCCGCCGGTCTGGACTTCGCGCACCGCGTGCTTCTGGGTGCGCTCTACGACACCCCCGCATCGCTCGAGGATCAGACGTTCCATTTCAGGGATGCCCGTTTGCAGGACCTGGGGTTCCCGGCGGATGTCGAGCGCTACGACCTGTTCGAACCCTTCGATGTGAAGGAGTTGCGGAGTCGGTCGGCCCGCCTCGAGCGTTTGTCCCATGCCCCGGTCGCGGAGGTGCCCCTGGCCTTGGTTCTGAGCGGGCAAGACGAGGGCCTGTTCTTGTGGCAGGTGCTCGACCATCTGGCCGCCGCATCGCAGGATGACGCGATTCGTTTGTGGATGGCCGACGGGCTGAATCTGGTCAACCGGGTTCTGGCCACCCACACGAGTGACTATTCGGACGATGCGGCATGGGGTCGCGCCGCGGGCCATGCCCTGTGCGTGATGTCGCTGGGGCTCGAGGTCGTAACCGACGGCCGCGAGGACGTGGCGATCCGCCGTCTGCCGGATCTGCATCCCATGGAACTGTACCGTGCCGGGGTCGAGACCTTGCGACCGCTGCATCTAAGAACACGGCGCGTGGTCAGCGGCGTGGGCAACGCAGGGCGATTGCGCCTGTTCGGGCCACGGATCGACGAGGTCCTGCGCGCGTTGCTCGACTTCCCACCACGTTTTTTCACCGGGCTGCAAGACCCCGCAACCGCAGAACGCCGCGACTTTCGCGCTCTGGCCGAGGTCGACGCAGCGCGACGCACGCTGGTTCAGGCCGAGGTGGT
>CAYRIB010000057.1:0-3454 GCA_964424165.1 uncultured Myxococcales bacterium | reverse complement strand
GCCGGAACGTGTTCATCAAGTGGTGAACGTGGAGGTTGGCGTGGCACCCCTGTGGCCCAAACGAACGCAGAAGCTCGAAAGCCGCTTCGAACGCGAGGCCTTGGTGCACCTGGACGCGATGTACCGGTTTGCCCGTTCCCTGACGCGCAACGAGGCCGAGGCCGACGATCTGGTGCAGGAGACGTGCGTCAAGGCCCTGCGCTCGTTCGAGCAGTATCAGGAAGGGTCGAACTGCAAGGCCTGGCTGTTTCGGATCATGAAGAATACCTTCATCAACCGAATGCGCGTGTCCCATCGCGAGGTCGCGCTCGACGACGTGATCGAAGGCACGGGGGGGACGGCTCCGGGCCTTCCCGAGCCGTCATCGGTGGTGCGCGGACCCGACGCGGCCGTGGTCCTGGGGGCCGCGGGCAACCAGATTCGTACGGCCCTGGCCACGCTGCCCGAGGACTTCCGAGCCGTGGTCGTACTGGCTGATGTCGAGGGGCTGTCCTACAAGGAAATTGCGGAAGTCTCGACGATCCCGATCGGGACGGTGATGTCCCGGCTGTTCCGGGGTCGGCGGCTGCTTCGCGACCGTCTTGCCCAGGTGATGGGCGGCGAAGTGGGCATGGACCATGACGGGCTCGTCGTGCGTCTGACGGATCGACGGCCCCAGTCGGGAGGTGCGACATGACGTGCGAAGCCGTGGCCCGGTATCTCGATTTGTACCTGGATCGCGAACTCGCGGTCGAGGAGTGCGGGCAGGTGGAAACGCATCTGGCAGGGTGCGAGGGATGTCGACGGGCGGCCACGATCGAAACGCGCTTTCGGGCGGCTCTGCGTGATGCCCTGTGTGACGAGCATGCCCCGCGAAGCCTTCACGAGCAGGTGCGTGTGCGACTGCGATCCGAAAGGGTCCACACCACGCCTCGGTGGGCCCCACGCATGGCCGCGGCCGCAGGTGTGGCCTTTCTGGCCGCAGGTGCGTGGTTCGCCTTCGGGCCGACGCGGGATTCAATCGACCCGGCGCAGCGCCTCCTGGCAGACTACGAGGCGGCCTCGGGAAGCGAGGTCGAAGGCGACGCGGTGCGGGTGGCGTCCTTCCTGCAGGAACGTTCCCCCTTTCGCACCCGTCTTCCGATCGCGGAACGCGAGGGCCTGCGGTTGATCGGGGCGCAGATCAAGCGTTGGGATGACACCCCGGTGGTAGTGTACCGCTACGAAATGAACGGGAAGCGGTTCCTGGTGGCTCAATACCCGTCGACGGCACAGGCCGGCGAATCCCGGCTCCGCATCGACGACCGTCCCGGATACGTGGTGGCAAGCTATCGAGACGGCGACCTGGCCCACACCCTGATCGGGGACGTACCCCCCAGCGTAGTCCCTTCGGTCATCCCCGCTACCTACGATCGTTGATGCCGCCCGCGCCTTGCTCAAATCCCGATGGCCTGAACGAACTCCGGATGGGGCGAGGCAATGATCTCGGTGGCCAGCAGTCGACCCGAACTCCCCAGCGACTCCCCGGCCGCGGCAACCGCTGCCTGCATGTCGTATAGATCCCCGGCAAGCGCAAAGTAGCACTTGCCCCCGATTCCGATCGACAGGTGGATTACCACGGGAACCACAGGCGCAGCTTTGAGCGCCGCGTCCATGCTCCGAATCCCGGAACAGGCCGTCGAGGTCTCGACGATCCCGATCGCCCCATCCGGGCGCGAGGGTAGAATCCCGAACAGCGCCGGTTCCAGTGCCCGGTGCGCGAACGGCAGCAGAAAGCGATCGATGGTCTGCTCGGCCGCGATCCGCTCGGCCTCGAGCAACGATTCCTCGACGTCGGCCACGAGACCATCGAGCAGGATCAGGAACTTCCCCGGGGTCACGGGCGAGGCCAGCACCACCCGGGCCGCGGCCTTCTTCACAAGCGCGTCCGCGGCCACAAAGCCCCGGGCGATGTGGTTGATCTCGATCCCGGCCAGGGCCTCGGCCTCACCCACCGGGAGGCTCACCGGGCTCAATCTCGGCGTCATCAGGCTCAAAGGCGTCCCCTATACGATTCGGAAGTAGTCCTTCAGCGTGCAGCGGCGTTCACGCGTGAAGTTGATAGCCGTGGTCAGTCCCTCGCCCGTGGGGCTGGCGATGGTCCACGAGGTGTAACCCTCGCCGCCAAACCCGAGACCCGCAAGCGAAGGCGCGTTCTTCACGAAGATCGAGGTGTTCGCAGCCCGTGCGTAACGGTGCATGTTCTCGATGTTGAGCGAGTGCATGACCGCGGTGTGCCGGAACCCGTGTTCGACCCGCAGGCCCATGGCGATGCCCTCGTCCACGTTGCGCACGCGCACCATGGGGATCACCGGCATGAGTTGCTCGATCTGCACCAAGGGGTTGGTTTCGTCCGCCTCGAAGAACGCGATGCGCACGTCGTCCGGGACCTCGATGCCGATCTCGTGCAGGATGACGCTCACGTTCTTGCCCACGAACCGCTTGGCGATGTGGTTGTCCTCGACCACAGTCTTGATCAGTCGACCAACCACCGAATCCTTGATCAAATAGGCACCGGCCCGCACCAGTTCCTGCTTGAGCCGGTCCGCGATGGCATCGACCGCGATGATTTCCTTTTCCACGATGCAGATGATGTTGTTGTCCATGCCCGCGCCGGTCACGATGTCCCGGGCGGCGCGCGCCAGGATCGCGGTCTCGTCGACGAGCACGGGCGGGTTTCCCGGCCCTGCGGCAATGCACTTCTTGCCCGTGGCCATGGCGGCCTTGACCACGGCCGGGCCACCGGTGACCACCACGAGCGCCACCCCGGGATGCTTCATCAGGGCGCCCGCGGAGTCGATGGTGGGTTCCACCACCGAACAGATGAGGTTGTCCGGGGCCCCGACCGCCACCATGGCGGCATTGAGCATTCCGACGTACCGGGCCGTGGTCGCCTTGGCGGTCGGATGCGGGTTGACGACCATGGCGTTCCCGCCCGAAATCATCCCGATTCCGTTGTTCAGGACCGTCTCGGTCGCGTTGGTGCACGGGGTGATCGAGCAGATGACGCCGTAGGGCGCTCGCTCGGTCAGGGCCAAACCGTGGTCCCCGGAAAAGGCGTGCGGCACCAGGATCTCGGGCCCCGGGGTCTTTTCTGCGGCCAACCGGTTCTTGGCGATCTTGTCTTCCACCCGGCCGAGGCCCGTTTCCTGAACGGCCATTACAGCCAGTTCCTTGAGGTGGGCCAGGGTCACATCGCGCATCGCGCGGACCGCATTGCGGCGAACGTCAAGGCCCAGGGGAACCAATTGTTCATGCGCCGTGCGGGCGGCCTTCACCGCGGCATCGACCTCGGAAAACAGCCCGTTCTTCCCGGTCTCGATGCGAGGCAGCCCCGTTGACGGCCCCTGTCCCGCACCCGGAACATCCCGTCGAAGCTGCGACAGGACCTGTTCCACGATGGCCGCGACCTTCTGTTCATCCACCGCCATGGACC
>CAYRIB010000056.1:16302-17751 GCA_964424165.1 uncultured Myxococcales bacterium | reverse complement strand
CTTCCTCATCCTGTCACCTCCCACGTCGAGCACTCTCTGTGCCGCTAGACCTTGTCTCAAATCATAACTGCAACACAACCTCCTGTACAACCTGTCTGATAATCCGGAATTCGTATGTCATACTAAAAAATCGTTGACCATCCGTCTTGGGCTTCATACAATAGTTTCTAAGTTGTGCGTTCATGCTACGGCTGCTTTGCAGAGGTTCTACAGGAGGTGCGACATGGCTATCTATCGTTCCGTGAATATGGCTCTGCTCGGAACCTTCATGGTCGCGTCGGGGTGCATGAATGCCAGTGACAACTGGTTTGGCAACGCCTCAACTCCAGGTGGCAGCAACAACAGCTCCGGTTCCGCGGCCATCAACTGGGAAGAACGTGACGATGTGCCGGCGTGTGTCACCAGTCCGCTTGGCACGCTGGGCGACTTCAACGTCTTGTTGTTCGAGTATTTGATCGCTGCCAACAGCGATGTCGAAGGACGCGTGGCCGCGGGAACCAACGTGACCCTGTCCGGATACACGATCGGCTTGCTCATGCCACCGGACGAAACCCGTGCGGACCTGATTGCCGGCGGCGACATCGACTTCGTTAACGGCTCGGTGCCGAACGGGGCCATCGTCTTTGGAGGATCCGACCACATCGTTAGTGTCAGCAGCCTCGGTGCCAGAAGTCAGGGGGAGGTTCTGGATTTCGAGTCCATGCGGACGGTCCTGGAGCAAATGTCCGCTCAGCTCGCGGCCCTTCCAGTGACCGGAACCCGGATTCCCGGAGCTGATGACGGGACCCCGCACGAGATTCATCTGGCCGGACAGGATCCTCTATTCAACGTGTTTTCCTTGAATGCTGAGGAGTTGTCCCGCGCGACCGGGCTGGCGATCGATGCTCCGGCAACGTCCTCCGTACTAATCAACATCACGGGAACAGATGTGCGTCTGGCGTCGTTTAGCTTGTTCCTGACTGGCGTGGCTCATGATCACGTGTTCCTCAACTTCCCCACGGCCACAGCAATTGAAATTGCCGACATCGACGTGACTGCATCGATCCTGGCACCCCTGGCTGCCATCGTGTTTCCGCAAGGCCTGATGAACGGCCAGATCATCGCACGCCGTCTGGAAGGTAGTGGACAAACCAATCTGCACCTGTTCAGTGGCTGCCTGCCCCTTCCGCCCGTGACCGTTTCCATAGCCTCGGGCGAGATCTGCCTGCCCGAGGCCATCGTGGCTTCCAGCTCGTCGGGCCTCGTTGTGGCGCCGGCTCATCGGCACTTCATGGGCGCCGTAAGCGCGCCGGAACTTATGTCGGCGTCGTGGGCCTCCGAAACCCGCTTCTACCCGGCCACCCCCGAACTGGACGAGGCATGCTGGTCTGCCATGTTCACCGCGGATGCGGGGATGACCGAGATAACGTACATGCTTCAGCGGATGCGAGATCTGTGCGCGGTCGCGGT
>CAYRIB010000056.1:983-16292 GCA_964424165.1 uncultured Myxococcales bacterium | reverse complement strand
CCACATCCAGATGGAGATCGATGCGTTGAAGGCCGAGGTGGCCAACGTGGTGGCTACATACGCTCACGAGGGGACACCCGTGCTCGCGCAGCCTTCCAGCGTGTTTTTATACGCTCCGTTTGGTCAGGACGTCGCTTGCTTCGACACGGCCCTCACTGACATGACGTTCCTATCGAGTGGGGTCGCCGACCTCTCGGCGCTGACAGTCTCAGAGGCTCAGGCGGCGTTAGTGCAGATAGACACTCTAGTGGCATCCCTGATGCCCATCCGCTTCGTCCTGGGGCATGTGATGGATCGCGTCTCGCAGGATCAGCAACTGGCCGAAGCCCTGAGGGAGCCCCTTGCCACTGGTGAGGTCTGTTGCGAGTGCGACCCGCTCGACGTGCAGATGATGGGGATCATCAAGACTGCATTGTCGACTGGATACACCCAGGACTTCAATCAGGGCATGGCCTGCCTGGGTCTGTGCTATTCGGCCCGTACCGTGGTGGTGGCCGGGGCCGAATCTGCGATGCGGCGCCTGGAGGATTTGCGGCTCTACGCCGGGTCCTGGTCCATCAACGAACCGCTGAATGCGGATATGATCCAAGCGCACGAGCGATGGCTGGCCGACTGGAAGATGAGCTTCGATCGTGCCGTGGCAGCGGTCGGTGTGAATGGGGTATCTCTCCTGAATGGGGCGAACGACCTCGCTGGGCGATGTTTTGGAGGCGCTACCTTCGACCTAGATTTGGCGACCCTCGGGCTGGATTCCCTCTCCTTCAATGATACTGCGTCAATGTTGAACGCCGTCGAAAGCATCGATCATGCGATGCGTGCCTTGTCCTTGCAGCTGCTTGACGGTGGCTTGGCCCGGCAGGACTTTCTCCTGGAACCGCGTGCCAACGCCCTGTCGTTGGAGACGCAATCCTTGAACGATTGTGTCTGCCTTACCCAGGTGGCAGAGGGTTCGCTCCTGGAGATTCGGCAGCTCCTCGATCGGATCCGTGAACTGTGCGTCCAGTCTGCGGAAGGTATTCTGACCGAGCAGGATCGCTTGACGATCGATCGGGAGATCCAGGAGCACAAAGGTCACATCGCGTTGATCAGTGACACTGCATCTTATGGTGGAAACACCCTGCTGGCTGGGGGTTATCACGAATGGCTTGTGGTGCCCTCGATCACGCCCCCGTTGGTGTGCGCGCGCCAGATCGAGATGAGCATGGATCCGATCCGGGATGCTCTGGCCGAGGTTGGTGCAACCGACGTTTCCTCGGCGCAGGCCTGCGTCGTTGCGATGAACGACACCATCCTGCCGGGCGTGAACCTGCTCCGTGCGACCGTGGCCGCCCGCCAGAACTGGCTGTCCTATCGCATGCAGTGGAATGACAGACGGGCGGAGCAGATCAACAGCGAAGAGGCCCGCGAACGCGACGTGGATTTCGCAACGGCCAACGGTGTTTACAGCCAGCTTCAGATTCTCCGGCAGATGGCGGACTTGCTTGGCGACCAGGCCAGCTTTGTTCCCTACCAGACCGAGATTCCCCCGCACCTGTTTTTCCTGGGAGGTACCAACCAGAACACGCAGGCTGATCTCGACCTAGAGCGCCGGATCGCCAGGGCCGAGGAACTGGGCCTCGGGGTCGACAACTGCGATCCGACGAACGTGCAGCAGTCGCAGGAGTACCGGTGGCTGTCGACCGGCCGACACGACGTGTACACGTTGGATCTGCCATGCATGGGCGACTGTTATATGGCCCGCACCCGGGTGATGCTGGCGGCCGAGAACATCCGAGAACGCATGGACAACTTGCGCCAGTACGCCGCCTCCGTGAACATCAACGGGATCCACAGTGCTCTTCTGCCCGCCTGGGTCTCTGACTGGCGGGATGGCATCGCAGGGGTCGTGGCCAGCACTATCTTTAACGATCAGCCCCTGGTGGATGGCGGTGCGGCTGTTCCCGCGGGATGCTACGCCGACGGCGCCTTTGACTTCCGTCCCTCCACGCTGGGAATCGAGGGCATTGCCCTCTCGGACGCTGCCTCGTTCGTGTCTGCGGTCAGCACCCTGGATGTGGCCATTCGGCAGCTCGATGACCAGTTGGCCGCCGCCGGATTCACGGTCGCGGGCCGCCTGCAGGAACCCCTTCCCCAGAACCTCCGCACGACCGTGGCCGACGCAGCCGGCTGCATGTCGGTCCTGGGGATGGTTGACGTCTCGTTGTCGGCGGTGTCGACCATGCTGGTGCGCGTTACCGAACTGTGCGCCCAAGGCTGGGGCCCGGACATCGATGTGGAACTACAGTTCCTGATCGCCGAAATCGGCCGCGTGCGGGCCGAAACCGCTCTGTTCGACGGGCAGCCGCTGCTTCAGGGCGGAGGGAACTGGGTGACCTTCCTCGACGAGACACCCTTCACATGCTTCGATCTGGCTGTCCTCGACCTGGGGCCCGTGGTGACCGGGGCGGCGCAGTTGTCGGCCATGACCGAGAATGATGCGATGGTTTGTGAGGGGCAGAGCGCGGCCCTCCTGGGCGCGGCCTGGACTCTGCAAGCCACGGCTGCGGCCTATCTCGATCGCGCTTCCTTGGAAGGCGGTGCGGCCGCGGCTGTGTTGTCTGAAGTTGCCGCCGAGTGGGACCGCGAAAATGCCACGGACATCGCTGCGGTGGTGGCTTGTGTCGAGGCTCCTTACCCTGGCTGTCCCGGCGACGCGGCGCCCCAGCCTCAGTTGTGTCTGATGTTGCGTGGCGTGGCGCTGGCGCTCTTAGACCAGACCCTGTCAACGCTTACGGGCATGCGTGATTTGGCAGGAATGGCTGGTTCGCCCTCTAGCACGGACCTTGAACGGTCCTACCACCAGATCGCTTTCTCCCATCGCCTGCTCGCCATGCAGCATGTGGCCAGCCTGGCGTCTGTCAATGATCAGTTGTTCCTGAACGGCGATAGTCCGGCCTGGAATAGTTGTCTGGGCAACGCGGTCTACGACATCCGCCCGGCGGGCTTGGGCATTGATGGCCTGTCCGTGGCCACCGAGGGATCCGCGGCAGCCGCGGTCACGACCCTAGACGGTGTCATCTCGACCGTGGATGCTTGGCGCAATCAGGTCAGCGCGCTCTGACGCAATCCCCTCGTCCCGGCCCGAATCGTGGCCGACACTCTTGAATTCTGTGGCCAGTCACTCGGTGGGGTGATATCTGTTGGTTTGAGGCGTGAATCGCTTCCGCGGCCCATCGTGATTGTCCTTTGGCAACGGCCGCCCACCAAGGCACAATGGGAACATGCAGGCACGGGTATTGATGCACCTCCCAGCGGGCTGACCTTCCTACCGACGATAGGGTCCTGAAGTTCTGGAGCCATGCAAGGGGATTCACGCTTTGAATGGGGCGGCTGAGACCAACAATGCTACAGGTGCCAAGAGGGGGTCGGTTCCGGCTCGGACCACTTTCGTACCGTCACCCAGTCGTAGAACCAGGGGATTCCCTCGTAGGCAGAGGAGCCCAAGAATACTCGATTGTATTCCGGGTTCCAAGGGGTATCCGTCTGGATACTACAATGCTGGAGATCATCCGGGACCTTGTGGCACACGGACAGCAGGTTGCCCGGGTCCGGGGCGACCATCACGTCCACCAGCGTCGTCTTGCCCCGCACATAGTTGCTGGCATAATTGTAGTAGGCCTGTAAGTTCGGGTTCGACAGACCGTCCTGCCAGTACACGAGATACTCCTTGGGCGTACCCTCGTCATCGCCGCCCCATCCGCACGTTCCGTAAGCGCGATTCCCAACGTTCGGCCACGATGTTGCGATCTTCTGGGAATCGGCCAGCAGGACAATCGGATCACAGTCCACGGTTTGTGGCCCCAGGATGGCGCCAGGAAGACTCGAGACATACAGACTCGTCGTCAACTTCATTCCTGGCGTCATAACGAACGCGTCGTGAAGAATCCCACAGTACCAGTTGTCGTACTGATCCGCAGGCGCACCCAAACGATTCTCTTCGACCTGGTTCGGCGCCTGGACCCATCCGAACACCGGATCCGTGGAGAGAATGCGGTCCGTGACGTAAGGGCCCCCGGTCGATGAATTGGAACAGGACCCCGTGAGCCTGCTCCAACTCGACAGATCGGTCCGGAAGTCGTCGTAGAGTTCGAAGATCTGTGCTCCGGGGACTGCGACCGGGGCAGCCGACGGCGTGAAGCAGATGCTGGTGACACCGGATGCCCCGATGGCGGGCACTTTGAGCCATGCCCCTGTTCCGCCGTTGTCCATGGCAGCGGCACATTCCCCGTTCTGCTGCACGAAGCAGTAGTCCACGACGGGCCCGGACGATGTCCCGACCCTGGCCACCAGATGCATCGCCCCGCACAACGTCATCGCGGTTTGCAGATTCACCGGAACTTGATAGTCGATCAGATCGACGCTCTGGGTGCTCGCGATATCCAGCAACGCGCAGCAGTCTCCCTGTGGAGTCGGCTCCGGAACGCACGTGCCATTAATGCACAGCAGCCCCAGATCGCAGACGTTGTCGCAGTTACCGCAGTGTGCTGGGTCCGACTCAAAGTCCACACAGGTGAAATCACAAACGTTGAGGAATGGGGCCTGACAGACCGGGGGAGGCGGTTCCATGCAACTTCCGCTTACACAAGCCTGCCCATCGGAGCAGACATTTCCGCAGCCAGAGCAGTTGTTCGGGTCATTCGAGATGTCGACGCAATTGGGGTCGCAGAAGAACAGCGTATCCTCGCAGCACCCCCCGTTCATACAGAAGAGCCCCTCGGGACATTCGGCATTCACGGTGCACGTCGTGACCGGCGGCGGAGGAGGGGGCGGAGGCGGCGGCGGCACAACCCCTGTCGCGATTGGCAGGCAGCCGGCGAACATCGGCAGATTGCTCTGACCGTTTCCCGACAGAGACAAGGCGATCAATTGACCGATCAGGAGCCCCTGCGGGAAGCTCACCGCGGCCTGGGGTGCGAACACCGAGCCTAACGCCTGCACCGACTCGAGATACAACTCGGTTGCCTCCGGGAAGTGATACATCACCCGCTCCGGAGTCGCTCCGGTCAGGAATATGCCCAGGTTCGAAAACCGGATGGACGTGCCCATGACATTCACCAGCACCGTCGAACCCTCTGGAACCTCGATGCTCGCCTCATAGGCGTTTGACCATTGCTCTGCGCTCACCTCGAACAGGTTCAGCACCGCGTCCGACCCCGTCATCCGCAGTTCGTGCCGCTCAAGCTCCGCGTTGATCACTTCTACCTGACCGTTCGCGTGCTCGTTCAATGCCGTCAATGCCGCTGACTGCGCCACCAACTCCTGTTGCGCTGCTGCGAAATCGAACGGTTGACCCTGCCAGTACCCTGCATATGTCACGTTCTCCAGGGTCGCGGAGGTCCCATACACGATCGCACCATTCAACACCTGCCCGTTTCGAAACATCAGGTCATCGCCCACCACTAGGTGGCCATCGGTCGGCTCGAACGGAAGAAGCTCTCCGACGTAGAAGTTCTCGAGCGTCGCGTCGCCACCCACGGCTACACGACCCTGAACGTCACTGTTGCTCTGCTCAAGATCCTCGAATACCAGAACCTGGAATGTCCCGTTTTCACCCAGTGCCCCATATGCGCAGTCGGGAACCTCGCCCGTTGCCGCAAGCTCTTCCCATGTCAGAGCCTCGTTGCCCGATTCGGCGGGATTCTCATTCGATGATCCTTGTGGAAGCGGCTGCACAGTACCTGAACCACATCCAGCCAACAACATCAGCGTCACAAAGCCTAGCCACCATCTTGAGCAAGTCATTCAAAACCTCCCCGCTTCATCCCTTACTGCTAACTACCAAGATATCCATCCAGGATGATAGTTGACAGAAAACTCCTTGACAAGGTTTCTATTATATCAACTAATCTCATCCGATTATCTATGCTTGTTGGGTTCGAGCCTGATGCGTCGATGCTGTGTGTGGCTCAGCGGTACCGTCGGGTTCCGTCCGGATTGAGGGGCTGCATCACCACGTCCTGCTGGACGAAGGTCGGGTCCGAACTTCCGAACCAGGTTGCCACGAACCCGGTGTGGTCCCGCTGCAGATCGATGCTGAAATCAAGGAACCATGCATGATGATCGATCTTCACCGGCGTTCCCGAACGCGTGCCATCCAAGCCATATCGACTAGCCAGAACCTGGTATGTCACAAGGCCCTCCGGAAAGCCGGACCAGGCAAGAACAATCTCGTCATCGCCCATCATCGAACTGGTCGCCATCGCAATGGTGCCAAGGTCTGGCGTGGTCGCATCACTCAGCACCAGATACGATGGGAACGGATCCGTGGACAGAGGGATCTCGCTCGTCGTCTGTGGTTGACCGTCGGTGCTGAAGACCCGCGCATAGATTCCGGCATGTTGCGGATCCAGAGAGCGGTTCTTCCATGCCACCACGATGCGGCCGTCCGGGAAAGTCGAAAGCATCGGTGTGAGTTTCATGCCCACAGAGTCCGTGTTGACCTGGACGTCTCCGGCGTCGACAGGCTTACCGTCGTCATCGAAACGCCGCATGAATACGCCCGAGGCAGTGGCCCAGGCAGCCACGAAGCCCGAGTCAAGAACCTGCAGACGTGGCGAGACTGCGGCGTCCTGAGACACCGAGATGGGAATCACCGACTGGGCCGCCCCATCGGATGCGTAAAGGCGCGCCTGGACACCAATGCTGTCTCCGTTGAATCCAACTACGAACCGACCGTCGGGCCAGGACGTCACGGAGGCCATCGGCACCATCCCCACTTGCTGCACAACGTCCGCGACCTTCACTTCGGCCGCGTCAACGGCAACGCCAGCAGCAGCGAAACGTCGCATAAGAACGGAATCAGAGTGACCGTTCCACCAAACGACGACGAATCCTTCTGACGGTAGCACGGCCACGGACGGGGGAGCATGGCCCTTCAGAACGGTCGACAGGGGGGAGCTGCTGACCCGGAATTCCGGGCCGTCCCCGACATGTTGTGCATCGAACAGGCGAGCCGCCACATCAGCCTGATTGACCGAATACTGCTTGAGGGTGAGGAAGGTGATCACAGAACGGCCGTTCGGGAAGATGGCGGCACGCGGATGCAATTGGTTCGCTGCACTGAACGTACCGATCATGGTCTCGGTCATTTCGCAGATGTGACAACCGTCAAAGTCAAGCCAGTTCTGATCGTCGCAGGCCTCTCCGACGTCCTTGGGAAGGAAGTCACAATCACCATCCATGCCACAGACGGAATTGCCAGGAAAACGATCGCCGTTGGTGTCGTCACAATCCCCCATCCCGTTGGGACAACTGGCGACAGGTCCGGTGCCACCAACTGTCATGGTCATGTCGCAGTAGCCGTCTTGGTCATCGTCACACCCTTCGTCAATGCGGCTGTTGCAGTTGTCGTCGAAGTCGTTGCACGCTTCGAGTCGATCCGGGTTCACGCCGGCATCGGAATCATCACAATCCCCGATGCGCATGGCGGAATGCGGCTGCACGGGTGAGCACAGGCATCGATGGTCCGTGGCGAGTCCGAACGTATCTCCATCGACGTCCCGATAGTATTCACGGCATCCAACACTGCCGGGTTCGTCGACCAGACCATCACAATCGTCGTCGACTCCGTTGCACATCTCCTGGACCGGGGCATCTCCCTGACAGAATGTTTCCCCCGCGACGCACAAGGTCCTGCCTGCACACGACCCGTAAGAATTCTCGAGAACGCAGGGCACCGAGACCACGTCATCATCCACCTTGCCGTTACAATCGTCGTCCTCGTAATTACAGCTTTCCGGGGCAGGCGTTTTGGCGTCGCAATCGGTGATCAATCCGTCCTCGCAAGCGAAAGTCCCCTGGCATGCCCCAGACTCGTTGACCTGATCGCAGGCCCCCATTGCACCCTCGCCCAGGATCGTGCAGGCGCACTGTCCAGAGTTCGGAATACATACCGCCTGCCCATCCGACTGTCCACACGTGTAGCCCTTGGGACAGAAACTGACCGCACAACCAGGCAGGCAGAAATGCAGGAAATCCACGGCCGCACAGACCATGGGAATAGTCGACAGGCTGTACGCGCAGTCCGCATCCACCTGGCAAGGCCGACAGATCCGTGGCGTGGGATGAACGCATGCATAGGCCACGTCCGCGCCACCAAAGGAAGTGGGGGCACAGACCAGGTCCCCCGGACATCCCGCATCAGTGACGCATGGCTGAGAACAACGCTTGCCCGCAGGGGTCTCGATGCATATCCCGCTAAAACAATCCTCGTTTCCCTCGCAGGGGGGCATCTCCACGTCGGAAGTGTCCTCCGAAGCATCGGGCCAGGAGACATCGAGCAACATATCCGGTTCGTGAACGTCAGCAGTTTCCGTCAGGTCCGAACCGACATCGGACTCAGATTCCTGAGCATCCGGAACGACCTCCATCATATCTTCGCCAGAATCGAGCACCGTGATTGGTAGTCTGCCCCCGGAGCATCCAACTACTCCGAGAAAAACCACCGCAAGCCATGTTCTGCCCGGGGTCCTGATCATGTCCTTCCTCCTTCTGTGGCCATCGTCTCTGCCTGCACGTCCCTACCGTGCTTGTCTCCTTCAACAGTGCCGAATCAAGGCAAGTGAAAACGTCTCCCTGCAGGTCATCCCGTGGTGATGAGACAGAGCCATTCCCTGAATTTTCATCACGTTTCAGCCAAACCATCCATTCTCAATAATGTACCCGCGGACAAAACCAACCCCATGCTAGTTGACACAAGCGACAATCACAAGGTCAGATTGACAGGAGGGCGTGCGACTGAAAAGTGGTGAGTGAAACAAGACGGGAAGGCGCAGCGATATCGGTCGTGGACGTAGACGTGGACGTAAACGTGGACGAATGGTCGGATCTGACGTTGGCTCACGAGCGGTTGGATGTGTACCGGAGAGCCATCGAGTTCCTTGCGGATGCGGTGCAGATTCTCGCCCTGTTGCCGAGGGAGTGGGCAAGGCAAACGATGCGGACCGAGGAAGGTACTATCGGATCGCTCGGGGTTCTGCGACAGAGTGTGGAGCCGTCCTGGAGGCCTGTCGCATTCTGCGCGTTTCGGACGATCAGAGCCTCGACCACGGCAAACGTCTGCTGGTGCGGATCGTCTCGATGCTCAGTCGCTTGTGCAGATGACACCTCGGACACATCCTCCACGTCCACGTCGACGTCCACGACCACGTGCACGTCCACGACGACGTCGACAAAGACCTTTCTTACGGTGCATCCCACTTGCAGACAAATTCATGATTCCATCAACTTGGCCGATTCCCAACTTTTCAGTCGTACGCCCTTGACAGAACACCCGATGCCGGCAATCGGTCATGCCTGGGTCGGTGTTCGATTCACGTGCAGATTCCCCCCGATTCCCCCTGGTTGACCTGTGAGCCCGGGCGCCTTAGGATTCACCCGCCTTGATGCCTGGAGCGATCATGGATGCGTCCGCTGTCGTGGGAATCCTTTTTGGCTTGCTGTTCCTCGCCCTGGTGGTGCTGGTCATCCTTCGCATGTCGAAGAAGCGCCTCTCTGGCCCGACCGTGGTGGTCACCGAAACCGAAGAAGCGCCGCCGACTCCGGTGACTCCGCCGGGTCGCAAGCCTGTTATCGCCCCGGACAAGCACAAAACCGAACCCGTGGCCCTCGAAGCCCCAAAGGCCGAAGACAAGAAGCCCCTGACGTTCCCGCTTCCCGAACGCAAGGCCATGGGGCGGGGCCTGGAACGCACCCGCAAGGAGGGCTTCGTGGCCCGCCTGGGGGCGATCTTCCAGTCCCGGCAGCTCGATGACGCCACCCTGGCCGAGGCCGAAGAGGCCCTGCTGACCGCAGACATCGGGGTGCGGACCACAGGGGTCCTGATCGAGGCCCTGCGCAAGGAATTCACCCCCGGCACCGGGGACCTGCACCGACAGGTGCTCGATTTTCTGAAGGCCCGTGTAACCAGCATGCTGTCGGGCTTGCCCCACGGGGCGCCCGGATTGACCGCCGCGAGCGGGCCGACCGCCTTCATGGTGGTGGGGGTGAACGGGTCGGGCAAGACGACCACGATCGGAAAGATGGCGTCGCGCTATGCGGGCGAGGGACACAAGGTGCTGCTGGCCGCGGGCGATACGTTCCGGGCCGCAGGCGCGGATCAACTCGGGATCTGGGGCGAGCGGGTGGGCGTTCCCGTGGTCATGGGCAAGGATCGGGCCGACCCGGCTTCGGTGATCTTCGATGCGGCCCGGCGGGCGCGCGACGACCAGTTCGACCTGCTGATCGCGGACACGGCCGGAAGGTTGCACACGAACGTGGACCTGGTCGAGGAATTGAAGAAAGTGCACCGCGTGATGGGCAAGGCCATCGAGGGCGCACCGCACGAGGTGATCCTGGTGCTCGACGCGACGATGGGACAGAACGCGGTCCGGCAGGCCGAGATCTTCAAGAACGCGGTCAAGGTGTCGGGCATTGCGTTGACCAAGCTCGATGGGACCGCCAAGGGCGGGGTCATTTTGTCGATCGTGCAGGACCTGGGGATTCCCGTGCGGTTCGTGGGCGTGGGAGAGGCCGTTGCAGACCTGCGTCCGTTCGACCCGACGGCCTTCGCGGATGCCCTGTTCGAGGAAGATTGACCGACCCCCTAGCGCGGCCTGCCCGTGGCCCGGATCCAGTCCACCCCGCCCCGTCCGTCATCGAGCACGAACCAGAATCGCACCGGCGTGCCCTCGGGAGCGGCGCCTTCGGGGGGCGTCCAGTCCACGAACAGATCGATCGGGATCTCTTCGTCTGGGGATACGGCCAGGAAGTTTTCGGGCTTGTCCGTGGTATACGCCTGCGAAAAGCTTCCGGCGTCCGCGTAGAACGAGAAACGCATGTATTCCTTGAGCGTCACCGTGCCGCCCTCAAAGGTCGGCAGAGTGTAGGTTTCCTTCGCGTCTTCGGCGCGCGTCACCTCGATGCGCACCGGGACGTCCGCCTGCCACGGCACGTCCGCAGACAGCGTGGCTTCCGCGTCATCGATGCGCAGTCCCGTGATCAACGGATTGCGGTTGGCCGTGCGCCCCTCGGGCAACTCGGCCGAGAACACCACGGACTTGATGGCGTGGAGTTCAGGCCCGCCGCCACTCACCACCAGTTCCACCCACACCGCAAGGCCGCTGTAGCCGCCCGTCGGGTCCGCGGCCTGCACGTCCGCCAGCAGTTCTGCGGGGAAGGTGACCGGGAACGTGGTGACCCCGTCTGCGCATGGGCCTTCTGCCAGGATCACGGTGTCTTCGGGTACCTCGCAGCGCCGGTTGATGTCGGACAGAACGCAGGACTGAAGGCGACACGTCAGGGCACGCCCCGGAAACGTGGGATCCGCGAGCAGGATCGAGATGGCGATCGGACGGGCCGCATCTGCCGGGGTGCGTACCAGCACTTCGGGCGGTTCGGCACGCATCGCGAGCACGCGCAAATCCAGGACTTCGTAAGGTTCCTCGAAGCCCGGGGAACACGCGCACCACCCGGTCACTGCGATCACGATTGCCCACAACGATTGGTATCGTGCCCGATGCATCGACGCCTCCATCAGAACTGCCCCTTGATCCCGAGCGTGGGCAGGATCGGCAGTCCCTGGATGTCGTAGGACTTGTTGTACCGGTAGTCCCACGTGACGAACTCCACGTTCTTGGCGTAATAGACGTTTTGCAGGTCCAGGTACACCGACAGCATCCACCGCTCGAATTCCCAGGTCTTCTCGACCCGGATGTCGAGTTGATGAAACAGCGGCTTGCGTGTCGAAAGACGCGCCCCCAGAGTGGGCAAATAGCCGTTCGAGTCGGCCACGAAGGTGCCGTCCTTGACCGGGGTCTCGGGGTTGCCCGATACGAGCCTGAAGCGCGCACCGACTTCCCAGCCGCGCCCCAAACGGAACGAGGCCACCAGATTCATGATGTGGGTCTGGTCGAAGGCCGTGGGCGACAGGCCCAGGCCAGGCGTGCGTTCCTCTTCGGCGCGCGACAGGGTGTAGGACAGCCAGCCATAGAAGTATCGCGTCACGTCGTGCTTGAGCAGTAGTTCCATTCCGTAGGCGCGCCCCCAGCCATCGTTGTTGTAGAACTGCGGCTTGAGGCCCTCGTCGGTGACCGTGTAGGCGTCGGTCCGGCTGGCCTTGTCGTGGCGGCGCAGAAAGAAACCCTGCAAATCCAGTGTCAGCGCAGACGTGAACCGGTGCTCGAAGCCCAGCGAATACTGTTCGGACCACTCGAGCGCGAGGTCCGGGTTGCCATAGTCCGGGTCGATCCGAAAGGCGGTGGGTGGGCGGAAGAACAGGCCCGCGCCGCCCTTGATCGTGGTATCCGGGCCCACGTCGACCCGGGCGATCAAACGGGGAGAGGCCGCGAGTCGCGTGCGACCCAGATAGAACCACCCCTCGAAGCGGGCCCCGGGGATCAGGGTCAGGCGGTCCCAGGGCTTGTACACGGCATCGATGTAGGCCGCGACATTGCCGGACACCAGGGTGCGCGAGACCTCGACCTTGTTGCCCGTGGTGTCGACCGAACTGGGTGGGCCGGCCTCGGTTTGTGCCAGCACGTCCTCGCCCGGGACCACGTAGTTCTGGCGAGGCGGCAGGAACGACGAAAAGCGCTGCACCTGGACCTGGGCATTGATCCCGGGCCGGATCTCGAGCCTCGGTCCCACCTTCCAGGTGATGTCCTCGCGCAGTCCCGCCAAGAATTCGGTGGTGTCGAGACTGCCCTCGTCGTACGACAAACTCTGCACGTCCAGGCCCACGTAAGGTGCCATCGTGCTGGTCACGTTTGGCGACAGGTGCCACAAATGACGGGCCAGGATGCGGTGGAAGCTTGTCTGGGTCCCGATGTCGATCTGGTTCTTGGTCTGGTCGTCGGTGGTGGCCAAGTCGAGCTGATCGTCCGAGCCGAACGCCAGGATGTGCAGGCGGTCGTCCCCCCGCAGCGCCACATCGAGCCGGGCCTGATAGTCGTAGTAGACCGGGACCACGCTGGTGCCCGAACCGCCCGCCGCCTTGAGCACCAGGGGAATCACGAGGTCGTAGTACGAACGCCGCAAACCCAGCTTGAGCGACACCTTGTCCGACAGCGGGGCTTCGAAGAAACCCCCGGCGAAGAACAGGTTCACGTCCGCGGACCCGTGCATGACCTCGGGCATGTCCGACGCGGTCTCGACCTCGATGACGCCGGCAAGCGCGTTGCCGTACTTGACCGGGAAGTTCCCGGGGTAGAAGTCGATGCGCTGCAGGAACTCGGGACTCAGGATCGACGGTCCGCCCAGGAAGTGATAGATCAAGGGCACCTGCACGCCGTCGACCGAGATCGTGGATTCGCCGGGGTACGAGCCTCGCACCAGCAAGAGTCCGATCGCATAGGGTGACCGCGCGAAGCCCGGTAGGTTCTGCACCACGCGCAACGGGTCGCCAAAGGTACCCGGTACCGTGGTCAAGGTGCGCTCGGCCAGGCTGTAGCGGGCCACCACGTCCTGCTCGCGCTCGCCGCGCACCACGGTCTCGTAGGGATTGTCTTCGAGCGGCCGCAGGAAGAAATCCACCTCGGTTACCAAGTCGGGCTTGATTTCCACGTCGGCATCCGCGTCCTGATAGGACGGGGCCACGACCTTCAGACGGTACGTTCCCGGATCGATTCCGGTGAGCGAGTAGGCGCCCTTTTCGTTCGTCAGGGCACGACGTTCCTGGCCCACGACCGTGACCTCGGCCCCGATCACGGGCAGGCCCGTTCCGCGTTCGCGTGTGCGTCCCTTGAGCACGGCCGCAGCCGCGCCATCGGGCGGGGGTACGACCTTCTTCTCGAGACGAAAGCGATAGGCGTATTCGATGATCACCGGGGCGGGCTGACCGTCCACCTCGGCAGCCTGGAAACGGAAGGCCCGCGCGGCCGCCACCGCAGCCTCATCGAATCCGCCTGGGGCGCCTTGCACCACCGTCACGTTCACGACCGCCCCAGTCGCGTCGATCTCGATGGCCAGGACCACGTCGGCCTCGCGCCCCTCCTGCATGGCCTGCTCGGGATACGTGGCCGGCACGAATTGCAACAACTCCGGGGGACGGGTGAGCACCGGCTCCGGGATGTCCTCGGACCGCGCGCGCCGCACTCCCTCCTGGGCCGGCACCGGCTGTGGCAGGGCAGCAAGGCCCATGGCAAGCAGAACTGCGAACCGGGCGAACGTGTGGCCGTGACGTTTCATCATCTAGTCCAGCACGAAGACATAGTTGTAAGGGATCTTCACCGTGGTCGGCGTATTGTCGACGGTGGCCGGCGAAAAACGCAGCCCCTTCGATGCCGCCAAGGCCGCCTCGTCGAGCCGCGGATGCAATGATTTCACCACGCGGCTGCGAACTACGCGGCCCTCTTCGTCGACCACGAGCTCCAAGACCACGCGGCCTTGGATGCCCAGGCGGCGCACGTCCATCGGGTAGGCGGCCACGGAATCGGAAAGCAGCTTGGGCCGGGTCTTGACCGAGGCCAGCGGGGCCGTTACGGGCTCGGGGGCACCTTCGCCGGTGCCATCGCCGGTCCCGGGCTTCTTGGGTCGCGGGGCAGCTGGGTCTGCCGCGAGCGTGTCACCCGTGGGCACCGCGATCCCGGTGCCGGGCGCTGCCTGAACCGTGTTTTCCAGACGGATCCCGAACGAACGGGCCCCGCCACCGCTGGCGGGCGTCGCAGTCGTCGTGGGCGTGGGCTTCGGGGCCTCGGGTCGTGGCTCGGGCCGGGGTTCGGGACGTGAAATCGGCGCCTTGGGCACCGGGGGCTTCGGCCGCGGTGGAACGGGCGCGGGTTTCGGGGTTGTCGTGGGCTCGTTGCGTGGCGGAGTCGGGGTCGCCGGCAAAGGAGTCGGGGGCTCGATCACGGTGATCTCGACCCGCAGCGCTTCGTCGCGCACCGCTGGTTCGGCGGTGAAGATCCAGGCCGCAAGCCCCGCGTGAATCAGCAGGGAAGCCCCCATGCCGATCCACAACGTGCGGGAATCGTCTCCGCGCTCTGGCCAGACCCTGCCCATCAACGCTTCCTCATGGTGCCTTTCGCTGCACCGCGGCCGCGAATTTCTTGACCCCGAGCGTTCGCAGGGTATCGATGACCTCCATGACACGCCCGTAGTTCACGGCCTGGTCCCCGTCGATCACGGCCTGCACCTCGGGACTGGTGGCCACGATACCCGGCACGCGCTCGCGCAGGCCTTCGATCGACGACGGCTCGCCGTTGAGCATCAGAGCCCCATCGGGCGCGACCACCACGGCCAGGGTCGTGACCGGAACGTCGGCCCCGGAAGCGGCCTCGGGAAGCTGCACCTCGA
>CAYRIB010000056.1:0-969 GCA_964424165.1 uncultured Myxococcales bacterium | reverse complement strand
GGTGGCCGTCACCATGAAGATGATCAGCAGCACCAGCATGATGTCCACCATGGGCGTGATGTTGATCTCGGTGATCGGACGGTTTCCGTTGCCGAACTCACTGCCGAGCATGGCCGTCCTCCGGTTGGCGGTCGGGCATGTAGGCCATCAGGTTGTCGGCCGTGGCTTGGGCCCGGGCCAGCGAACGCGCCACACGGCGCATGAAGTAGTTGTAGGCCATGACCGCGGGGATCGCCACGAACAGCCCGACCGCGGTGGCCACCAGGGCTTCAGAGATGCCGCCCATGACCTGACTGGCGCCACCCTTTACATCGAGCGACAAATCACGGAAGGCCCGGATGATCCCGAGCACGGTCCCGAATAGCCCGATGAACGGGGCGTTGTTTCCCAGGGTTCCCAGGATCGACAGGCGGCGTTCGAGACGTTGCTGCTCGCACACCAAGGCTGCGTGCACGGTCTTTTCAACCGCTGCGCGCCCGTGGGGTGCCGCTTCGAGACCCGCACGCAGCACCGTGGCCTCGCCGCCCGGCCAGCTTTCAATCAGTCGGGCAACCCCCGGCAGGTCGCCCGCACGCAGCAAGGGCTGCAACTGATCGCTGATGCGTTCCTGGTTGACGTTGCGCCGGCGGAAGAACAGGGCCCGCTCGATCATGATCCCGATCGACCACAGCGACAGCAGCAGCAGCAGCCACAGGACCCACTCGCTTCCGGTGAGCATCACTTCAAGCAGGCTTTCTACCAACATGCAAACGACCTCCGGGGGGGGGAAGAGGCGGGTTGAAATCTCCCGCGCCCCACAAAATAGGGTTTACGCATGATGCCGTCAAGCCGGATCAAGGCTATAATCCGGCGGCATCCGGGGTGGAACCAGCAAACCCCGACACCGTCAACGCGAGGTGACCATGTCCGAGTCTGAACGGGCCTTCGATTTTGCGGCGATCGAGCCGAAGTGGCAGCAGTACTGGCTCG
>CAYRIB010000055.1:14884-18915 GCA_964424165.1 uncultured Myxococcales bacterium | reverse complement strand
TCTGGCCCTTGGCCTGAACCAGCATGCCCGACGACACCTGGCCGATCGCCTGGATGTGACCATCCGCCGGAGACACCAGAACATCCCGCCGCGGGGCCACGGGGCGAGCCCCGGGCTTGAGCTGTCGGGTGAAGAATGCGTTGAAGGTCCGGTATCCGCCCTCGGGCACGATGGCATCTTCGATCGTGACGTCGAAGGCCTTACAGTAGAGGCGGATCATACGTTCCAGGATGGCACGCGGCAGATGCAGATCCGCGATGGCCCCCAGCCCGCGCGAAACCTGCCGGTTGGCAGCCACCCCCAACGCCAGGCGCAACACGGAATCACGCGTACCACTCATGCGTTGCCCCCCTTGGTCAGCGCGGACATGGCCGCAATCGCCCGGGCTTTGTCCAAGGACATCATGTCCAGATAGGCTTCGAGCCGGCCCTGCAGGTCGGCCACGGTCACACCCGCAAGGTGACGGGGGCCGAATCCCTCGACGCACAGCGACCCCATCACCGTGCCTACGGCCATGGCCAGACGGATCGCGTCCGTGTCGAATTCCTGCAACACGTCCAAAAATCCAAGCGCCCCGCCCGCGAACGAATCCCCCGCGCCCGTAGGGTCCTGCACCCCGTCGAGCGGAAACGCGGGAAACAGCCAGATGCGGTCGCCGTGAAACAGCATGGACCCGAACTCGCCGCGCTTGACCACCACGAAGGGCACGCCCATGTCCATCACGGCCCGCGCCGAGGCAACCACGCTGCGTCCGCGGCCGAGTTGCATGACCTCGTCGTCGTTGACGAACAGAATGTCCGTGGACTTCAGCAATTCCACCAAATCCTCGCGGTCGTCCGCGATCCAGCATTCGATGGTGTCCAAGCCGACCAAGCGCGGCCGAGCGACCTGCGACATCACGCACCGCTGCAGCGACGGCTTGATGCAGCCCAGAAACAAAATATCCGGATGATCGAGGCCCGGACCGATCACCGGGCTGAAGTCCGCGAAGACCCCCAAGTCCGTCCGCAGCGTGTCGCGCCCTTTCATGTCCTGGTGGTAGCGGGCCTGCCAGCGGAACGTCGGACCAGTGCGGGTCATGAGCCCGGACGTATCGATGCCGCGGCCATTCAGGAAGGCATGGTCCTCGGGCAGGAAGTCGTCACCCACCACCGCGATCAGGGAAGGCCGGGTCAGGATGCTCGCCGCGGTCGTAAAATAACTGGCCGAGCCGCCCAGGCCCTCGATCGGGGCGCGCCCCGGGAGTTCGATCACGTCGTAGGCCACGGAACCGACGATCAAAAGGCTCATAGATACCTCCCCACCAGGGGCCCGAGGCGGTCCTTGACAGCTCCGTCGATCAGGGCCGGGTCCGTGAGGATGGCGCCACGAAGCGCGTCCCGGCAGGTGCAGCGCCCGATGTCGTCCAACTGCTCCAAGGCCGCCGATACGAGACGCCGGGCCTTGTCCGTGCCCGCTTCCAGGCGTTGCATCACCGATCCGACGCTCACGTCGTCTTCTTCCTCGTGCCAGCAATCGTAGTCCGTGGGTAATGCGATGGTGCAGTAGCACATCTCGGCCTCGCGGGCGAGCTTGGCCTCGGGGGCATTCGTCATGCCGATCACGTCCACGCCCATCGCGCGGTACATCATGGATTCCGCGCGCGAAGAGAACTGTGGCCCCTCCATGCACACGTAGGTGCCTTGACCATGAACCGTAATGTCCGCGTGGGATGCGGCCTTCTGCACCAGTGCGCGCATGGCGTCGCAGGTCGGGTGGGCCATCGACACGTGGGCCACGATCCCGTCGTCGAAGAACGTGTTCTTGCGATCGCGGGTCATGTCGATGAACTGGTCGATCAGCACCGGCTCGGTCAGCCGCACCTCGGGGCGCATGCTGCCCACCGCGCTCACCGAAAAGATGCGTGTGACGCCCAGGGCCTTGAGCGCCCAGATGTTCGCGCGCACCGGAATGTTCGTTGGCGACCAGCGGTGTCCCCGGCCGTGGCGCGGCAGAAACACGACGTCGACGCCCTTGAGGCGCCCGGTGATCAGCGCATCCGACGGGGCCCCGAAGGGCGTGTCCATACGCTCCTCGTGAAGGTCCTCGACCCCGTCGATGCGGTACAGGCCCGTGCCCCCGATGATCGCCACCCGCTCGCCACCGCTCATGCCGTTACCTCGTGAATCTCGCCGGTTTCGCCACGCTGTCGCAGCGCTGCTTCGCTTGGGGCAAAGCGCAGTTCCCAGGATGTCTTGCCCAAAACCGCGAAGGCCCGTGCCCCCGAAAACCGCAGAAATCCGAAGTTCTGGGTGGGCACCCAGGCCAGCAGGTCGTGCAGATGCTCGAACTGCTGCTTCTCGAAATGTCCGCAGTTGGGGCAGAAATCGATCTGGTCCTCGCCGTCCAGGGTGTAGTAGGCGGCCCCGCACGCAAAGCAGCAGAGGTCCAGGAGGTCCTCGACCTCCTTCTGCCGTGCGTCCAGATAGATGCCGTTTTCGTAATGGATCTCGAAGGATCGACTCTTGGTGATGCACACCAGTTCCAGACCGCGCATGTAGGCCATGTTGGATGCCTCAAGCCTGCCAGGTCGATTCGGCGCGCGCCTTGAAATCGCCCATCATTTTGGGCAGCGAGGCCTCGGCGAGCTGCTTGGTAATGGACGCGGGCACCAGGGCATTGAGCTGCAGAGACACGCGGTACGTCGCGAGGGTATTGTTGGCACCCTGCGCCACCAGGGTCCACTCGCCCTCGTTGGCCTTCATGAAGTCACCCTTGACCAGGGTCCACTCCACGCGGTCGGGCGCGATGGCCTTCATCCGCAAGGTGTATTCGATTTCCTTGAACACGCGAATCCGGTACGTGACGTCCCAGACGTTGTCTTGCACCAACTTCGAGGTCACCGATACCACGCCGCTGAGGAACTGCGCGTAGTGATCGAAATCGGTGATCACCGAAAAGACGTGTTCGAGTGGACAAGCGATCAGAATGTCCCGCTTGGCCTCGGCCATGATCTTCCTCCTCTCGGCTTTTTGCGGCGACCGGCGACGGGGGCGGCGCGTTCCTAGATGTCGTCGCCATCCTCCTCGTCATGCCCGACTTCCGGATCGCTCTCCAGATCAGATACCTTTTCTTCCGGGAGTTCCAGCAATTCCTCGTCGTCGGTCACTTCGTCATCGAGTTCCGGTGGTTCCGCTATTTCCACCCCGGCCTTCGGGGGATGGCTCAAGTCGGCGCCGCAGCGCGGGCAGACCAGCGCGGGTCGATGCATGTCGTAGAACTTGCAGCCACAGGCGAAGCACAAGTGCCGGTCACCGAACTTTTCCTTGTCGACCATTCCTGACTCCTCCGAGGTCTCACCAGGCCACGAGATTTGTGTGAGTATCTTTTCGGCCATGCCTTGTCAAGGGTCTTGACCTGCGGTCAAGCGTGCTTATATTGCCCTTCGCTCCGGATGGGGGACGAACGCGACCCGCATCCGAATGATTTGCTCTTACAGCCGCTTTGGAGGGAATGAACAAATGGCAGCCAAGGAACTCGCATTCGCATCAGAGGCCCGGCAGAAGATCCTCAACGGCGTGTCGATCCTGACCGACGCCGTAACCGTGACGCTTGGGCCCAAGGGCCGTAACGTGATCATCGAAAAGTCCTGGGGCAGCCCCGTGGTGACCAAGGACGGCGTGACCGTGGCCAAGGAGATCGAGCTCGAAGACAAGCTCGAAAACATGGGCGCCCAGATGCTGAAGGAGGTTGCTTCCCGCACGTCCGACAAGGCGGGCGACGGAACCACGACCGCAACCGTGCTGGCACGGGCCGTGTTCCAGGAAGGCTTGAAGCTGGTCGCCGCAGGCATCAACCCCATGCACCTCAAGCGCGGCATCGACGCTGCGGTCGCAAAGGTGGTCGAACAGCTTCGCGCCATGTCGATCCCGACCCGTGGCCGCAAGGAGATCGCGCAGGTCGGCACGATCTCGGCCAACCACGACGAGGAGATCGGCAACATTATCGCGGACGCGATGGAAAAGGTCGGCAAGGAAGGCGTCATCACGGTC
>CAYRIB010000055.1:5953-14874 GCA_964424165.1 uncultured Myxococcales bacterium | reverse complement strand
GACACGACCATGGACCTGGTCGAGGGCATGCAGTTTGATCGTGGCTACTGCTCGCCGTACTTTGTGACCAACCCCGAAAAAATGGAAGCCGTGCTCGAGGACCCGGTCATCCTGATCCACGAAAAGAAGATCAGCGCCCTGCACGACCTGTTGCCGCTGCTCGAGCGCGTGGCCCGTGAAGGACACTCGCTGGTGATCATCTCCGAAGACGTGGAAGGCGAGGCCCTGGCCGCGCTGGTGGTCAACAAACTCAAGGGCGTGCTCAAGGTCCTGGCGATCAAGGCCCCGGGCTTTGGCGATCGCCGTCGCGCCATGCTCGAGGACATCGCGATCCTGACCGGCGGCAAGGTCATTGCCGAGGAACTCGGCCGCAAGCTCGAAAGCGTGACCCTGTCCGACCTCGGCCGCGCCAAGCGGGTGATCGCGGACAAAGACAACACCACCATCGTCGAAGGCATGGGTTCCCACGAGGACATCAAGGCGCGCACCCAGCAGCTCAAGGCCCAGGTCGAGGAATCCACCAGCGACTGGGACCGCGAGAAGCTGCAGGAACGGCTGGCCAAGCTGTCCGGCGGCGTGGCCGTGATCCGGGTTGGCGCCCAGACCGAAACTGAAATGAAGGAAAAGAAGGCCCGTGTCGAGGACGCGCTGCACGCGACCCGCGCGGCCGTGGAAGAAGGCGTGGTTCCGGGGGGCGGCGTGGCCCTGGTGCGTTGCGTGAAGGTTCTGGAGGACCTGAAATTCGAGGACGAGCGCCACTACGGCGTGGACATCGTGAGGCGTGCGATCACGGAACCGATCCGGTGGATCGCGCACAACGCGGGGGTCGACGGGTCCGTGGTGCTGCAGAAGGTCCAGGAAGGCACGGGGTCATTCGGGTACAACGCCCAGACCGACACGTATCAGGACATGGTCGAGGCCGGTATCCTGGACCCGACCAAGGTCACGCGCATGGCCCTGACCAACGCGGCCAGCATCGCATCGTTGCTCGTGACGACCGAGGCCGCGATCGTCGAGATGGTCAAGAAGGAAGAAAAGAAGGCCTGATGCTGTAGGGCGCGCTCACCAGAGCGCGCCCCAACACCGCCCGAGAGTGGCGGGGTCTGGTGACCCCGCCCTACAGGTCTTTGGCGACTTCAACCGCCATCCATTCCTCATCGCCCCGCACTCCACAACTCCTCATCGCTCTGCTTCCCCCAAGCCATCCACCGCTCAGTTGGTCACCAACCCTGCTTCCTCGGCTTCCCGGGTTGCCTTCTCGAGCTGCTCGGCCGTGCCCTCCCACAAGGCCATGAGGTCGTTCAGACGGTTGCGCGTCTCGCGCGCCTTGAGCGTGACCTCCCTGGCCCTGGCCCCGTCTTCGTAGAGCGTCGGCAACGCCAGTTCCCCATCGAGGCGCGCAAGCTCCGCTTCCGCAGCGGCAATCTCGGCCTCCACGCTCGCAAGCTGTTCCTTCAGGGGCCTCAGCAGGCGGAACAACGTGTTGCGGCGCTCGGCCTCGGCCCTCTTCTGGGCCTTTTCCAGCTCGCGGTTCGTGGGCGCTGTGCGGGCCGCGGGGGTAGCAGCGTTCTGCGCGGCGGTCAAGGCCGTTTGCTTGGACGCGTAGTACGAGTAGTTGCCCTCGTACCGGGTCAACCGCCCGTCTTTCACCTCGACCGTAGCCGCGGCGACCACGTCCATGAACCGGCGGTCGTGGCTCGTGAACAGGATCGTGCCTGCATGCTGCCTCAGGGCGTCTTCGAGCACCTCGCGCGAACCGATGTCCAGATGATTGGTGGGCTCGTCGAGCACCAGAAGCCCGTGCGGCTGCAGCAGCAAGCGCGCCAGCATCAGTCGGGCCTTCTCACCCCCGGACATGGCCGATGCCTTCTTGCCCATGTCGTCGTCCGAGAACAAGAACGCGCCCAGAATTCCTTTGACGTGCGGGGCCGTGCGCGCATCCGCCACTTCGTACAGGTGTTCCAGGGCCGTGCGCCCGGGCTTCAGGATCTCGAGCTGGTCCTGCGAGAAGTAGCCTACGTCCGCCCGGTCGGCCAGCTTGCGCTCGCCCCCATCGAACGGCGCCACCCCGGCCACGACCCGAAGCAGCGTGGACTTGCCCGCGCCGTTGACCCCGACCAGGGCCACCTTCTCGCCCCGGTGCAAACGCAAGTCCAGATGCGAAAACACCGTCTTGCTGCCGTACCGCTTGGACACGCCATCGAGCGACAGCACCAGGTCCGGGGTTCGTTCGGGCGACGGGAACTTGAACCGCACCCGCTGAATCGGTTCGGGCGGCACCAGGCGTTCGAGCTTTTCCAAGCCCCGAATGCGTGATTGCACGACGTTGGCCCGGTCTTTGCGGACCCGGTTGCGCGCGATGAAGTCTTCGATGTCCCGGATTTCGGCCTGCTGCTCTTCGTAGTGCTTCCATGCCAGGGCCAGGGCCTTGGCCCGCTCTTCGAGATAGCGGTCGTACACCGGTACGTTCGGATTGCCCCCGAAATCCACGGCCCCGCGCGTGGACACCTCGACGATCCGCGACACGGTGCGATTCAGGAACTCGCGGTCGTGGGCCACGATCACGACCGCGCCCTGAAACGACGACAAGTACTCCTCGAACCACAGCAGACCTTCGAGGTCCAGATGGTTCGTGGGTTCGTCGAGCAGCAGCAAATCCGGCCGATCTAACAGCAGGCGAGCCAGTTCCACCCGCATCAGCAGCCCGCCCGACAAGGCCCGAAGCGGCTTGGTCATGTCCTCGGGGGGGAATCCGAGTCCCCGCAGGACCCGCTCGGCTTCGCCCGGCAGACCGTCCGCACCGCGCGCCTGCAGTTCATCGTCGATCTCGGCCATGCGATGCACCAGGGCTTCGTCCGCGTCCCCCTGCTCGAGGCGCGCCAGGCAGGCCTGACGCTCGTCCTGCAACACCCCGACCCCCCGGGCCTGACGCGTGCACCACTGCAGGATCGAATCCTGCGCCGCGGCCAGGGGCGACGTTTCCTGACACAGATAGCCGATGCGCAGACCCTTTTGCACCTCCACGCGCCCGGTATCCGGGGACATTTCGCCCAGCATGATGCGGAAGATCGTGGTCTTGCCCGTGCCGTTCGGCCCGACGAGGCCCAGGCGTTCCCGCGGACCGATTCGCAGGTTCACGTTCGCGAACAGCTCACGGGAACCAAAGGACTTGGAGACGTTTTGCAGTTCCAACATCGCGCAGAGTCTACAAGATGGCCGGCGGCATGCCAAGGCTGTGCTATCATCGGGCCCGGCACCAGGCTCTGGAGGACGCATGCCCCTGCTCGTTGCCCCGTCGATCATCGCTGCGGATCAGGCCAGACTCGGGGAAGAGGTGCGCGCCATCGAGGCCGCCGGCGCGGACATGGTCCACCTCGATGTCATGGATGGCCATTTCGTGCCGAATCTGACCATGGGCCCGGGGGTCATACGGGACCTTCGTTCCCATTCACGCTTGCCCTTCGACTGCCATCTGATGCTCACCGACCCGCAACGCTACCTGAAGGCCTTCGCTGACGCGGGCGCAGACCGTATTTCGATCCATGTCGAGACCACCGACTCCCACGCGACCCTGTCATCCATCCAGGCGCTCGGCAAGAAAGCGGGCATCGTGCTGAACCCGGACACGCCGGCCGAAGCGGTCTTCCCTCTGCTGCTTCTGGCTGATTTCGTGCTGGTAATGACCGTTCACCCCGGCTTCTATGGTCAAGGCATGATCGCAAAGGCGCTTGACAAGGTCGGCCCGATACGCCATCATGCCCTCACCTTGGGGCGTTGCCTGCCGATCCAGGTCGATGGCGGGGTGACCCTGGACAATGCGGCCCTCGTGGCCGCGGCCGGGGGAACCGAAGTGGTGGCCGGGGCGGCGGTGTTCAAGGCCCGTGACTACCGCGCAGCCGTCGAAGGTTTGCGAGCGGCAGGTCCTTTTGACATCGGGGCGTAGCGCAGCCTGGTAGCGCACATGGTTCGGGACCATGGAGTCGCTGGTTCAAATCCAGTCGCCCCGACCGAGCAGAACCGAGAGAAAGTGATTATGAAGCGTCTGTTTTCGCTCGCCATCTTGACTCTGCTGGCCTTCGGTTGCGGCGGCACCACTCCGGAGGGACAATCCGGCGGTGATGCGGAACGTCACCAGGCCAAGCCCATGGCCCTGGGCAAAGCCGAAGGCGATTCGGTGAGCACGCCCGACGGGGATCGCACGGACTGGAAGATCCTCGAGATGCAGGATGCCGGCGCGCTCAAGGTCGAGGTCATCCTGGACAACCCGGATGCCGCGATCGTCATGGGTCTGTTCGATCGCTACGGCAAGACGGTCACTCGCGTCACGCATCGCAAGGGGGACGGCCCGCTGATCACCATGGCCGCGGACGTGGGCCTGAGCCGATATTTCTTGATGATCCAGGCGGAAGGCCACAAGGACAAGACCGGCTACACCATCAAGGCCGTGGTCAACTGACGTCCCCTATTCCTGCGACACCTTCACCAACACCGAGTCCTGCGACACCGCTGCGGCACTGAGATTGAAGTCCCGGTACAAGAAGTCGCGACTGCCGTCGAACGTCTTGCCGCCCGCCCCGAGAAGATAGGCATTCAGTTCGATTTCCAGGGTATCCGAGGCGTAGTGATAGGGGGTGTCCGGGTCATCGAGCGTGGGCTCGGGATTGCGCAGCAGCGGTCGCACCGCGGCTTCGGGCGGAAGCACGGGCAGGTCGAGCCACGCCTGGTCGGCCACGAGCACGAGTTCCCACAAACAGTGGGAACGAGGCCCACCCAGGGAACCGGAACGGCCCGAGTCCGTGTCCGACAGCAGAGGATTGATCGGGGCGCCGGTCATGTAGTTCACCCGCACCACGTGAACATCCGGCACACGAGGACGCGTGATCGGTTTCCAGGTCACTCGGCCCGTGAAGGGTTCTGCCGAAACCGTGTCCAGTGGTGCCCCCAAAGACGGTGGCAGGGGATTGACGAAGGCCGGGACATCCAGCCAGGCATCGGAAACGTTGAACGACACCGTGTCGCCCGCCACGACCCCGGGATGCACGGCCGTGGAAATCCCCGGCGGGTCCGCGCCCAGAACGGAAGCACGTGCGGCCAACCCAACCGCCAGAGGAGTCAACGACAAGCCGAGCGCCTGGATCGCCGGGTCGTCCTGGGATGGGAAGCGGATGCGCAGCGGGTTCACAAACCCCGGGAGGTTATAGGACGAATTGATGTCCACGAACACGAAACCTTCGCCCCCTGTGTCCATGACCGGCATCGCCAGCCCGTTCGGGAGCTGGCGTCCGGTACGGGGATCGATCGGCAGGTTGCCCATGGACACGTCCACGCTGACGCCCTCTTCGGCCACCAGATCGATGTTGAGCATCAGGTCCCGGGCGGTCGCCTCACCGGCCTTGACCTGGACACGCTCGATGGCCAGGGCACGCGGTTTGAAGCGGAGGCGATAAGGGTCGCTCATGCCTTCGAGGATGTTGGTGGCGGTTCCGGCCAGCGCGAACAGAAGATACTGGCCCTCGGGAACCTCGTCCAAAGTGAAGCGAGCCAAGTCCGGACTGTTGTTGAAGAACACCACCAGATTGGACGGAATCGGGAGCGAACTCGCCCCAGAGGCCGTGGACGGTTTCTCGAGCACGTTGCCCATGCTGATCGACGACAAAGGCACATTGCGGATCGCCAATTGGACGATGGCAATCGAGATCTCGGCCTGTGGATCGAGCAGGCTTCCCGAGGGCGGAAACGGCGTGACCCCTCCCTCGCCGGCAAAACCCTTGACCTGCCCCTGAACGCGGCCGACCCGGGCGCCCGACTGCCGGGTCAGGGGGTCGAGCGCGATCATGGCCACGGCCACGTTGGCAGCCTCGACGCCCAGATACGAGACGAAGCGATAGCCGTCAGCCCCCACCGTGACGTTGAATGCCCCGCGCAGGGCATCGTCCTCGAACTCGACGTATCCGCGGGCGTCCGTGACGCCAAGCCACGAGCGCTGGTCTTTCTGCACCAGGACCTGCGCCCCGACAAAGGGCCTCGGGGACGTGCCGAGGTTCACCGAATCCCCTTGAAGGGCAAATACGCGCAAAAATCCGTCGGCAACCCCCGCATCCGCGTATGGGGGCGGATTGACCCCAGGTTGCGGCAACTCATCGGCCACGGTGAACGACACCAGCACCGAGGCCGTGGTCGCGCGGAAGGCATCTTTGGGGTCATCGAACACCGCCTGCACGTGTGCCACTTCACGACTGTCGCAGCACAGGCGCGTCGTGTAGATGCCTTCACCCGTGGACGCGATCGGCCCGAATTCGCCCCGGTCCGTGAAAAACAGCAACTCACGGTCGGGCAGGGGCGCCCCCTCGGAGGTGGTGAGTGTGGCCACGATCGAAGTGCATCGCACCGGGTCGGTCATGGTCATGATCGGCCCTGCAGTCAGCGTCAGCACGGGGCTGGCACCTATCGGCTCGGGGTCGTCGCCGTCCAGGATGCCGTCCCCATCGCTGTCCGCCCGTAAGGGGTCCGTTCCAAAGGCCGCCTCCTGGCGGTCCGTCAGGCCGTCCCCGTCCGAATCCAAACCGGCGACCCGCCCACACCCCCACACAGACATCAGACACAACGAAGCACAAAGACCCCAATGAAGCCCATGGCCTGCCCTCTTCGTTGCTTGGGTCGCGGTAGTGAAAAAATCGATCATCGTTGCGATCACTCGAAACGGACACGACCGGACACGCCCGCCGTCAGAAGCCACCCGTGGCTGCCAATGCTAGGATAGCCCGGATTCGATGGAATGAACGAACGCTTTTCGTCCCGATTCGAAATCAGCCAACTTCCCGCCACGTGCGCGTCGAAGGCGACCGGAACCCCCATGGCGCCAAGGTCAATCCCCGCACCGACCGCACCGCCGACGCGGTGTCCGTCGAGGAGGTTGGTATCCCCGGTCTGGGCCGGCATCGGCGATTGCACGAAATGCCCGCCCGCACGCAGGGTCCACATCGGCGTGAGGTGCCATTGCGCCCCTCCGCGTACCGAAACCGTGTCGGCAAAGCCCGGGTCCACTGCGGCAACGTTGCGCGTCACAGTCCCCAAGGCATCGTACAGCACCACCGAGGGGGCGGACTGGCGGAACTGTCGGTAGAACAAGACCGTGACATCCGCGGCAACCAGCCAGCGCTCGTTGCGCCACGCCGCGCCCAGGGCAATCTCATGGGGGATCGAGTAGTCGGATGCAACCACCTGCATGGCGATCGGGGCGATGTTTTCGGACACGGTCACGTCCACGGGCAAAGAGATGTCCGTGCGGTTCGCGCCGCGCCACGTGATGCCGAAGGCCAGACCGTCCAGGGGTTCGACGCGCAGCCCCACGGTCGGGCTGGCCTGGATCCGGACATCCACGGACGTCGACGCATCCTCACCCGAGCCCGTGAAGTCGACCGCGACCTTGCCCGCGACCTGTGGCAGGAGTGACAGCCCTGCCCCGATCGACAGGAAAGGAAAGGGTTTCAACGCCATTGCAAGGTTCACCACCAGGCGGTCGTTGCGTTCGCCGTAGAGCGGATACTGCGCCTCGGTCCAGGGCCGTGCCCGGATGGCATAGAAGCGTTCGCCGGGCACCGAGAAGGCCGCGCCCACAAACAAAATGTCAGACAGGCCACGGCCCAGGGGCACGGGGGTGGCGAAACCCAGGTCCATCAGGGCGCGGGTCACGTTGGCCGGGGAGGCACGATCCCCGATGTCCAGAAACGGCCGCATCACCAGGACCCCGACCCCGAATTCCGTGGCCGACAGCTGCGCCATTCCGGCCGGATTGTAGTAGGTCGCCGCGTACGACGAGGCCGACGCCGTGACGCCCCCGCCCATGCCGATCGCCTCGGAGGTGAAGCCGTAGGTATCGAGTGGGTTCGACAGGGCGATCGCGGACCCCAAGAGCATCGTGACGATCACCAGGCCTGACGCAAAACGCTGCATCGCGCTCCAACTACATTGGCGCGCGGCATGATAGCACAAACTCACCCGCCCTCGGAGCCCGCCTGGAACAGGTCTCGGATGCGGGCCAGGGCCTTGGCCTCTAGCCGCACGATCGTCGGGGCGCTGACCCCGAGCCGAGTGGCGGCCTCTCGTGCGGTCAAGCCGTCACGAAAACGCAGACGCAGGACCTCCAGGGCTGTGGCATCGAGTCCCGGAAGTCCGGACACGAGCACACGTCGCAGTTGGCGCAGCATGGCCCGGGATTCCATGCTACGGGTGATGTCCAAATCCCGGGGTGGTCGCGCCTCCGGGTCCGCGCATGCACATTCGACCGAGCGGCGAGCGAGCGAGCGGACATGGTCCATCATGGCACCGCTCATGCGGTGGGCCCCGAAGGTGGCCAGTCGGCAGTTGCGGCCGGTTTCGTAGCGGCTGGCTGCTTCGAGGAGGCCGACCACCCCCTCCTGAAAGAGGTCCTCGCGATCGCAGGCGTTGTACACGCGGCCATGGAAGCGTCGGGCGCAGGCCTCGACCATGGGGAGCAGGATGGCGACCGGGGTCATGGGGCACCTCCGTGAACGACCTGACACCTTCCCTATCCAAGGAACGTGCCAGGTCGCCTGCCACCGAAGGCAACCCCTTGCAGGGGGGGCCGGGCCACAGCAGAGGTGCAAATTGCGGCAGCCCAGCGTGGCGAAGTCTGGTGTCGAGGGGCCTCGAGACCCCTCATGAGCATGGGACCAGGGCTAAGAAAGACCGAGCGAGCCGCCTGGCAACAAGCCCACGGGAGCGGGGTCAGATGACCTCACCCACAGGGCATCAGAAGCGCCAGGGTGCCGCACTCCCAGGATCTGCTTCGCCCCCTGACTGGCCATTTGCTGCCGTCATCAGGATGGATAGGCAAACCGCGAACTTTTCCGGTATGCTCACCCGGTCTTTTGGAGGGTGCCATGAACCGCCTCTTGTTG
>CAYRIB010000055.1:0-5853 GCA_964424165.1 uncultured Myxococcales bacterium | reverse complement strand
GAAACGTACCACTGGAACACCTCGACCATGGATGAACTGATTACCCAGGCCCACGAAAACGGGGTCAAGGTGGTGCTCACGATCACCAATTTCTCGCCCGCGGGCATCTCGTCGATCCTGAACGAAAACAAGGCTACGGCCATCGCGAGCATCGTCGATCAAGTGGTCGCCGGAGGTGGAGACGGGGCCAACATCGACTTCGAGGGACTGGACAAAGTGGACAAGGTTGCGTTCGTGACATTCGTGCAGGACCTCAAGGCGGCGCTCGACGACGCCCTGGGTGAATCCCACCTCACGCTTGCCACCCCGGCGATCGACTGGCCGGGCGCTTTCGATTACGACGAGCTCGCCAAGGCCTGCGACGGGCTCGTGATCATGGGATACGCCTACTACTGGCAGGGAGGGCCCCCTGGCCCGAACAGCCCTCTCGTATCGTCGGACCTGTGGGGCAACTACTCGCTCACATGGACCGTCAACGACTATCTGGTCTGGGGCACCAAGGACATTGACCCCAGCGACACCGCGGCCCTGGCCGAACGCAAGAAGCGCTTCATCCTGGCGCTGCCTTTGTACGGGCAGGACTGGCCGACCACGGATTCGACCCTTCCGGGCACGTCCACCTCGGACGCGACGTCCCCGACCATCCACAGTTGCCTGACCGACGGGGCCGACACGGTCGGCAACACCGTGGGCGACTGGCAGTGGGACGACCATTCCCAGACCCCCTACAAGGCCTACCGCGCGGGTGACGGGACCGGCCCTTGGCACCAGCGCTTCTGCGAGAACAGCGAAAGTCTTTATCTGAAGTATCGGTTGGCGGCAGACACGGGCATCGGGGGCGTGGGCTTCTGGGCCCTGGGCTACGATCGGACCTCGACCGAACCATGGGTTCAACTCGCACTCGCATTCCCCCCGGTCGAGCCGATGCCGGACACGGCCGAGACCGCGGAAGCCGCAGAGGTGGCCGAAGCCCTGCCCGACATGGCCGAGGACATCCCGACCCTGGACGCGGTCGAGACATCGCCCGAGGTGGCAACGCCTTTGGATGTGATCGAGGCCGGGCCGGATATGGGTACCGTGGATTTGTTGCCCGTGGATATCACAACGCCCGGACAGACCGAATCCGGGGCCGCAGGCGGAGGCGGGGGTTGTTCGGCAGGCATGGCGTCGTCCCCCTGGGGCCTGTTGTGTCTGGCGGGCCTGTGGTGCTCACTGGTCGTGGCCCGCCGGCGCCGCGGTTTCTGACGAAGGGAGCTAGGCGTTCATGGAAGCAACGAATCCTCTGCTGCAAGCGGTCATGGTGCTGGTACCCATGATCCTCAGCCTGACCGTTCACGAATATGCCCATGCCCGGGCCGCCTTCGCCCTGGGCGACGACACGGCCTCGTCGATGGGTCGCATGACCTTGAACCCTCTGCCACACCTCGATCTGTTCGGCACGATCATCCTGCCGATCCTGGCCGTGGTCAGCGGAGGCCCCTTCTTCGGGTGGGCACGGCCCGTGCCGATCGATCCCACGCGCCTGTCACGCCGCTTCACGATGCGCACCGGCGTATTGATCACCGCGGCCGCGGGTCCCATTTCCAACGTCCTTTTCGCCTTGGCGACGGGGCTCGCGTTCAATCTGGCCCTTCGCATGGGATGGATGAGCCCGATGCTGATGCAGCTTCTGCTCACCACCCTGCTGATCAATCTGGTGCTCGCGATCTTCAACCTGATTCCAGTGCCGCCGCTCGACGGCAGTCGCGTGCTGATGGGCTTGCTGCCGGCCCGCGCGGCCGAGCGCTACGGCTACCTGGAACGCAACCCGATCTTCGTCATCCTGGCGTTCGCCATCCTGTTCACCCAGGCAGGGCGCTTCATGCAGGGCCCCATTCACACGCTGCTCAAAGGGGTGCTGTGGGTCACGGGGAACGGGGACTACCTCTAGGGACTTGAACTACCGCGGGATCCGTCGCAGACGACACACGTAGAAGCCGTCCATGCCGTCTCGCCAGGGCAGGGTCAGCAAACTGCCGTCCGGTTGCACGAAGGGCGCCCCTTCCATCAGAGGTTCCATCTGGAGGTCGTGGCGCCGACTCAACACGCGCTTGACCACCGCAGCCCCTTCCTCGCGGGCGAACGAGCACACGGCATAAATGATGCGCCCCGTGGGCCGCACCAGGTCCGCGGCCGCGCTGAGCAGTTCGAATTGCAGCTCGGCGGCCCGAGCCACGTCTTCGTCGGTGCGCAGGTAGCGAACCTCCGGACGACGCACCAGCGTACCGAGCCCGGTGCAAGGGGCATCCAGCAGGACCGCATGGAATGTCCCGTGCATGTCGCGCGGCAGTCGCCGCCCGTCCTCCGAGCGAATCAAGGGTATCGGCAGGCCCTGGGCGCGGCACAGCTCCAGGCATCGCGTCAGCTTGTCCGGAATCAGGTCCACGGCCGTGACCGATGCGGTCGGCGCCAGCGCCAGGATCTGGCTGGTCTTGCCCCCGACCCCTGCGCACAAATCGAGCACGCGCTCGCCGGCCCGCGGGTCAAGAAGCTGACCCACGAGCTGGCTGGCTTCGTCCTGCGGAAACAGCCGGCCTGGAACGAATTCCTGAAGGGACAATCCGGCATCCTCGCCAAACACGATGCCGTCGTTGGCCCAGCGCGTGGGCGAGGCCCGGACACCGGCACGGTCCAGTTCCTGCAGCGCCTTCTGGCGCGAGAGATGCACACGATTGACCCGGTAGGTCACCGGCGCATGGGCTGCCAGGCGCGCCAAGGGTTCGGGCCCCAGGTCGGCCCCGAGCAGCGGCCGTATGCGCTTGAGCGCCCAGTCGGGCAGCGACCAGCGCACGTCCTCGGGCAATCCCGTCAACAGGTCCTCGCTCGAACGCGCTGCTTCAAGGGCGCGGCCCACCGCGTTGACGAACCCGGCCGCCCCGTCACCGCTCACTCGACGAGCGGCCTCGACCGCGGTCGAAACCCGCGCGTGCGGCGGAATGCGGTCCAGGAACAAAGCCTGATAGGCCATGCAAAGCACGACCTCGCGCACCGGGTCTTCGAGATCGTGCAGCGGGCGCTTCACGAAGCGTCCGACCACGGCCAGCAGGGCCAGACGCTGCCGCAGAACACCCATCACAAGTTCGTGCATGAGGGCCGCGTCCCTGCGCCGATCCGGACCGTACCCGGCCAGACGACGATTGATGAGGTCCGTGGAGCGGTGCCGCCCCTTCATGGTCTCGGACAGGATGCGGGCCGCATCTGCGCGGGGTTCCACATCCTGCACCGCAGGTCGAACGGGCTGGGGCACGGGGGGTCTCCAAAACGAGCCGTGCGCATTGTAGCCCGACCGGGTCCACTTGTCGCGCCTAGAACGCGATTCCCCATCCCACCCTGTTGCACGAAACCGCACCCCTGCCTTATATTGCAGGCGTTGGTTACGGATGGGGTTGACGATGCCGAACACCGTTGCCGTGGTCCTGGCCGCCGGACTCGGAACTCGCATGAAGTCCCGCCGGCACAAGGCGCTTCACCTCATCGCCGGTCGGCCCGCACTGGCGTGGTGCGTGCGTTCGCTGCTCGGTGCGGGCTGCGGGCGCGTCGTGGTCGTGGTCGGTCATCAGGCCGACACGGTCGAGGCCATGCTGCGGGCGCAGTTCCCCGACGCGGATCTCGCGTTCGCCTTCCAGGACCAGCCTCTGGGCACCGGGCATGCCACTCTGTGTGCCGAAGCCGCGGCCACGGGTGCGGATCGCTTGCTGCTGATCAACGGGGATCTGCCCCTGGTGCGACCCGAGACCCTGGCGACCCTTCTGGCCACGCTGTCACCGGCAATCCCGTTCGTGGTCACCGGAGCCACGCTCGCTGACCCCGCGGGGTTCGGCCGTTTGGTGCGCGATTCAAACGGCCACCTGATCGAGATCGTCGAGGATCGGGATGCCACCCCGGCCCAGAGCGCGATTCGCGAGGCCAACGTGGGCATCTACGCCGCCACCGGCGCTTCCCTATTCGCGGCCCTGCACCGCGTTGGAACGGCCAATGCCAAGGGCGAATACTACTTTACGGACGTGGTGCGACTGCTGCGCGGCGACGGCGCGCGCGTCGGGGTGTTCATGCTGCCCGATGATGACGAGGCTTGCCAGGTGAACGATCGCGATGGTCTGGCGCGGGTCGAAGCCCGGCTGCATGCCCGAAAGGCCCAGGCACTGATGGCAGCGGGGGTCACCCTGCACCGGCCAGAGACGATCCTGATCGACGACGACTGCGAGGTCGGCCCAGACACCGAGGTGTGGCCAGGGGTGATCATGAATCGCGCCACGCAGGTGGGCAGCGGTTGCGACATCGGGCCCGGGGCCGTGCTTTCGGGAGTGACGCTCGGGGATGGCACCAGGGTTCGTCCCTACTGCGTGCTGACCGATGCCCAGGTGGGAACGAACTGTTTCGTGGGGCCGTTCTCGCACCTGCGACCGGACAGCGTGCTGGCAACGGGCTGCCATGTGGGCAACTTCGTGGAACTGAAGAAGACCTCGATGGGCGATGGGTCCAAGGCAAACCATCTCAGCTACCTCGGGGACTGCACCATCGGGCGCGGCGTCAACGTGGGCGCCGGGACGATTACCTGCAACTACGACGGCATCCGCAAGCTGCCCACCGAGATCGAAGACGGCGCCTTCATCGGCAGCGATACGCAACTCGTGGCCCCGGTCCGGGTCGGCCGCAATGCCTACGTGGCGGCCGGGACCACGGTGACCCGCGATGTGCCCGAAGGCGCCCTGGCCTTGTCGCGCGTGCCACAGAGTCACGTCGAGGGCTACAGCGAGCGCCGGCGCGAACGCCCGGCCATTCGCAAGGAGGACTAGCATGAAACCCACCCCCATCCAGGTCTTTGCCGCGTACTTCCTGGGCATCGGTACCGACTGGAAGTATCGGTTCTTCAACCATAATGCTCTCGCGCGCCACTTCGGATTGGACCCGTCGGTGATGACGGACCTGCTGCAGGAATACCGTCTGACCCCGGAATTCACGCGGCACGTGGACTACAACCTCGCAAGCGCGCATGCCACGGCCCAGGGTCTGGCCGAAGACGGCACCGAACCCGAGGTACGCGCCTTCGTAGAACGCACCTGGGCCGAGTTTCAGGCGGCTCTTGGAACGTTCGACCCGGGCCGCGACTTCGAAAACGTGGATTACGACGATATCTGGAAGGACGGCAACAAGGCCTGATGCTGACCGGGGCAGGCCCGCCCCGCTGTTCCCACCGTGCCTCTACTGCAAGCCGGCGCGTTGCGCCCCCTTGCCCGCCTTCATGACCCACCCGCGCCCAATCACCAGAAGGACCGTGGATGTCATAGCGATGCAACCGTAGATGAACCACATCGTCTCGGTATCCAGAGAGGCCGCGGGCACCTCGTCGGGGCAGTAGTTCACCAGGAACCAGCCGGAATAGAGCGAGGTGATGACCTTGGTGAGGAACCAGGGGAACTGGGCCACGCCCATGTAAGCACCCGTACGTCCCTCGGGCGCGATCTCGGCCGCGTACTGCAGGAAGCGGGGCTGCCACATGGCCTCGCCGATGGTCATCAGCACGAGGTAACCGAACAGGGTCCACGGCGATGGCCCCAGGGCCAGCAGGAACGTGGGCAGGGCCATCACGAAGGTCCCCGCGATCATCATGTTGTAGACCTTTCGCCGTTGGGTGAGCGCGGCCACCATCGGAACCAGGATGAAGATCAGCAGGGGGTTGAAGTTGACTGCCAACTCGAAGTTCTTGCCGATCCACGAGCCTTGGAACGCCCTCTCGACGTACATCGGCAGTGTCAGCCAGTTGTGCGCAAACAGGGTCTGCACAGGGATCAGGCAGAACACGAAGAACGAGAA
>CAYRIB010000054.1:2289-18918 GCA_964424165.1 uncultured Myxococcales bacterium | reverse complement strand
CACGCATGCACCCGACCCTTGACACGGAAAGGACACGAATGCTAAAAGCATCATGCCCGTGTTCCAGACGGGTACTAAGGAGGCTGCGTGGCTTTCGACAAACCTTTGTACATCCGAGGTTTTCAGCCCCCCAGGCGCAACCGGCTCGGGATCGCGGCCGGGACCCTGTTCGTGGTGGCCATCCTGATCGTGAACTATGCCGTGTTCTTCCGCGGGGACGGTCCGGCCGCGCCCACGCTCGAACAGCGGCTGGCACGGCCGGTCGAGGTCAAGGCCCCTGCGGCACAGGAAGCAGTGCCCGCGGCCCCGGCCCAGAACCGGATGGTCGAAGGGGCCGTGGTTCGTGGCGAGACGGCGGCCCAGACCCTGACGCGCCTCGGGTTGTCGCCCGATGACGTCGTGCTTGCAGTCGATGCCCTGTCGCGCGATGTGGACCTGCGCAAGATGAAGCCCGGTCAAAGGATGGTCCTGTCGATGCGACCGGACGGCAAGTTGGCGACCCTCGAATATCCCTTGAACGAAACGGACTACTACGAAGTCGCGCCCGGGGAAGCGGCATGGACCCTGACTCGCAAGGCGATCCCGACCGAGAAGGAAACCGTTCAGTTTGCCTGCGTGATTCGCGGCTCGCTTTACGACAGCATCGCGAACTGTGGGGAAGATACGACCATGGCCAACCTGATTGCGGAACTGCTGTCGGGCCAAGTCGACTTCCACAACGACCTGCGGCGCGGCGACATCGTTCGCATCATCGTGGACAAGGAACACCTCAACGGACGGTTCCTGCGCTTTGGCGAAGTGCATGGCCTGATGTTCGAGGGCAAGCTGGTTTCAGCCACGGCGTTCCCGCTGCGGATGGGTGACACGGTCGCGTACTACGACGCCGAAGGCAAGAGCGTGGATCGTCCGTTCTTGCGCAGCCCGCTGAAGTATTCGCGCATTTCGTCCGACTATTCGCTCAATCGCCTCCACCCGGTTCTTCAGCGCCATATGCCGCATCGGGCGCAGGACTACTCGGCGCCCAAGGGGACCCCCGTGCTGGCAGTCGGCGAAGGCAAGGTCATCTACCGCGGCCCCAAAGGCGCGAATGGGAACCTGCTGGTTGTAGACCATGGCAATGGCTTCCAGAGCTACTATGCCCACCTGTCCGGGTTCGCCCGAGGGCTGAAGGTGGGGGATCGGGTTTCGAAGGCCGCGCTGATCGGTTTCGTCGGGGCCACGGGCCGCGCGACGGGTCCCCATCTGCACTATGCGGTGGCGCACCTGGGTCAGTTCGTGCATCCGCGTGAACTGTCCGATCTGCCGGGCCCGGCGATGCCCGCGATGATGGAGGCCGATTTCCGGGCCACGGCAAGCCGCACCTTGGGCGAGTTGCAGGCCCTGCCGATTCGAGGTGTGGACGGTTCCCGGTCCTGATGCGCGGGCCGTCGCTTTCCAATACCAAACTTCCCATTTGGAACGAGGCGTGTGATGCGAAAGTGGTTGTGGACCTGGTTGACTTGCGTGGCGCTGCTGCCGATCGATGCGCTGGCCAGCGAAGGACATTCGCATGTCGGGGTGGCCACCAACGTTTGGATCATCCTGCCGTTCGTGCTGCTGCTTCTGGCGATCGCGGTGCTGCCTCTGAAGGCCGCGCATTTCTGGGAGCATAACCGCAACAAGGCCATCGTCACCGGAATCGTGGCCCTGCCGACCCTGGTGTACTATCTGATTCTCGGGCCTGGGGAGGTCGTTTACCACCTCGAGGAATACTTCGGCTTCATCGTGTTGCTGTGGTCGCTGTACACCATTTCGGGCGGGGTGCTGCTCAAGGGCAACCTCGTGGCCACGCCCTGGGTGAACACGGCGTTCCTGGCCATCGGGGCCTTGGCGGCCAACGTGTTCGGAACCACGGGGGCCTCGATGCTCCTGATTCGCCCGCTGCTCAAAGCCAACATGGAACGCCAGCACAAGCGGCACACCTTCATCTTCTTCATTTTCATCGTGGCCAACGTGGGTGGATGTCTGACCCCGCTCGGGGATCCCCCGCTGTACATGGGATTCCTCAAGGGCATTCCGTTTACGTGGACGCTGGCCCTATGGCCGCAATGGCTGTTCGTGAACGTCGCCCTGCTGGTGATGTATCACCTGTGGGATCGTCGTGCGATCCGGCGCGAGTCGACCGAGAGCCTGGAACGCGACCTCCTGGATCGGGAACCCCTTCGGATCGAAGGCTGGATCAACATGGCCTTGATCGTGGGCGTTCTGGCCACGATCGTGTCCGGGGTGGGAACCCCCTGGCGCGAGGTCATCATGATCGCGCTCGGTCTGATTTCCATGTGGGCCACGCCCCGCGAGATCCGGGCCGCCAACTTCTTCAACTTCAATGCAATCATCGAGGTGGCGGTCTTGTTCCTGGGGATCTTCATCACCATGATCCCCGCGCTCGTGTTGCTCGAGCAGCAGGGGACCTCGCTCGGGGTGACACAGCCTTGGCAGTTCTTCTGGACGACCGGGACCCTCTCCTCGTTCCTTGACAACACCCCGACCTACCTGACGTTCTTGTCCCTGGCTCAGGGTGTGGCCGGGGTGCACGAGGCCACCGCGTTGCTCGTGCCTCCGTGGGAGGCCATTTTAGTGGCCATTTCGCTCGGAGCGGTGTTCATGGGCGCCAATACCTACATCGGCAACGGACCGAACTTCATGGTCAAGGCCATTGCCGAGGAGCGGGGCCCCATGCACGTGGACATGCCCTCGTTCGGGGGTTACATGCTGTACTCGCTGGTTATTCTGGTGCCGCTGTTCGTAGTGGTCACGCTGATCTTCTTCTAGTCCGGGGGCAATCATGGCTCGATGGCTGATTACGGGCGGTGCGGGCTTCTTGGGAATCAATCTGACCCGCTATCTGCTGCAGCGAGGGCATCAGGTCACCACGTTCGACAAGGATTCCTTCGACTATCCGGATTGTGCGGACAAGGTCTCGCACGTGCAGGCGGACGTCCGGGACCGTGCGGCAGTCGATGCGTGCATGGACCGTGGTTTCGACGTGGTGATGCACGGGGCAGCGGCCCTGCCTCTGTATCCGAAAAAGGACATTTGGTCGACCAACCTCGACGGCACGAAGAACGTGCTCGAGTCGGCGTTCGAACACCACGTTGCGCGCAGTGTCTACATCTCGTCCACCGCGGTGTACGGACTTCCGAAGAAGCATCCTCTCTACGAGGATGACCCGATGGTTGGCGTGGGTCCGTACGGCATCACCAAGGTGAAGTCCGAGGCCTTCGTCAAGACCCTGCGGGACCGGGGCATGGTGGTGACCACCATCCGACCGAAGTCCTTCGTGGGACCTGAACGGCTCGGGGTGTTTGCGATCTTCTACCAGTGGGCCAGCGAAGGTCGTTCGTTCCCCATGATCGGCCGTGGGGACAATTTGTACCAGTTGCTCGACGTCGAGGACCTGTGCGAGGCGATCGTGCGCGCGGCCGAACACCCGGACGCGGCAGCGGTGAACACCGAATTCAACGTGGGTGCCAAGGTGTTTTCGACCATGCGGCAGGACTATCAGGTTGTGCTCGATCGCGCGGGCTTTGGGCGCAAGGTCAAGGGGTCCCCGGGGCATCTGGTGGTGTTCGGGCTCGAGGTGTTGGAACTGCTGCACCTGTCGCCGTTGTACCCGTGGGTATACAAGACCGCAACCCGCGATTCGTTCGTGTCGGTCGAGAAGGCCGAGAAGGTGTTCGGGTTCGCCCCGAAGCATTCGAACCAGGACGCGCTGCTGCGCAACTACGAGTGGTATCTGGCCAACCGGGATCGTCTTGCAGGGGCTGTTGGGGGCGCCACGCACCGGGTGCCCTGGAGCCAGGGCATCCTCGGCCTCGTCAAGCACTTCTTCTAGAACACCCCGCGGCCCATATGGCGCCGAAGCCGGGATTCTGCTAGACTCTCGGGACGTTCTTGCCGGGAGGTATCTTCATGAACACACGGCTGTGGATCCTCGGTTTCGTGCTGATCGCCGGATTCGGCATTGCGATCCCCGGAGCGGCCTTGGCACAAGCTCAGTGGGACAAGGAAAAGGGTAATTGTGACGCGGTCTTGACGGCCAGTGACCAGGCTGGCCTCGCGGATCTGAATACGTGCATGCGTCTGTGGGAGGCCTATCGGGACGTGAGCCGCGTGAAGGACCCCGAAAAGCAGGCCGCGGCCCGTGCATTCACCCGCGTGTTCAAGGAAAGCGACGAGCAGAGCCGCCACATCGCGGAAGGTGCGTTGCAGCGCCTGGGCTTTGCGCCTCCGCCGCAGTCGGCGGCAGGTAAGGCAGGTGATGCCGCCGGGCGCAAGAAATACCGTCCGCACGCTGGTTCGCCCGCGGATCAGAAGGCCGCGCAGAAGCTGCGAAGCCAGGCCATGAAGGCTTACAAGAAGAAAGACTGGTCCGGGGCGCTCGGGTTGCTCGACCAGGCCTTGAAGCTCGATCCGGCCTACGTGCAGGCCCTTTATGACGCGGCCTGCTGCTTTGCGCTCGACGGCGACAAGGACAACGCCATCGAATACCTGCGCCGACTCGCAGATATCGGCAGCAAGGAATCGCTCGAGAAGGTGCGCAAGTCGCGGACGGATTCCGATTTTGCGGCCTACCACGACGATCCGGCGATGAAGGCCGCCAACGGCTATGCCACGATCAAGGTGCTCAATGGCATGGACAAGGAAAGCTTCGAGATGGGCGAAGAAAACGTGTTCAAGCTCGTCGAGGTGCTCAAGGATCCCAAGATGGGTTACAAGGCCGCCGAGGGTGGCGAAGACAAGCACCCGCGCGATCGGCCGCACATCTGGTACAAGGAACACGCCAAGAACCAGGCCCTGGTGGTCATGAAGATCATCAATCACCCGAAGACCCGTCTGGTTCCGATGGACTGGGACGGGTCCGAGGACCTGATCGTGTCCTGGGCCGACAAGGTCGAGGTCGGGCGCGATGGCGAGAAGGTGGCCAAGTATTCGATGACCAAGAAAGGGGGGCCGTCCGCGGACCCGGAAAAGCGGATGGACCAGGCCCTGGCCGAACAGGACAACGCCCTGCGCGAGCCCGAGGAATACGCCCGCAAGGTCGAGCACGTGGCCTCGACCCCCGACCGGATTGAAGGCAAGGTCGATTCGGCGACGAACCGGGTGGATCGGGCGGTGGATACCATCGACAAGGCGGCCGACAAGGCGGGAAGCCTGTTCAAATAGGCATCGGCCGGCCCCGGCCGGCGGGAGGTGAGGCGTGAACATCGGGTGGACGGAAGTTCTTCTGATCCTCGTCGTGATCCTGCTTCTGTTCGGGGCCACGCGATTGCCGGCCCTGCTCGGCGGTCTGGGCAAGGGGGTTAAGGAGTTCAAGCGGTCGATGCGGGACGACGATGAGCCCGCGGCCAGCGCATCGAATCTGACCCTCGAACTGCGGCGGGACATTGGCAAGCGAGTGGTGTTGCTGCCCGACGGGACCCTCGAGGTGGGCGGTCCTACGGGGGCCTATCTCAAGGACGTGGACGGCGAGTGGGCCACCATTCAGGACGACGTGATGACGGCCAAGTTGTCGTTGGCGTCGGTCAAGAAGGTCGTGCGTAGCGCCTGATCCGGGTGCGTGCACAAGGGGGTGTCATGGGATTCTTTTCGCGCCTGTTCGGGGGCGGTGACGATACGGCAGTGGTGACCGAAGGCGGGACAAAGGCCCCGTCGGGGGCCGTGGCGCGCTTGCAGAAGAAGGTTTCGAACAAGTACGTGCAGGGCCCGGAGCGGACCCATGCGATCGATGCGCTGGCCGAGATCGGGACCGAAGAAGCGGTCAACGCGCTGCTTCAGCGCTTCACCTTTCGGATCGATCAGTCGATCGGCGATGAAGAGGAAAAGCAGCAGGTCTGCAATCACCTGGTTCGGCTCGGAACCGTGTCGGTGACGCCCATCTGTGCGTTCCTGGAACGCGAGAACGCGCCCTACTGGCCGATCAAGGCGTTGCGCGAGATCGTGGGCGACGACGAGACGATCGGAACGTTGCTTCGTATCGAGGGCGCCATGGAGGCGATCTTCGATCGGGACGTGGAACGCAAGGTCGAACTGGTTTCGAATTTGCGGGAATTCAAGGACGAACGGGTGCGCGAACGCCTTCTGGGGCTGTTGTCCGATGACAATGAAGAGTTGCGGGTGCACGCCCTCGAGGGACTCGCGGACCTGGGCCAGGAAGAGATGGGCAACGTGTTGGTGGACCGCCTGCTCGACGACTCCGAGACCCAGCGCGTGCGCACCGCGATCCTCAACCTGCTCGTCGAGAAGTCCTGGAAGCTGAAGCATCGCAAAGATCAACTGCGCAAGGTGATTCCCGAGGGATTCTGGGTGGATGATGTCGGGGTCATTCACCGACGATAGGAAATGCCCGTGAGCGAAATGAAGACGGTCAAGCGCTACCCGAACCGCAAGTTGTACGACACGGGCACCAGTCGTTACATCACCCTCGAGGAACTCGGCACCTTCCTGCGCAATGGCGGGGAAATCCGGGTGCTCGATAGCCGCAGCGGCGAGGACATCACGGCCGTGACCCTGGCCCAGGTATTGGTCGGCCAGGAAAAACGCGATCAGCGTTCGGTGCCGATTCAGCGACTCGTCGGGCTGTTGCAGAGCGGGGGGGAGTTCATTCAGCGCACGATCGCAACCCCGGTGACGTCGCTACGGGGCGAGGCCAACAAGACGATGCAGCGCATCTTCGGAACCGACCCGGTCGAAGAGGTCCGCGAACTGGTCCTGAAGACCCACAAGGCCTATGAAGACATTCAGCACCGCGTCGACGAACGTCTGCAGACGGTCTTGTCCGCGGCGCGCAATCTGGGCAGTCTGGCCGCGGAAATCGACGCCCTCAAGACCGAAGTCGTGGCGCTCAGGGAGCGGGTGGCACGCCTGGAATCTGCGAAAACTTCACGAAAAGGTTGAAGAACGTCAGGGCCGTATTGCCCCCGGTGGCCCGCGCCATGGGCAATCGGTCGTCGTAACCCACGAGTACCGTGACCACGTTGCGTCCATCGGATCCGGCAAACCACGCCTCGCGCGAGCGGTTGGTGGTGCCGGTCTTGCCCCACGCAGGCACCGATAGGCTGGCCGCGGCCGAGGCCGTCCCCTCGGTCACGGCACGGCGCATCATGGCACGCACGCTGTTCGCGATCGACTCGGGCAACTTGCGCGATGGTCTCGCCTGGTGGTCCAGGATCACGATTCCCTCTGCGTTGATGACCCGGTCGATCAAGAAGGGGGTGTCATGCAGGCCTCCGGAGGCAAACAGGGCCAGTGCGTTCGCCAGGGCCAAGGGACTTGATTCCGCGCTGCCGAGTGCCAGCGACAGGTCGCGTGGCAACGCCCCGTCGATCCCCGTCGAGGCCAGAAAGTCCGCGAGCGCATCGACGCCGATCCGGGCAGCGACCTTCACGGCCACGACATTGACGGATCGGGCGAGCGCTTCGGACATGGTGTAACTGCGTCCGTCGAACGTGCCCTCGTAGTTCCTGGGGGTCCATCGGCGTCCGCCCCCGGCCCGGAAAGCGACGGGCGTGTTGTCGAAGGTGGCCTCCGCGGGCACTCCGTGCGCCATGGCGGTCGCATACAGAAACGGCTTGACCGTGGACCCGAGTGGCCGACGCGACTGTACGGCCCGGTTGAACGAACGCGAAGCGAAGTCCTCGCCCCCGACCAGGGCCAGAACCGCGCGGTCGCCCGGGGCCAGCACCACCATGGCCGCCTGAGGACCGATCTCGGCGTTGAACATGCGAAGGTTCTGGCCGTCGACCTCCTGTTGCTCACCCGCCTTCATCACGGGTAAGGTGCTTCCGGGGCGGCACACGGAGTAGGGGTCCGGGTCCGTGAACAGGCGACGAGCCAAGGTGGTGGGGTCAAGCAGGCCATCGCCTTCGGGCCCATGGATACGTATCAAACCTCGCGATCGGTCGCAATCGGTGACCGTGGCCAGGACCGCGGGCGGCGGACCGACCTCGTCGCCGCCGTCGCGGGCGTTCGAGGCCTCGTCGCTCTCCCGCGTGCGACCCCGTTCCCACAGATGCTTCAGGCCGACCGAAACCGCGAATTCCGCCCGGTCCGAGACGTCGAGGTCCAGCGTGGTGAGCACGGTCAGACCATCGTGCAACAGGCGCTCGGGTCCGAAGAGACGAGTGGCTTCACGGCGCACCGCATCAACGAAATAGGGCGCGGCATCGAGGCGTGGTTCGGGACGGGCCCACAGAGTGACGGGGGTTGCGGCTGCGGTCTTGGCCTCGGCCTCGGCGATCATGCCCTCTTCGACCATGCGTCGCAGCACGTAGTGCTGTCGCTCGAAGGCCGCAGAGGGGTTTCGAACGGGCGAATGCGCCTCGGGTGCGGAAATGATGCCCGCGAGCAGAGCCGCCTCGGGCAGTAGCAGGTTCGTGGCCCCCTTCCCGAAATAGTAGCGGGCTGCCTCCTCGATCCCGTATCGGCCGTGGCCCAGGTAGACCTCGCTCAGATACATGGCCAGGATCTCGCGCTTGGTGAGGTTGTGTTCCAGAAGCCGGGCCAGAAGCAGTTCCCGGAACTTGCGCTGCCAGGTCCGCTCGGTCGACAGCATGACCTGCTTGACCACCTGCTGGGTGATCGTGGACCCGCCCTGCGCGATCTGACCCTGGTACAGGTTGATGAACATGGCGCGGGCGATCCCCCCGTACGACAGTCCCTCGTGGGCATGAAAGTCCGCATCTTCAGCCGCGAGCACGGCCTGTTCGACGAGCGGCGGGATTGAATCGGGACGGCACAAGGTTCGACGCTCGGTGAAGAACTCGGCAATCACGGTACCATCGCGCGCCAGGATGCGACTCACCTTGGGCACATCGCGCGCATAGGCCGAAAACGAGGGAATGTCAGGCAGGTCGCGTTCGGCGAGGCGAACCAGGATCACGGTTGCAAGCAGGGCCAGTGCGACGACCACGAACAAAGACAGTGCAATCCGCAGGGCGACGTTTCCCCGCCTTCGCCGGGGTCGTTTCGGTTGAGGATGCTTCCTGGCCATTCTTACGAACTGCCTCCCGGGCCGATCATACGCTTGCCTCGCTCACAGGGGCCAGTTAGCATTCGGTTCGGGTTTGTGGAGGTCGAGCATGGCACCGTCGGCGCGGATCCTGGATGGCCGGGCCATCGCGGCCCGGGTGCGCGACGAGGTCGCGAAGGGGGTTGCGGTCCTGAAGCAGCGTTGCGGGGTCATGCCCCATCTGCACGTGGTCCTGGTGGGCGATGATGAGGCTTCGCGGATCTACGTGCGCGGCAAGTCCAAGGCCTGTGAGCAGGTCGGAATCCGCAGCGTGACCCATGCGCTCCCGGAAAGCACCTCGCAGGCAGACCTGTTGGACCTGGTGACCCGACTCAACGCGGACCCGGATGTGGACGGGATCCTGGTGCAGATGCCGCTTCCCGCCCACATGGATGCGGCAGCGGTGATGAACGCAATCGACCCTGGACGCGACGTGGACGGCTTTCATCCGTTGAACCTCGGACGGTTGCTCGCAGGACAGCCGGGTGTGGTGCCCTGCACGCCTGCGGGAATCCTGCGCCTGATCGACGAGACCGGCGTGGATCTGAAGGGGCGCCGTGTTCTGGTGGTGGGGCGGAGCCTCACGGTCGGGAAGCCGGTGGCGATTCTGCTGAGCGCACGCCACGCCACGGTCACGCTGGCACACTCGCGGACAGAGGACCTGGCAAGCCGGGTCGCGGAGGCCGAGATACTGGTGGCGGCCATCGGGAAGCCGGAGTTCATCCGCGGAAACTGGATACGTCCCGGGGCGATCGTGATCGATGTGGGCATGAACCGCGAGCAGGGGCGATTGTGCGGGGACGTCGAGTTCGCCGCAGCGGCCGAGCGCGCGGCCTTCTTGACCCCGGTGCCCGGAGGCGTGGGCCCCATGACCATCGCATATCTGTTGCACAACACCTTGCTGGCGGCCGAATGGCGGCGCGAAAAGCTCTGACGAACGGGACTCGCCCCCTCTATCGCACTTTTCCCTTGACCCCCCCAGACCATTGTTATATTGGACCCGAAGGTCCCGATGGGAGGTTGCCTTGGACGAGCATGCCGACCTTCGCCGCACGGCCTTCTACGACGAACACGTCCGTGCAGGCGGGAAGATGGTGCCCTTTGCCGGGCACTGGATGCCGGTTCAGTTCGAGGGGATCGCGGCTGAGCATCAGCGGGTGCGGACCCGCGTCGGGCTGTTCGATGTCAGCCACATGGGCGAGATCGTGTTTCAGGGCCCCAAGGCCGAGACCGTGCTTCAGCGGATCGTCACCAACGATGTTATCAAGGCGGGCCCGGGCAAGGCCATCTACACCCCCGTGTGCTACCCGGACGGGGGTATCGTGGATGACATGATCGTGTACAAGCGGTCCCCTACGGACCTGTTCATCTGTGTGAACGCATCGAACAAGGATAAGGATTTTCAGTGGTTCGTCGAGCAGGCCGCGGGGGAATGCGAGGTCGCGGACCTGTCTGATCGGTATTCGCAGATTGCCATCCAGGGCCCTGCGGCCCCTGACCTTCTGGTTCGGGTTCTCGGGGCCGAGGCGGGCGGCATGAAGCCGTTCACGTTCAAGACGATCTCCTACCGCGGTGCCGAAGTCATCGTGTCGACCACCGGCTACACCGGCGAGCGGGGCGGGGAAGTGTACGTCCCGCACGAGGCCGCGGTGTCGCTGTGGCGCGATCTGATCGTGCATGGCGAGGAAATGGGGGTGGCCCCCATCGGGCTCGGAGCGCGCGATACCCTGCGCCTCGAAAAGAACTACTGTTTGTATGGCAATGACATCGACCAGACCACCACACCCATCGAGGCCGGAATCGAATGGACGGTCAAACTGGGCAAGGGTGATTTCGTGGGTCGCGAGGTGCTGGCACGCCAGGTGTCCGAGGGCGTGCGGCGCAAGCTCGTGGGATTCGTGGCCGAGGGAAAGGGAATCCCCCGTCACGGCTATCCGATCCTCTTCGGCGACGAGGAGGTGGGGCACGTCACGAGCGGGACCCTGTCGCCGAGTCTCAAGGTGCCCGTGGGCCTCGGCTATGTGAACTTGCCTCATCATGAGGTTGGAACCCGTCTGGAAGTGGATCTGAAGGGGTTGCGAAAGGTGGCGGTGCGGGTGGTCGAACCACCCTTGTTCAAGCATCCGCACTAAAGGAGGCGCGTCATGTCGGTTCCGAAGGACTATCGGTACTCTGAGAGCCACGAGTGGGTCAAGGTCGAGGAAGAAAACATCGTTACCGCTGGCATCACCGACTATGCCCAGGAAAAGCTTGGCGACATCGTCAGCGTCGAGTTGCCGCGCATCGGTGATGAGGTCGAGAAGGGCGAGCCGATCGGGATGATCGACTCCCAGAAGGCCTCGACCGAGGTGTTCGCCCCGGTCAGCGGGGTGATCGTCGAGATCAACGACCTGCTCAACGACGACCCGGCCGTGGCCAACTCCGACCCCTACGAGGAAGGCTGGCTCGTGCGCATCGAAGTCGAGGACATGGAACAGATCGATGAACTGCTGAGCGCCGACGACTACGAGGAACTGATCGGCCGCCTTGACGACGACAGCGGCGAGGGCTGAGCCCCCGTCCGGCCTCTTCTCAAGGACCGTGACCTCTCGCGGGAGACATGCGCCATCATGGAATTCATCCCCCATACCACGGCTGAAATCGACGAGATGCTCCGAGTGATCGGGGTGTCGTCGATCCAGGACCTCTTTGCCACGATCCCCGAAGATGTGCGCCTTCGCGAGGCCCTCGCATTGCCACCAGGCCAGAGCGAAGCCGAGGTCGTCTTGTCCATGCAGAACCTGGCGCGTAGGAATGCGACTACGGCTTCGATGCGCTCGTTCGTGGGAGGCGGGGCATACGCCCATTACGTGCCTGCAGCCGTGCATCACCTGCTGGATCGCGGGGATTTCTACACGGCCTACACCCCCTACCAGCCGGAATTGTCGCAGGGTACGCTGCAGGCGCAGTTCGAATACCAGTCGATGGTGGCGGGCCTGCTGGGCATGGATGTGGCCAATGCCTCGATGTACGAGGGGGCCACGGCGCTCGCGGAGGCCTGCCTGATGACCTCGCGGGCAACGCGGCGTCCGAAGGTCCTGGTGTCCCGGGCCGTTCATCCCGAGTATCGGGCCGTGATGGCCACCTACCTGGGGGCCGACCGTCTGGTAGACCTGCCGATGAATGAAATGGGGGCCACGGACCTGACGCGCCTGCAGGATTTGCTCGATGGGGATGTGGGGACCGTGGTCGTACAGTCGCCCAACTACCTTGGCGTGGTCGAAGATGTCGGGGCTTTTGCCGCCGCATCCCACGAGCGCGGCGCCATGATGGTGTCGACCTTTACTGAAGCCCTGGCCTTTGGTCTGATCGAGGCGCCTGGCGTGCTCGGTGCCGACATTGCGGCCGGGGAGGGGCAGTCGCTGGGCTTGCCGCTGTCGTTCGGGGGACCTTACATCGGCCTCTTTGCGGTCAAGAACCCCCTGGTCAAGGGCATGCCGGGGCGCCTGATCGGCCAAACCGTGGATGCGTCTGGTCAGACCTGTTACACGCTGACCCTGGCGGCGCGCGAACAGCATATCCGCCGCGGCAATGCGACGTCGAACATCTGCTCGAACGAGGGACTGTGCGCGCTGGCCGTGGCCATCTATCTGTCGCTGATCGGGTCCGAGGGCCTGGCACGTCTGGCACTGTACAATCACCAGCGCGCGGAGGTGCTCAAGTCACGCCTGGCAGCACTACCCGGCGTGACACTGCCCCATGCTGCTCCCACCTTCAACGAGTTCGTAGTGCGCCTTGCCGGGCCTGCGGACCGCGTGGTCGAGCGCTTGTGTGCCGACGGAATCGTGCCGGGAATCGCCATCGCACGCTACGGGCTCGGTCATGACAACGACCTCCTGATCACCGTAACCGAAACGCTCACAGACCACGACTTCGATCGCCTGGCCCAGGCCCTTGCTTGAGTTCGTGGGTCGAAACCGTTACAATCCCGCCATGTTTCGCCTGCTGTCAGCATGGGTGGTACTGTCGTGTTTGCCCGCGACAGCGTTGGCCTATCAGTACCATCCCGACGTGTGGCAGCGGGTGCTGATTTCCGAAGCCATGATGGATCCGGCCGAGGTGGCCAATGGCCTTGGCCAGTGGATCGAGATCCACAATCCCGGTGAGGCCCCGTTCAACTGCCAGGGACTGGTCATCGTGACCGCGAGTGGTTCGTTTCACGTCATCAGTCCCGGACAGGAACGACTCATTCAAGGTGGGGAGCGCCTGGTGCTGGGAAGGAACGGTGATGTGTCGATGAATGGTGGCGCCGCCGTAGACTACGTGTATGGCGGGGACGTGACCATGGACCCGGAAAGGGATGCGGTGATCCTGCTGCAGGGGGCGTACCTGGTTGACATGCTGGTGTTCGGGCCGGACCTGGTGCCCGTCATCCCTGGTGCCGCGATGTCGATGGAACCAGGGAATGAAGAGGCCCTGGCTCGGCACTGGTGTCCGTCGCGAACGAATTATGGTGATCTGGGCAATTTCGGGACCCCGGGTGCACCGAATACGTGGTGCGACAACGATGCGGACGACTGGTCCGAGGACGAAGGGGACTGTGATGACGGGGATGCCGGGATTCATCCGGAAGGGGTCGAGGTTTGCAACGGGCGAGATGACGACTGCGACGGGTTGGTCGACGAGGACGTCCACAGCGTGGATCGTTGCCTGGATGAGGGGGTGTGCGAGGGCACGAAGCCGGTCTGTCTGGGGGCGCAAGGGTTCGTGTGTGTCTACGAATCGCGCTACGAGGTCCAGGAGATTTCCTGTGACGGAGTAGACAATGACTGCGACGGGTGGGCTGATGATGTGACGATTCCGCCGGGCCACTGCCTGCAGGCCGGGGTGTGCGCGGGTGCGGTCATGACCTGCGGGGGCAGCGAGGGATTTGTGTGCGACTATCCGTCTTCGTACGAGCCCGTCGAACGTTCGTGCGACAATCGCGACAACGATTGCGACGGGGAAACGGACGAAGGGTTGCAGTTGGGAGAACCCTGCACGACCGGCCAGGGCATCTGCGCACGATCCGGGCATTACGTCTGCACCCTGCTGGGGCAGGACGTGGCCTGTGATGCAAAGGCCGGGACGCCCGAACGGGAGCGCTGCGGCGACTTGCTGGACAACGATTGCGATGGGTTGCTGGACAACGGGTTTCCGGTCGGGGACGTGTGCACCGTCGGAATCGGGGCGTGCCAGGCCTTCGGAAAGTATCGATGCACCCTGGATGGCTGGGGCGTGAATTGCGACGCAGCCGTCGGGATGCCAGACTTCGAAGTGTGCGATGACCAGGTGGACAACGATTGTGACGGCATCGTGGACGAAGCCGATTGTGCCCGTATCGAGTCGCCCCAAGGGGGGTGTTCACAGGGGCGCCAACCGTCGTTTGGGCCAGCCCTCCTGGCGTTGATGGGCCTGCTGTGGATCGTGCTTGCCGGCCGGCTTCATCCGTTCAGATCAAACAGGACATAGGCCCTGCCGAGGACCTGTTCGGTGGTTTCCTGAAGGAAGCGCAGGACCGCGGCGCGGGTCGGAGTACCTGAGTTCACCTCGCCGGTCCGCAGGGCCGCTCGAAGATCTTCGTCAAGATGTTCTTTTGCGATCGTGGCGCCCAGCGCTTCGAGGAGTTGCCAGCCCAGACGCAGCAACGGTCCGTGTGCGCTATGTTCGGGCGCCTGCTCGATGGCCTTCATGCATGCCCGGACCTGATCGAAGGTCACCGCGGTGACCGGCGCATCCTTGAGCAGGTCGTGGGTGAGCGCCAGGGCCGCTTGTCCCATCTCGAGACGATCGAGGCCGTCCAAGATCCCCGGATAACTCTGTATCGTTTCCGTGGTGGCCAGTTCCGGCAGCGCGGACGGGTGACGCGACACCAGTCGTGCCTCGAATACCACGAACAAGTCCAGACCCGATCCGAAGCGATGACGACTGGTCCGAGCCGCCCGGGCCATGGCGCTCACCATGCCGTGTTGACGTGTCAGGAGGGTCAAGATCCATGCCTGCTCCCCGTACGCCACTCGACGCAGGATCAAGGCCGGGGTCTGGACCTCGCGATCGGGAAGTGATGGCCCAGACATCCGGTTACTGCCGGGCCGGAGAATCCGGGACGGACCAGGGACTGGTGGGCGGGGAAACGGCCCGTGATAGGTCCGCAGGACTAGTCTTGCGGCCCATGGCGAACACGGCCAGCAGAAGGCCGACCACGAACACGAGCACGATGGCGAGGTAGGCCACGTTCGTTGAGGATGGACGGGCGCCCGAAGGGCTGTACGGGCGCAGCACGGCCTCGCCTCGCGTGACCACCGACGCAAGCGCCACGCCGGGCTCGGGCCGGGCCGCTTTGGGCAGGGCGTCAAGGGCCGGTGCTTCGGGTACGCCGACCGCACGGCAGAAGGCCGTGACAAAGCCCCGAACGAACACCGGTTGGGGCAGGGCCGACCATCGTCCCTGCTCGAGGGACTCGAGCGATTGCAGGGGAATCCGGGTGACGGCCGCGACCTGGGCCAGACTCATTCCCGCCTGTTCCCGCGCGCTGCACAGATAGGAGGATACGTCCATCATGGCAAAACTCATAGGCGCTGGAAGGGTTTGCGTCAAGAAGCAAGTTGAAGCGGTCGCCAAAACGAGCATGGGAAAGCGTGGTTCCGAATGCTTTTGAACAAGTATCAGGACTCTTCGTCGCCGAGGATGATCACCCCGCGAGGGGTCTCCAAGGTAGGCTGCGTGCAGGGATCCTCTTCAAGGACATCGGGAAAGTCTTGTTCCAGGCCGGGACGGTCCTGTTCATACCGACGGTTGGCGGCATTTTCCTCTTCTTCCCGGATCTTCTCGATGATGAATGCGTCGAACATCGCACCCTCCTCCCTCACATTATGGGTACTGTGGGCGGCCAAGGCAAATTTGTGCCCATGCCGCGGCCTGACGGCGGGCTAAAGGGGCGCTTCGACGGCCAGGGTCAAGGAACCGTTGGCATCGGGCAGGACGATGATGCGGGCGGCCGGATCGGGGCGCAGCACGGCGAAAAGCACGGCGCCGGCCGCGAAGGCTCCCGAAATGGCGTAGCAGGCGATCGCGGCCGTTTTCTCGCGAGAACGACGGTCCACGCGGTTGACCCCCGCATTGATGCTTGCGGTGTCTTCGTTGGCGGCCACGTTCAGGGCGATGGCGGCCGACAGAGCCCCGGCCGAGACCCCGGCAGCGACCCAGGGCCATGGCCAGACCGAAGCCTTGGCATCGAGCTCCCGCTCGCCGAGGAGGATCTCATGGGCCGAACCCTCTTCCGGGGTCGCGCAAAATCGCAGATGACTCGCCCCTTGCGGATCGATCTCGATCACCTCGAGTCCCCTGCGATGGCGTGCCGCACGGACCAGCATCACGGAATGACCGATCAACGAAGACACCCGGGCCGCAAGGCGCATGGCTTCGGCCCCGTCCACGCCGTCGAACCGACCGGTTGCTGCCAGGCCAGCGTTGAGCCGGGTGGCCACCGACAGATCGATCTGGATCTCGCCAGGGATGGGAAGGGACACGCGCCGAACGAAGGCCTCGCCCCCGGGCGTGAA